>JBGQEX010000096.1:0-15831 GCA_041496605.1 Piscinibacter sp.
CCGAAGACGACGGCAAACGGCACGAAGAAAGCGAGCGACCAGGCGGCCGACACCTTGCCGAAGTGGTGGTGCCAGAACCGCGCTACGAGCAGCGGGCACAGCGCGATCGACAGCAGCAATCCGGCGAACGGGATGCCCCAAACCGGCGTCAGTAAGCGCCCGTCGAACTCGGCGGCATGGCCGGCCATCGGCAGCAACGCCAGTGCCAACGCGATGGCAAGGCGTTGTGTTGTTCTTGTCGGAAATGTCGACATGTGGTGTGGGAGGTTCATTCGAGGAAGCAGGCGAAGCCTGCCACCGGCTCGCGCTCGGTCACCAGCGCATTCTCCGGCGCCGCAGTATCGGCCACGCCGAGCGACATGCCGCAGACCAGCATCTCGTTGGGTGGCGCGCCGATGTGTTCCATGATGATGCGGTGGAACTGCGTGAACGCGGCCTGCGGGCAGGTGTCCAGGCCGCGAGCGCGCGCCGCGACCATGAGGCTCTGCAGGAACATGCCGTAGTCCATCCAGCTGCCTTGCTGCATCACGCGGTCGATGGTGAACATCAGCCCCACCGGGGCGTCGAAAAAACTGTAGTTGCGGCCGTGCTGATCGTGCATGCGGGCCTTGTCGGTCTTGCCGATCTTCAGCAGCCCGTACAAGTCCCAGCCGATCTTGCGCCGCCGGTCGATGAACGGCGCGCGCCATTCGGTCGGGTAGTAGGCGTACTCCTCCTTGTGCGTGGCAGCCTCCTCGGGGTCGTCGTAGGCGGCCAGTATCTTGCTCGACAACTCGCTCTTCGACGTACCGGTCAACACGTACACCTTCCACGGCTGCGTATTCGTGCCCGACGGCGCGCGCGACGCGACGCGCAACATGTCTTCGATGGTCCCGCGCGGCACCGGCGTCGGCAGGAAGGCGCGCACCGACTTGCGCGAGGTGATGGCCGCGTCGACGTGTGCGATCTGTTCGGGCGTGGGGTTCACAGCAGTCCTTGCAAGGCGTGTTTCAAGGGGGTGGGCAAGGCGACCGGCCGTCGCGTCGGGCGGTCGACGTACACATGCACGAAGTGGCCGCGCGCGGCGGTGAGTGCGTCGCCTTCGGCGAACAGGCCGATCTCGTAGCGCACGCTCGACTTCCCGATGTGCGCCACCCGCAAGCCGGCTTCGATGCGGCGCGGGAACTCGATCGGCGCGAAGTAGTTGCAGCGGGTCTCGACCACCAGACCGATCACTGCGCTGTGCTCGATGTCGAGCGCGCCGGCGTCGATGAGGTAACCGTTGACCGCCGTATCGAACAGGCTGTAGTACACGACGTTATTGACGTGGCCGTAGACATCGTTGTCCATCCAGCGGGTCGACAAGGTGGTGAAGTGCCGGTAGGCGTCACGGTGTTCGGCTTGCACTCGCTGAGTCATGGGGCCGTATTGTTCCATTGCCGCCAGCTGGCCAGCGCCGCGCGCACGGTGTTGAGCTGAACCGCAACGGTGTCTTCGATGACGCGGCCGTAGCCGCCGGCCATCGACAGCGCCAGCGGAATGCGCCGCTCGCGGGCCGCCGCGAAGACGCGCCGGTCGCGCTCGGCAAGGCCGTCGGTGCTGAGCTTCAGCCGCCCGAGCCGGTCGCCTTCGTGGGGGTCGGCGCCGGCCAGGTAAAAGATCAGCCCCGGTGGCGCGCTGCCATGGCGCCGCCACAGTTCGGCCAGCGCCCGGTCCAGCGCCGCCAGATAGGGCGCGTCAACGCAACCGTCGGGCAGTTCGACATCAAGGTCGCTGGCTTCCTTGCGGAACGGGAAGTTCTTCGCGCCGTGCATCGACAACGTGAACACGGTCGGGTCGTCGGCGAAGATCGATGCGGTGCCGTTGCCCTGGTGCACGTCGAGGTCGATCACCGCCACCCGCAACAACTGCCTGCGTTGACGATGCCACTCGGCTTGCATCAGGCGCGCCGCGACCGCCACGTCGTTGAAGACGCAGTAGCCTGCCCCTTTGTCGGCGCTGGCGTGGTGCGTCCCGCCGGCGAGGTTGGCCGCCACGCCCTCGCGCAGCGCCAGACGCGCCGCCGCAATGGTGGCGCCGACCGAGCGGCGGGCGCGCTCGACGCCACGCGCCGACCACGGAAAGCCGATCTCGCGTTGCTGCGCCGGGCTGAGCAGGCCCTCGGCCACCGCCTCCACATAGGCGGGCGTGTGGACCAGCGCCAACTCACCATCGCTCGCCGCCGGCGCTTCCACCAAGCGCGCGGCGGGCAGTGCCCGTGCCACCTGCTCACGCAAGAGCCGGTACTTCGCCATCGGAAAGCGGTGACCTTCCGGCAACGGCAGGACGAACTGGTCCGAGGTGAAGATTTGCATCTCGTCACATTGTGGCGATATCGCCGAGACAGACGTGCGGCACGTGAACTGCCGGGCGTCGCGACGGATTTAGAGCATTGCTCCTACAATTGCTGCACCGCAACAAAAATGCTTGCATTGTCACAAAGCATCCCTATACTTCGGGTCATGGTGCAGCGCAACAAAGCGCGGTACCGAGTGTCTCGAAACCAACCCGTACTGGAGATCCACCATGCTGACCGCTGAACAAATCGTTGCTGCCCACAAGGCCAATGTCGAAACCCTCTTCGGCCTGACCAACAAGGCATTCGAAGGCGTCGAGAAGCTCGTCGAGCTGAACCTGCAAGTGGCCAAGGCCGCGATGGGCGAAGCCGCCGAAACGACCCGTGCCGCCCTGTCGGTGAAGGACGCGCAAGAGCTGTTCGCCCTGCAAGCCGGTCTGCTGCAGCCCGCCGCCGAGAAGGCCGCTGCCTACAGCCGCCATCTGTATGACATCGCCGCTGCGACCAATGCCGAAGTGAGCAAGGTCGCCGAGGAAACCGCCGCCGAAGCGCAGAAGAAGTTCATCGCCGTGGTTGACACCGCTGCGAAGAACGCACCGGCCGGCACCGAGAACGCCGTCGCCCTGGTTCGCTCGGCCGTGGCCGCCGCGAACAACGCCTACGAAAGCGTTCACAAGGCTGCCAAGCAAGCCGCTGACGTCGCCGAAGCCAACTTCCAGGCCGTGACCTCGCAAGCGGTGAAGGCCACCCAAGCGACCACGTCGAAGGCCAAGCGCGCGGCCTGATCGCCGCGACGGGACGGATTCGTCGGGTAGATCGTTGTCCAGGGGTTGAACTTCTGGCTGGGACTCGCATCTGAGGAATACCGCGAGCGACCCTTGCGGTGTCCCTGAAAGGTTGTCTCCTCGGTACCTCTCGAATCCCCCTTTGAAGGTACCTTCAGGCCCGGTCTTGTACCGGGCCTCTTTATTTGTGCGGCGCTATTTCGTCTTCGCAGCGATGCGCAGCTTGAGGTCCGCCAGCTGAGCCAGTGCGGCTTCGCGCCCGGCCAGGATGGAGTACTTGCGCGACGCGAAATCGGCACCCGACACATCGTTCAGCTTCGGGCGCATTACGACGTCGGCTTCGCGCAACTCGAAGTTGTTGATGCTCCGGCCCATGATCGCGAAGGTCTGCAGCAGCATGCGCACCGGATCGCCGGTCGCGTGGCCTTCGGGTGCCGCCGAGATGTCCACGGCGATGATCAGTTCGGCGCCCATCTGGCGCGCAAAGCGCACCGGCACTGGTGACACCAACCCCCCGTCCACGTACTCGCGTGTGCCGATGCGCACCGGCTGGAAAACCGCCGGCACGGCACTTGACGCGCGCACGGCGAGGCCGATATCGCCGCGTTGGAACAGGATCGCCTGGCCGTTGTCGAGGTCGGTCGCGACGATGCCCAAGGGCAGCGGCAACTGCTCGATGGTGCGACCGCCCGTGTTGTCGCGGACGTACTTGGCCAGCGCGTCACCGCGGATCACGCCCCGCCCGGGAAACGACCAATCGGTGAAGGCCGCTTCGTCCATGGTGTCGGCGAGTTGACCGAGTATCACGCCGCCCTTGCCCGAGGCGTACAGCGCCGCGACCAGACTGCCCGCCGACGTGCCGACCACCAGGTCGGCCTGGATGCCGTTTTCCTCCAGCACCTGAATGACGCCGATGTGCGCGAAACCGCGCGCGGCGCCGCCACCCAGAGCCAGACCGATGCGCGGCGGACGCGGCGCAGGCCTGGGCGCCACGAGTTCGGGCGCCGGCACGACGGGGGCCATCGGAGGCGCCGGCGGCGCGGTGGGTGCGGTTTGGCAGGCGGCCAAGGCGAGCAAAACGAGCGCGGGCAGCCAGTGCGCAGCTCTCAGGACAACAACAGACATCGCTGGATTCTAGAAGCAGGCCGAATACCGACTTCATATGCCTTCGGAGAATAAGCATCCTCCGAAAGTGTTCTTTTCATAGCTATCCAAGCTCCATACAGTCGCCTAACCAAGTTCGCAGGGCGTGTTCGCCGTGCGCGAGAGACAGGCAAGCCATGGACTTCATTGCGGTACTCAGCGGCTTCGGCGTCGGCGCCATCATCGGCATGACCGGTGTGGGCGGCGGCTCGCTGATGACGCCATTGCTACTGACCGTGTTCAAACTGAACCCCGCGGTGGCGATCGGTACCGACCTGTGGTTCGCCGCGATCACCAAGACCTCGGGCGCCGTGGCGCATCATCGCCACGACCACGTCGACTACCGCATCGCGGGCCTGCTGCTCGCCGGCAGCATTCCGGCCTCGCTGCTGACCATCGGATTGATGCACTTCACCGGCATCACCAAAGGTTGGGCCAGCGCGCTGACCTTCTCGCTCGGCATCGCGTTGCTGCTGACCGCCGTCACAGTGGCCTACCGCCAGGCCTGGCATACCGTCGGGCTGCGGCTCGAGCGCTGGATTCCCGCGTCGCGCAAGCCGGCATTGACCGTGCTGAGCGGCGTCATCCTCGGCGTGCTGGTGTCGCTGAGCTCGATCGGCGCCGGCGCGATCGGCGCCACGTTGATCCTGTTGCTCCACCCCCGTCTCGAAGCGCGCCGCCTGGTCGGAACCGACATCGCCCATGCGGTGCCGCTGACGCTCGTCGCGGGCATTGGCCACGCGACGCTGGGCCACATCAACTGGGGGCTGCTCGCGGCATTGTTGTTGGGCTCGATTCCCGGCATCTGGCTCGGTGCGCAACTGACACGCAGGATGCCCGACCGCCTGGTGCGCGGGCTGCTTTGCGTGTCGCTGGTCACTGCCGGCCTCAAGGTCATCTACTGAATCCGACGATGTACGCCTACACCGATTTCGACAAGCAGTTCGTCCGCCAGCGCGCGGCGCAATACCGCGACCAACTGCAGCGCAACCTGGCCGGACAGCTCAGCGACGACGAGTTCCGCCCGCTGCGCCTGCAGAACGGCTGGTACGTGCAGCGCCATGCGCCGATGCTGCGCATTGCCGTGCCCTACGGCGAGCTGAATTCGACGCAGTTGCGCGCGCTGGCACGCATCGCCCGCGAATTCGACCGCGGCTACGGCCACTTCACGACGCGCCAGAACCTGCAGTTCAACTGGATTCCGTTGACGCGCAGCGCCGATGTGATGGACGCGCTGGCCGCCGTCAACATGCACGGGATCCAGACCAGCGGCAACTGCATCCGCAACATCACCAGCGACTGCTTTGCCGGCGTCGCGGCCGACGAGATCGTCGACCCGCGGCCCTATTGCGAGATCCTGCGCCAGTGGAGCACTCTGCACCCCGAGTTCGCGTTCCTGCCGCGCAAGTTCAAGATCGCCGTCAGCGGCGCGCATGAAGACCGTGCCGCGATCGCCTGGCACGACATCGGGCTGCAGCTGCTGAAGAACGATGCCGGCGAGGTCGGCTTCAAGGTGCTGGTCGGCGGCGGCATGGGCCGCACGCCGGTGATCGGCACGACGTTCCGCGACTTCCTGCCGTGGCAGCAGATCCTCGTGTTCATCGAAGCGATCGTGCGCGTGTACAACCGCTACGGCCGGCGCGACAACATGTACAAGGCGCGCATCAAGATCCTCGTCAAGGCCGAGGGCCAGAAGTTCATCGACGACGTCAATAAGGAATACGCCAACATCCTCGAGCGCGACCTCGACGGATCGGCGCACATCATCAGTCAGGCCGAGTTCGACCGCGTCGCGGCACATTTCCAGCTTCCCTCCGGCGTGAAGCCGCAGCCCGGCAGCAAGCTGCATGTGCCCAGCGATGCGCCGATCGGCTTCAAGCGCTGGGTCGAGCGCAACGTGCATTCGCACCAGATCCCCGGCTACCGTGCTGTCACGCTGTCGCTGAAGCGCCCGGGCCAGGCGCCCGGTGACGTGACCGACCAGCAGATGGAACTCGCCGCGGACCTCGCCGACCGCTACAGCAGCGGCGAACTGCGCGTTTCGCACGACCAGAACCTGGTGTTGCCGTGGGTGCGCGAAGCCGACCTGTTCGCCGCCTGGGAAGCCGCGCGGCTTGCCAGTTTCGCGACGCCCAACATCGGCCTGCTGACCGACATGATCGCCTGCCCCGGCGGCGACTTCTGCGGCCTCGCCAACGCACGCTCGATTCCCATCGCGGCGGCGATCACCGAGCGCTTCGACGACCTCGACGAGCTCTACGACATCGGCGACATCGACCTGCACATCAGCGGCTGCATCAACTCCTGCGGCCACCACCACAGCGGCCACATCGGCATCCTCGGTGTCGACAAGGACGGCAGCGAGTGGTACCAGGTCACGCTCGGCGGGCTCGACGGTTCGGCCATCAGCGGCGGCTCGGCGCCCGGCAAGGTAATCGGCCCGTCCTTCGCGGCCGACGAGGTGCCCGATGTGATCGAAGCGGTGATCGACACCTACCGCGGGCAGCGCGTCCCCAGCGAGAAGTTCATCGACACCGTCAAGCGCATCGGCATCGACCGATTCAAGGCCGCGGCCAACGCCCAACGCCGCAGCACCGCGCACGCCGCTTGAGAACACCTATGAAATTCATCGATACCCATTCCGACCCCTGGCACACGATCACCGGCGAAGACGGCCCGATGGTCACGCTGACGCCGACACCCCACAGCCTGTTGACGCTGGCCCAGTGGAACGGTGTGAAGCACCAATGGCCCGCCGACGCGCCGGTGGGCGTTGCGTTCCCGAACGACGCCGACATCGAAGACCTGGCCGAGGACCTGCCGCGGCTCACCCTCGTCGCGCTGCCCTTCCCCAAGTGGGTCGACGGCCGCGCCTACAGCCAGGCGCGCCTTCTGCGTTCGCGCTATCGCTTCAGCGGCCAAGTCCGCGCCACCGGCGAAGTGCTGGTGGACATGCTGCCCTTGCTCAAGCGCACCGGCTTCGACGCCGTGGTGCTGCGCGCCGACCAGTCGATCGACGCCGCGGAGCGGGCGCTGCGCTTCTTCCCCGGTCACTACCAAGGCGATGCCCAGGAGCCCCGGCCCTTGTTCGCCAGACCCGCCGGCGAGGAGTACGCCAGCGCCGAGGACTTCGTCCAGGCAGGGGCCTCGATATGAGCGCGATCGACCTGTACGCGCGCAAGACCACCGGCTTCGACGAGCGCCTGGCGCACGCCGAGAACGTGTTGATTGCCGCGGCCAGCGAGCACCTGGGCCGCATCGTGCAGTCCACCAGCCTCGGCGCCGAGGACATGGTCATCACCGACCTGATCGCTCGCCATCAATTGCCGATCGCCCTGGGAACGCTCGAGACCGGCATGCTGCATGAACAGACGGTGGCGCTGATCTCGCGCATCGCAGAACGGTACGGCCTGGAGGTCGAGGTCTACAAACCGGTGACCGAATCGGTGATCCACTTCGTCAAGACGAACGGCGACAAGGCGATGTTCGAAAGCATCGATCTGCGCAAGGCCTGCTGTGGCATCCGCAAGCTGGAGCCGCTGTCACGCATGCTTGCCGGGCGCGCCGCCTGGGTGACGGGCCTGCGTCGCGAGCAGTCGAACAACCGCGGTGTCGTCGGCTTCAGCGAAACCGACGACAAGGGCCGCGCCAAGATCAACCCCCTCGCCGACTGGAGCTGGAACGACGTCTGGCACTACATCGCCACCCACGACGTTCCCTACAACCCGCTGCACGACGAGTTCATGCCGAGCATCGGCTGCGCCCCGTGCACACGCGCGATCGCTGTCGGTGAAGACTTCCGTGCGGGACGCTGGTGGTGGGAGGACGAGAAGGCCAAGGAGTGCGGCCTGCACGTCAGCGAGCCCGCCGTATCGATGATTGGAGCCCAGGCATGAACGCGCCGCTGACGGTGGAGCAATTGCTCCCCGAACTCGACCACACCCACCTCGACTGGCTGGAAGAAGAAGCCATCTTCATCCTGCGCGAAACCGTCGCTGCGTTCGAGCGCCCGGCGCTGCTGTTCTCCGGCGGCAAGGACTCCTGCGTGGTGCTGCGCCTGGCCGAGAAGGCCTTCAAGAGCAAGGGCGCCGATGGCCAGTACAAGGGCCGTCTGCCGTTCCCGCTGCTGCATGTAGACACCGGGCACAACTTCCCAGAGGTGATCGAGTTCCGCGACCAGCGTGTCGAGCAGATGGGCGAACGCCTGGTCGTCGGCCACCTTGAAGACTCGATCAAGCGCGGAACGGTGCGCCTGTCGCATCCGCTCGAATCGCGCAACGGCCACCAGACGGTGGCGCTGCTCGAAGCGATCGAGGAGCACCGCTTCGACGTGCTGATGGGCGGCGCGCGCCGCGACGAGGAAAAGGCACGCGCCAAGGAGCGCATCTTTTCGCACCGCGACAGCTTCGGCCAATGGCAGCCGAAGGAACAGCGCCCCGAGCTATGGACGCTGTTCAACACGCGCATCAAGCCGGGCGAGCACATGCGCGCCTTCCCGATCAGCAACTGGACCGAACTCGACGTGTGGCTGTACATCGCGCGCGAGAACATCCCGCTGCCGAGCCTGTATTTCGCACACGATCGACAGGTGATCCGCCGCAAGGGCCTGCTGGTGCCGCTGACCGAGGTGACGCCGCTGGAGGCCGGCGAAAGTGTGGAGACCGCCGAAGTGCGCTTTCGCACCGTCGGCGACATGACCTGCACCTGCCCGGTCGAAAGCCCGGCGGCCAGTGCCACCGAGATCGTCGCCGAGACACTGAAGGTCACGATCAGCGAACGCGGCGCGACGCGCATGGACGACCGCACCTCCGATGCATCGATGGAGCGGCGCAAGAAGGAAGGGTATTTCTGATGCAAGCCGCCCAAGTGAAAGACCACCGCGAGACCTCGACGAAAGTCGCGGATCACCGCGCCTTGCGCTTCCTCACCGCCGGCAGCGTCGACGACGGCAAGAGCACGCTGATCGGCCGCCTGCTCTACGACAGTCGCGCCATTCTGGCCGACCAGCTCGACACGCTGGAGAAGAAGGCCGCCGGGGCGCCGATCGACCTGTCGCTGCTGACCGACGGCCTCGAGGCCGAGCGCGAGCAAGGCATCACCATCGACGTCGCCTACCGCTACTTCGCCACCAAGCAGCGCAAGTTCATCATTGCGGACGCGCCGGGCCATGAGCAGTACACGCGCAACATGGTCACCGCCGCGGCGGGCAGCGACGCGGCCGTGGTGCTGGTCGACATCACCAAGCTCGACCTGACGGCCAAGCCACTGCCGCTGTTGCCGCAGACACGCCGCCACGCGCTGCTGGCCCAACTACTGCGCGTACCGAGCATCGTGTTCGCCATCAACAAGCTCGACGCGGTGGACGATCCGGCACAAGCCTTCAGCGCCGTGCGCGAGGCGCTGCTCGGCTTTGCAGAGCACGCGGGCATCACGGTCGCCGGCATCATCCCGGTGTCGGCCCTGCGCGGCGACAACGTCACGCAGCCGCTCGATGCCACGTGGTACCAGGGGCCGTCGCTGCTGCAATTGCTCGAATGCCTGCCGCCCGCGCAGGAGCGCAAGGACGGTGACCTGCTGATCCCCGTGCAGTACGTCGCGCGCGAAGGCGAAGGCACCGGCAACCAGCCGCGCACGCTGTGGGGCCGCGTGGCCCACGGCCGTGTGCGCGCCGGCGATGCGGTGCAGCTGTTCCCGAGCGGGCAACTCGCCACCGTGGCCGAGGTTCGCCTCGCCGGCGAAGTGGTCGACGTGGTCGAGGCCGGCCAGTCGGCTGGCGTGGTGCTCGATCGGCAGCTCGACGTGTCGCGCGGCGACTGGATCGCCACGCCCGACGCCATCCACGAAGCGCGGCGCTTCTCGGCCACGCTCGCCTGGCTCGACACCGAGCCGGCCCAGGTCGGCCGCAAGTACTGGGTTCGCCACGGCAACCGCTGGGTGCAGGCGCGCATCGTCAGCATCGAGAGCCGGCTCGATATCCACACGCTGGAAGCCATCGACACCCACCAGCTTGCGGTCAATGAAATCGGCCACGTGGTCGTCGAGACGCAGCAGGCCCTGCCGGTCGAGGCCTATGAGTCGAACCGCGTCGGCGGCTCGCTGATCATCGTCGACCCCGCCAGCAACCGCACCAGCGGCGCGCTGTTGGTGACGGGCGCGCTCTGACCATGGGCCGAGTGGTCTTCATCGGTGCCGGGCCCGGCGCGGCCGACCTGATCACGCTGCGTGGCGCACGCCGACTGGCGCGAGCCGACGTGGTGTTGTTCGACGCGCTCACCGACCCGGCCCTGCGCGAGATGGCGCCGCACGCGCGCTGGGTGCCGGTGGGCAAACGCGGCTTTTGTGACAGCACCGGGCAGGCGACGATCAACGCGCTGCTGGTGAAGCATGCCAACGAGGTGGATCTGGTCGTGCGCCTGAAGGGCGGCGACCCGAGCGTGTTCGGCCGGCTCGAGGAGGAACTCGAAGCGATGGCGCAAGCCGGCATCGCCTGCGAAGTGGTTCCCGGCGTCACCGCGGCAATCGCCGCTGCCGCCGCCACGCAACGCCCACTGACGCGCCGCGGCAGCGGGCGCAGCGTGAGCCTCACGACGGCCATGACGCGCAGTGGCGCACTGCACGCCACGCGCAGCGCCGACACCGAGGTCTTCTACATGGCCGGCAAGCAGTTGGCCGCGTTGTCGCGCCGCCTGGTCGAAGCCGGCTGGCCGACCGACACGCCGGTCAGCGTGGTGTCGCGCGCCGGCTGGCCCGACCAGTTGCACAGCGACCACAGCGTGGCCACGATGCCACGCGCCAGCATGCTGCATGCCGGGCGCCCGACCATCGTCACCGTCGGCGCCGGTGCGAAGCCGCTGCAGCGCGCGACTGACCATACTGTTGACATCCCTCAAGGGCGGGTGGAAACCCTGAGGCCTTAAAATCGCCGGTTTGCGCGGGCTGCCCGCGCACCACCCACATCAACGAGCCTGAGTCATGACCCACGTCGTCACCGAATCGTGCATCCGCTGCAAGTACACCGACTGCGTGGACGTGTGCCCCGTCGATTGCTTCCGCGAGGGGCCGAACTTCCTGACCATCGACCCCGATGAATGCATCGACTGCGCGGTGTGCATTCCCGAGTGCCCGGTGAACGCCATCATGCCGGAGGAAGACGTGCCCGGCGACCAGCAGCACATGATCAAGCTCAACGCCGACCTGGCGAAGAACTGGCCCAGCATCACCAAGCGCAAGCCCGCGCCGGCCGATGCCGACGAGTGGAAAGACAAGACCGGCAAGCTGTCGGAACTGATCAAGTAAACAACGAACAACACAATGGAACCGAACGCCAACGTGGAGATCTCGAAGACTGCGGAGTCGCATGACGGCCCGATCGAAACCGATGCCGTGATCGTCGGAGCAGGCCCGGTCGGCCTGTTCCAGGTGTTCGAGCTCGGCCTGCTGGAGATCAAGGCGCACATCATCGATTCGCTCGCCTACCCGGGCGGCCAGTGCATCGAGCTGTACCCCGACAAGCCGATCTACGACATCCCCGCCGTGCCGGTGTGCACCGGCAAGGAACTGACCGACAACCTGCTCAAGCAGATCGAGCCCTTCGGCGCGACCTTCCACCTTGGGCAGGAAGTGACGGTCGTCGAGAAGCAGGCCGACGGCCGCTTCTACGTCGAGACCAGCAAGGGCACGCGCTTCCTGGCCAAGACCATCTTCATCGCGGGTGGCGTCGGCTCGTTCCAGCCGCGGCTGCTGAAGGTCGACGGGCTCGACAACTTCGACGGCTCGCAGCTGTTCTACCGCGTGAAGAACCCGGCACAGTTCGCCGGCAAGAACCTGGTGATCGTCGGCGGCGGCGACTCGGCGCTCGACTGGACGCTGAACTTCGTGCAGGACGGCCCCAACAAGGCCGAGAACGTGATTCTCGTGCACCGCCGCGACGGCTTCAAAGCCGCGCCGGCCAGCGTCGCGAAGATGAAGGAGTTGTGCGAGGCCTACGAGATGCAGTTCGTCGTCGGCCAGGTCACCGGCATCGAAGCGGCCAACGGCAAGCTCACCAACATCAAGGTCACCGGAGGCGACGGCGTCACCCGCGTCGTGCCCTTGGACATGCTGCTGGTGTTCTTCGGCCTGAGCCCCAAGCTCGGGCCCATTGCCGAATGGGGCTTGAACCTCGAGCGCAAGCAGATCGTCGTCGACACCGAGAAGTTCGAGACCAGCACTCCGGGCATCTTTGCCGTGGGCGACGTGAACACCTACGCGGGCAAGAAGAAGCTGATCCTGTCGGGCTTCCACGAAGCCGCGTTGGCGGCCTTCGCGGCGGCGCCGTACGTCTTCCCGGACAAGCGCATCCACCTGCAATACACCACCACCAGCCCGAAACTGCACAAGGTGCTGGGTGTGGAGACGCCGGTCTTCGATTGATCGGCCTGTGGACAGAAACGATGGCGGGCCCGCGTTGCGGGCCCTTCTCTTTTGAGCCTGCGATAATCCGCGGGCTGCGTGCGTAACGCAGCACTCGCTAGGGGTGTTGAACGTGTCGTTCCACGTTCGACTGAGAAAGTCCCTTTGAACCTGACTGAGGTAATCCTCGCGCAGGGAAGCACGCAGTAGGCCCCGTATGCGTGGGCCCAAGCCAGCCGACCTGCCATCGATCCATGGGCATCACGATGGCAACTTGCAATTCGTTCTCCAGAACTCTCCTCGCGGCGTGCACCGCCCTCACCTGCGCGTCGACCGGAGCGCAAACGACCACTACGCTCGAACGCGTGACCGTCACCGGCCGCGGCGACCCTGTCATCGGCGTCGGCGGCTGGGGTGACACGCCCTTGTCCAAGTCGCCGTTCCAGGCCAGCGTGATCAACACCGAGCAGATGCGCGACGCAGGTATTCAGCGCCTGTCCGACGTGACCCGTGTCGACCCCTCGGTGAGCGACGCCTACAACGCCGAAGGCTATTGGGATTTCCTCACCGTGCGCGGCTTTGTCATCGACAACCGCTTCAACTATCGCCGCGACGGCCTGCCGATCAACGCCGAGACTTCGATCCCACTCGACAACAAGGAGCGCATCGAAATCCTCAAGGGCACGAGCGGCCTGCAGGCCGGCACCAGTGCGCCGGGCGGTTTGGTGAACTTCGTCGTCAAACGGCCCGTCGCGGACCCGCTTCGCAGTGCGCAGCTCGCCTGGCGCCAGCCCGGCTCGGTGCTCGGCGCGGTCGACATCGGCGAGCGTTTCGGCGAGACCAAAGCCTTCGGCCTGCGCGTCAATGCCGCGGCAGAGCATCTCGACCCCTACGCACGCAGCGCCAAGGGCGATCGCAATCTGCTCGCTGTCGCTGGTGATTGGCGAATCGGCTCCGACACCCTGCTCGAAGCCGAATTCGAGACCAGCCATCGCAGCCAGCCGAGCGTGCCCGGTTTCAGCCTGCTCGGCCCGAACGTCCCGGCGCCCGGCGACCCGCGCATCAACCTCAACAACCAGCCGTGGTCGCTGCCGGTGGTGCTGGATGGGAACACCGCGTCGGTTCGCTTGTCGCAGGCATTGGGCGATGCCTGGCGCTGGACGGCGCATGCCGCGACGCAGCAGCTCACCTCGCAAGACCGCGTCGCCTTCCCCTATGGCTGCAGCGCCGAGGGCAACTTCGACCGCTACTGCTCCGATGGCAGCTTCGATCTGTACGACTTCCGCAGCGAGAACGAACGCCGCCGCAGCGATGCGCTGGAAATCGCGCTGTACGGCAAGCTGCAAACCGCGGGCATCGCACACGACTTCTCGACCGGCGTGTTGCGCAGCCAGGTGCGCAACCGCTTCCAGCAGCAGGCCTTCAACTTCGTCGGCACCGGCAACGTGCAAGGCACGTTGATGACGCCGCCCGACCCCAGCCTGACCGACGAGAACACCAACCGCGACGAGCGTTCCACCGAGTTCTTCGCGCGCGACGCGATCAAGCTCAACGAGCAGTTCACCGCGTGGGTGGGCGTGCGCCACACGCAACTCCGCCGCGACAGCGTTCGTACCGACGGCTCGAGCCCGACGAGCTATTCGCAGTCGTTCAGCACACCGTGGCTGGCGGCCAGCTACGCGCTGACGCCTGACACGCTCACCTACGCCAGCTGGGGCCGCGGCGTCGAAAGTGAAGTGGCACCCAACCGCGCGCGCTACACCAATCGCGGCGAAGCCCTGCCCGCCCTCAAGAGCCGACAAGTGGAACTCGGGATGAAAGGCAGTCAGGGCGACACCACTTGGACCGTCGCCTGGTTCGACATCGAGCGCCCGCAGTGGGCCGACGTCGGCAGCGACTGCTTCAGCGACGCCGTGGCCGGCACTTGCACGCGTCAGGCCGACGGCATCGCGCGCCACCGCGGCATCGAGGCCAACCTGGGCTTGCGCCTCAGCGCATGGTGGCTGCAAGGCGGCCTGCAAGCGCTGCAGGCACGTCGCGACGGCAGCGCCGACGTGACCGTCAACGGCAAGCACCCCACCAATGTGCCCGGCACGACGCTCAAGTTGCTGAGCCGCTACGACGTGGCGTCAGTGCGCGGCCTCTCCGTCGACGCTAACCTCTTGGCCGAGAGCCAGCGCATGGTTCTGCCGGACAACAGCGTGCATGTTCCGGGCTACAGCCGCATCGACGTCGCCGCGCGATACACGCAGCGCGCGAGCGCCGCCACGCTGACGTGGCGCGCCGGCGTCGACAACCTGTTCGACCGCCGCGCCTGGAAGGAGTCCCCGCTGGAGTTCGGCCACGTCTACTTGTTCCCGCTGGCGCCGCGCACGCTGCGCCTTTCAGTCGAAGCCGCTTTGTGATGCGCATCCGAAGCTGGCTATAATTCAAGGCTGTTCCTCGATAGCTCAGTTGGTAGAGCGCCGGACTGTTAATCCGTAGGTCCCTGGTTCGAGCCCAGGTCGGGGAGCCAATAAAATCAACGGGTTAGCGATGCAAGTCGCTAACCCGTTTTTCTTTGGTGTGACGGATTTGTGCCGTGGTTTGCGGCGGGCATCGGTCCCCCCCGGTACCGCGAGGCTTGTTGGCTCAGATGGCAGCGTCGTGATCGGTGATCACCGATTCGATTCCGGCTCCGGATCGTCTGCACCGGCGCCTTCATCGCTGCCGTGGCCAACAAGACGAAGCACAGGGATCTTTCGCAGGGTAAGCATGCGATGCAGTTCAACCGCGCGCGAAGTCTCGGCGTGACCCAGCGCCACGAGCCAGAGAAGTTCACGCTCCAGAGCGGCACGCCCGCCGGCAAGTGCTTTTAGCCCCGCATTGATGTGTGGCGGCAAGCTCGGTTGGATGCATGCTGAGCCGCGATCATCGCTGTCGCCGGCGTCTTCAGCGTCGTCTCCACCGACACAGCGATTGAATTCCTCGTCGATCAGCCAATGGACCAAGCGCGTGTCCTCCGAGGTGCCCCAGAAGTGCGCCTTGCACGCCCGGACGTACTCGACGAGGTCGTCGATACAGCGAATTCCGACAGGCTCGAAGCCCGTGATCCGCACCCAGCGCCGCAGGTCGCGTGCGCTCAGGCGCAGCTTGCCGTTGCCACGCAGCATGTGGGCACTCCTTCGTTCATCCGAACTACCCCATCCGAATCTCGTC
>JBGQEX010000097.1:0-15809 GCA_041496605.1 Piscinibacter sp.
ACCCGCAGGTCGTGGCGTGTGCCTTGCAGCCAGGTCTTGCGTGAGGCGGGAAACGGTTCGCGCGTCAGCGTGAGGAGTTCAGTGAACTTCTGCGCGTCGAGCTTTTCGGGGGCGTTCATCGGGGCATCCTTTCCGGGGCGGTGGGTGGTGCTCCGGAAAGTGCCCCTTGATCGACGCGTCGCAGCAAGCGCCGCAACACATCGAGCAAGAATTCAGCTCTTCTTCCGCCGGCATTAACCGGATCAAGTTCGTCGGGTTCGGCGTCGTCGCCATCTCAGCATCACATGCACCCCGGAGCAGTCCCGAGTGTAGTCGCCCGGATGCGCCATTGACTACACGCAGTTTGGTCAAAGGTCTTCTGACCCCGTCGCTTGCCGGAGGCGGCACGAGCGCCCCGCCGCCGGACCGCTGCGCTCGACAGCATCGGCGCACAATCGACGGCTGTCGCCCCATCGGTTGGCGCCAGGACCGGAGACTGTCATGAATGAAGAAGCCTTCAACCTCAGCATCCGCAAGTTCCTCAAGATGGTCGGCGTCAATTCGCAGCGCGAAATCGAGCACGCCGCTGCGAGGGCAATCGCTGCCGGGTCGCTCAAGGGCAATGCGCCCTTGCCCGCCACGATGACGCTCGAAATCCCGGGACTGAAGCTGAACGTCAAGTTCGACGGCGAGATCGCCCTCGATTGAATTCGACGGCGTCCTTGCGCTGCCTCACGAGCCGCGGCGCGGCATGCTGCGCGGGCAAGAGGATGCCGCGCCTCGTCGTGCAGACGCCCGTGCACATCGACCGGGTTGCCCGCCGTGCCGCGCCCTGGACCCGGTGGCCGCCTTTGTAGAATGCGTTTTGCGGATGGGCATGTGGCCCGTGCGCCGCAGGAGCGCCCGCCGGTGGCCGCCGACCCCCAGGGGACACGAGATTGGCCGCAGCGCAGATCCACCGATGAAGCGTGGTCTGCACGCTCACCCCGCTCGCCGTAGTTCAATGGATAGAACGGCCGCCTCCTAAGCGGCAAATACAGGTTCGATTCCTGTCGGCGGGACCAAACGTAACGAATGGCACGGCACGCTGCCGCTCACCTCGCGCGGCGGCAATCTGCACGCAAACCCTCAGAAACCGCGTGAACTTCCGCGCTCCTCCCCGCCTCCAAGCGGCGTTGGTAGATTTATACTGGAGCAGCGTGAAATCTTTGTCTCAGTCAGGAAGCGGGTTGTATATGGGTGCAAAACTGAGAGTGGCAGGCTGGATTGCACTCGGAACCGTGGCCGGCGCGCTGGCAACCATGCAGTTGCAGGCGATCGCGCGCAACTCGGTGTCGCAACTGCCGCTGGAAGAACTGCAGCAACTCGCCGCGGTGTTCGGCATGGTCAAGAGCGACTACGTTGAGCCGGTCGACGAGAAGAAACTCATCACCGACGCCATCGGCGGCATGGTCGCCGGGCTCGACCCCCACTCGCAGTACTTCGACAAGAAGAGCTTCAAGGAATTCCGCGAAGGCACCACGGGCCGCTTCGTCGGCGTGGGCATCGAGATCGGCATGGAGGACGGCCTGGTCAAGGTGGTCTCGCCGATCGAGGGCTCGCCCGCCTTCCGCGCCGGCCTGAAGAGCGGCGACCTGATCACCAAGATCGACGACACCATGGTCAAGGGCCTGACCATGGACCAGGCCGTCAAGCGCATGCGCGGCGAGCCCAACACCAAGGTCGTGCTGACGATCTTCCGCAAGAGCGAAAGCCGCAGCTTTCCGGTGACGATCACACGCGAGGAAATCCGCATGCAAAGCGTGCGTTCCAAGGTGGTCGAGCCGGGCTACGCCTGGCTGCGCGTGAGCCAGTTCCAGGACCGCACGGTCGACGACTTCGCCCGCAAGCTCGAAGACATCTACAAGCAGGACCCCAACCTGAAGGGGCTGGTGCTCGATCTGCGCAACGACCCCGGCGGCCTGCTCGAATCGTCGGTGGCGATCTCGTCGGCGTTCCTGCCGGCCGACTCGGTGGTAGTGAGCACCAACGGGCAGATCGCCGAGTCGAAGGCAGTGTTCAAGGCGTCGCCCGAGTTCTACCTGCGCCGCGGCGGCGCCGACCCGCTGCGCAAGCTGCCCGAGGCGCTGAAGACGGTCCCGCTGATCGTGCTGGTGAATGAAGGCTCGGCCTCGGCCAGCGAGATCGTGGCCGGCGCGCTGCAAGACCACCACCGCGCCACCGTGATGGGTGCCCAGACGTTCGGCAAGGGCTCGGTGCAAACGGTGCGCCAGCTGTCGCCCGAGACGGCGCTGAAGATCACCACCGCGCGCTACTACACGCCCAGCGGCAAGTCGATCCAGGCCAAGGGCATCGTGCCCGACGTGATGCTCGACGAAACCGCCGAAGGCAACCTGTTCGCCGCGTTGCGCGTGCGCGAAGCCGACCTGGAAAAGCACCTGCAAAGCGGCCAGGGCAGCGAGGTGAAGGACATGGCGCGCGAGAAGGCCCGCGAGGAAGCGCGCAAGAAGCTCGAGACCGAAACCGCCAAGGCCGCCGCGCCGGCCAAACCGCTACCGGAATTCGGCAGCGGCGAGGACTTCCAGCTCTCGCAGGCGCTGAATCGGCTCAAGGGCAAGCCCGTCCTGTTCAGCAAGACAATGACCGAACGCAAGGCGGAAGCTGAGACGAACTGAGAGCGCGCAGCGAAGGGCGAGGGGCCCCGTCTACGGGGATCGACCAGCGCAGCGCTCGGCGAGGAAGTGGGGCTCAATGCCCCACGACCGAGATCAACGGTGCAAGTACGGCGGCCCGCCACTCCCCTGAGCACGCACCAGCCCCCCCTATAAACGCCCGCCTCACGCGGGCGTTTTGTTTTGTATCCTCCGCGGATGAACGACGACCAGCTGCTGCGCTACTCGCGCCACATCCTGCTCGACGAAGTGGGCGTCGAGGGGCAACAGCGACTGATGGCGTCGCACGCGCTGGTCATCGGCGCCGGCGGGCTCGGCTCACCGGTGGTGCTGTACCTCGGCACTGCCGGGGTCGGCACGATCACCATCGTCGACCACGACACGGTGGACCTGACCAACCTGCAGCGGCAGATCGCCCACAACCTGTCGCGCGTCGGGCAGCCGAAGGCCCGCTCGGCGGCGCAAACCATCGCCGCCATCAACCCGGAGGTGAGCGTGATCGCGCTGCAGGAACGCGCCGACCCGGCCCGCCTCGATGCATGGGTGGCGCAAGCCGACGTCGTGCTCGACTGCAGCGACAACTTCGCGACCCGCCACGCGGTCAACGCCGCCTGCGTGGTGCACCGCAAACCCTTGGTGTCGGGCGCGGCGATCGGCTTCGATGGCCAGATCTCCGTTTACGACACGCGCAACCCCGATGCGCCCTGCTACGCCTGCATCTTCCCACCCGACGCCACCTTCGAGGAGGGGCGCTGCGCGACGATGGGCGTGTTCGCGCCACTGGTCGGCATCGTCGGCACGATGCAGGCGGCCGAGGCCTTGAAGCTGCTGGCCGGCGTGGGCTCGTCGCTGGCCGGCCGCCTGCAGATGCTCGATGCGCGCACGATGGAGTGGACACAGATTGGCGTGGCGCGCGACCCGCAGTGCCCGGTGTGCGCAGATCGCCGCCAGCACGCCCGGCCACTCCCGTGAACCGTCATGGACGATCAAGAGCCCCTCCGACAGGCCGCCAGCGTGCCCATCCAGCTGGCACCGTGGAGCAACGCATGGGCGACGCAGTTTCAACGTGAACGCGATCGGCTCGAAGCCTCGTTGCCCGGCCGGTTTCTTGGCATCGAACACATCGGCAGCACGGCGGTACCCGGGCTGGCCGCCAAGCCGGTGATCGACATGCTGGGCGGCGTCGCCTCGATGGCGCTGGCCGACGCGCTGCTCGATGACCTGTGCGCCATGGGATACACGACCTCGGTGGAATACAACGCGACCTTGACCGACAGGCGCCTGCTGATGCGTCAAGTCAAGGGCCGGCGCACCCACCACTTGCATCTGGTGGTGTTTGGCGGCGACGCGTGGCGCCATCGGATCGCCTTTCGCGATGCGCTGCGCGCGGATGCCGTGCTGCGCCAGCGCTACCTCGAATTGAAGCAGTCCCTTGCAGCGCAACACGGAGCCAACCGCGAGGCCTACTCGCAAGCCAAGCTGCCGTTCATCACGGCGGCGCTGGCGCAAATTGAGGCTGAGGCGGCGTCGGGCGACCGGCCCGTGCAGCCGGCGGGCCCCACCATCGATTTGGCAAGCCACAACAGCGCGAGCGGGCCACCGCGCCAGCCAGCCAGCGCGGCAAAGGCGGCCGACCTGTCCAACGCGGCCCACGCCGCCGAGCAAGCCGTCTATTCGGCGGGTGCCCATCTGCTGGCATCGCGCTCCCGGCTGGCCGAACTGGTGCTCACGCATCAGCGGCCGGACGTGGTGGTCGGCCACATCCGACGCGAAACCGAAACCATGATCCGTGACGTGCTGCGCAAGCGGTTCCCCTCGCACGGCTTCCTGGGCGACGACAGTCCCGGCCGGGTGGACGACGACGCGCCCCGTTGGGTCGTGGACCCGTTGGACGGGGTCGCCAGCTACCTGCGCGACCAGCCCCGGTTTGCGGTGTCGCTGGCGCTGGTAGTCGCCGGCGAGCCGCACATCGGCGTCGTCTACGACCCGTGCCGCAACGAGTTCTTCGGCGCCATCCGCGGCCGCGGTGCGGTGCTCAACGGCGTGCCGATCCGCTGCGCCGCCACGACCTCGCCCGCCGAAGCGATTGCTGCCACGCTGTTCCCCGACCCGACGAGCACGCGGTCTGTGAGGCACAGTGCCGAACTGGCCCGCGCGCTGCACACCTTCCGCAGTGTGCGGCGGGCCGGGTCGACGGCGCTGGAGATGGCCTATCTCGCGGCCGGTCGGACCGACGTCTTCTGGGGACACGACATCGCCTCGCGCGATGCGGCCGCCGGCATTGTGCTGGTGCGCGAGAGCGGCGGCACGGTCGAGCTGCCCGACACCCAGCCCACGCTGCCCAGCAAGTCGCTGGTGGCCTGCACGCCCGGCCTTCGCGACACCATCATCGAGCTGCTCAGCCCACGCTGAGGCCGCGTTGCGGCCGCGCGCCGCAGCGGCCTGCCCTGCGTACCGGGCTGTGTCGCAACTCATATATATGACCCGTATCATTTGTGTGACATAGTTGTAGAATGCGCGGCACATGCCGGCCGCACCGTCCGCACCCGTGTTCGAGCCCATCGCGCCTGAAGCCGCGGGCATGCCGCTGTTTCGCGTGGTGAAGCGCTCCTTGCTGCACGCCATCGAGACAGGCTCGTTTGCACCCGGCGGCACGCTGCCCAGCGAAACCGAATTGGCGGTGGCGCTCGGGGTGTCCATCGGCACCCTGCGCAAGGCCGTGGACGAGCTCGCCGCCGAGCACATCCTGGTGCGGCGCCAGGGCCGCGGCACCTTCGTCGCCACCCACACCATCGACCGCTTCCTGTTCCAGTTCTTCCCCGTCGAACGCAGCGACGGGCGGCGCGAAGCTCCGCGCGTCGAAGCCCTGTCGTTCGAGCGGCTGCGCGCCGACGGCGAGCCCGCGCGGGCACTGCAGCTGCGCAGCGGCGAGCCAGTGATCCAGATCGAGAACCGGCTGCGCCTGCAGGGCGACGCCGTCATCCACGACCGGCTGACAGTGCCGGCGGCGCTGTTCAAGGGCCTGACCGAGAGGCACTTGCGCGAATGGCCGGGCACGCTTTACCAGCTCTACCAGGTCGAATTCGGCGTCACGGTCGTGCGCGCTCAGGAGCGCGCACGCGCCATCGGGGCCGACCGCGCCGCGGCACGCGTGCTCGGCCTGGCGGTGGGTGCGCCAGTGTTGCAGGTTCGGCGCACCGCGCTGACCTTCGGCGACCGGCCGGTGGAGCACCGCATTTCGATCATCGACACCGCGCATCACGACTACGTGAACCAGCTGGCGCGTGCGTCGGGTTCGCCGCCGGAGCCAAGCACATGACGACCGACCTGCCCGAAGCCTCCAGGGCGGCCGAACAGGCCGCCTACGCTGCCGGCACGCACCTGCTGGCATCGCGCTCGCGGCTGGCCGAAGTGATGGTCACGCACAAGCGACCCGGCGACGTCGTCGGCGAGATCGTCCGTGAGGCGCTGGCGCTGATTCGCGAGGTCGTGCACAAGCATTTTCCCGAGCACGGCTTCCTCGGCGACGACAGCGCCAGCCACACGCTTGACGGCCGGCCGCTGTGGGTGGTCGAGCCGATCAACGGGTCGGCCAACTACCTGCGCGGCTACCCGCAGTACGCGGTGTCGCTCGCGCTGGTCCTGGAAGGCGAGCCGCAGGTCGGCGTCGTCTACGACCCTTGCCGCAACGAGTTCTTCGGCGCCATTCGCGGGCGCGGCGCGGTGCTCAACGGTGCGCTGATCCGCTGCGCGGCGCCGCATGCCACGCTCGACGCGCTGGCCGCCACCGTGTTCCCTCGGCCGACCAGCCCACGCATGTCCAGCTACATGGCCGAACTGGGCCGCGTCTTGCGCGGCTTCGGCGGCGTGCGCCGCTCCGGCTCGGCAGCGCTGGAGATGGCCTACCTCGCGGCCGGGCGCATCGACGCCTTCTGGGAGCACGACATGGGCGCGTGGGCCGCGGCCGCCGGCATCCTGCTGTTGCGAGAAAGCGGCGCGCTGGTCGAATCGCGCGACGGCGAACCGCTGCTGCTCGGCGGCTCGCTGCTCGCCTGCACCCCCGGCGTGCACGACAGTTTCGTCGAGCTGCTGGCCACGCACTGAACGGCGCGACGGCCGCCCGGCCGGGCTGCGCGCGATCAAGCTGCGGGGGTACAGTGCCACCCATGGACAAACGCACCGAGTTGACGGCTCGAAACTTCCCCACTGCGCAGGAAGAATCGGAGGTCGTGGTCCCCGCGACGCGCTACGAAGGGCCGGAGAGTTCCTACCGCCTCGCGTTCACCGACAAAGATTTCCTGCTGCGCGAGGAGCTGCGCCCGGTGCGCATGCAGCTCGAGCTGCTCAAGCCCGAGCTGGTGCAGAAGGCGCAGGGCATCGAGTCGACGATCGTGATCTTCGGCAGCGCGCGCATCGTGTCGCCCGCCGAAGCCGCCGTCGAGCTGGAACAAGCACATGCCGCGGCCGACCCCGCCGCCATCAAGCGGGCGCAGATGCGGGTGCAGATGTCGCGCTACTACGACGAGGCGCGCCGCTTTGCGGCCCTGGTGACCACCGAGACGGGCCGCCGCGCGGCGCCGGTGCATGTGGTCACCGGCGGCGGGCCCGGCATCATGGAAGCGGGCAACCGCGGCGCATACGAAGTCGGCGGCCGCAGCCTGGGACTCAACATCGTGCTGCCGCACGAGCAGGTGCCCAACCCATACATCACGCCGGAACTGTGCTTCCAGTTCCACTACTTCGCGCTGCGCAAGATGCACTTCCTGATGCGCAGCGTGGCGCTGGTGTGCTTCCCCGGCGGCTACGGCACGCTCGACGAACTGTTCGAGGTGATGACGCTGATCCAGACCGGCAAGTGCCGCCATCGTCCGATCCTGCTGTTCGGCCGCGACTTCTGGACCCGCCTGATCAATTTCGACGTGCTGATCGAAACGGGCATGATCGCGCCGGCGGACGTCAACCTGTTCCGTTTCGTCGAGACCGCCGAAGAGGCCTGGACCGCGCTGGAGACGGCTTACAGCCTGAATCCGCCCGACACCGAGACCGGCGAATTCGCCGCCGACATCTAGCCTCATGAACAAACAAGTCAGCATCATCGGCGCGCCCACCGACATCGGCGCCGGCAGCCGCGGCGCGAGCATGGGCCCGGAAGCGCTGCGGGTGGCCCATATCGTCACGGTGCTGCGAAGCCACGGGCTGGAGGTGGTCGACCACGGCAATCTTGCCGGCCCGCCCAACCCCTGGCTGCCGCCGGTGGCCGGCTACCGCCACCTGGCCGAAGTGGTGGCCTGGAACCAGACCGTGCACGAGGCGGTGCATCGCGAGCTCTCGCTCGGCCACTTGCCGATCCTGCTCGGCGGCGACCACTGCTTGGGCATCGGCTCGATGAGCGCCGTGGCGCGCCACTGCCGGGAGACGAGCAAGAAACTGCGCATCCTGTGGCTCGACGCGCACGCCGACTTCAACACCAACACGCTGACCCCGAGCGGCAACATCCACGGCATGCCGGTCGCGTGCCTGTGCGGCCATGGGCCCCAGGAGTTGGTCGAGATCGGCGGCCACGTGCCGGCGATCAGCCCGAAGTGGGTGCGGCAGATCGGCATTCGCAGCGTCGACAAAGGCGAGAAGCGCTTGGTTCACGAGATGGACCTGGAAGTCTTCGACATGCGCTACATCGACGAGATGGGCATGCGCCATGCGATGGAGCTGGCGCTGGCCATGCTCGACGGCAACACCCACCTGCACGTGAGCTTCGACGTCGATTTCCTCGACCCCGACATCGCCCCCGGCGTGGGCACCACGGTGCGCGGCGGCCCGACCTACCGCGAAGCCCAGCTGTGCATGGAGATGATCGCCGACACCGGCCGGCTGGCGTCGCTCGACGTGATGGAGCTCAACCCAGCGCTCGACGTGCGCAACGCCACGGCCGAGGTGGCGGTGGATCTGATCGAAAGCCTGTTCGGCAAGAGCACGCTGATGCGCAAGTGACGTTGCGCGCCGGGCCCGGCTCACATGCAACTGACGGTCACATCATGCGAGTGCGATCCAATGCCGGCCGCGTTCGTGACTGACGACGTCACCGTCACGTTCTGTCCCGCGTTGAGCTGCCCCAACTGCGCGACCGTGAGCGTCACCGTGTGGTCGTGCCCCGCCGTGCCGGCAATGCTGTAGGCCTTGTCGACCGTCGAGGTGAGGTCGGTCTTGGGAATGGTCAGCGAATGGCCGTGATTGCCGGTGATGGCCGTTGCACCACAAGTGGTCGTCATACCGCCACCGGAGTAGCTGCTGCCTCCGCCGCCGCAGCCTTCGAACAGCAGCACCACCGTGCCGCCCGCCACGCCGGCGAGAAATTCCTTGCGCGTCATGCTCATTGCATAGCTCCTGTGGCTTGCCGTTGGAGCCGCGCCGCGCCCGCGATGCGGCTCCATCGCGTGTACGCCTGCCAGGGAACGCGAATTCCGCGGTGTAGGGTTCAGTTACAAGGCCCGTGGCGCTTGCGGAACAGTCGCGGCTCGATCGCCTCGGGGTCGGCGAACAGTCCGCGCCGCGCGGCGCTGGCCTGCCGTTGTTGCGCGGCGTACGGCCCTCCGCTGTGGCGATAGCGGTAGCTCCAGGCATGACCGTGCTCGACCATCCAGGCGCTCACGTCTTCGCCGTCGAGGCGCAGGTTGCCCAGCACGCGGTCGTAACTGTCTTTCGCGCGGGTGCGCACCTCGACCCGCTGCTGCCACACCCGTGACGCGAGCGCGGCGGCGGCCTGCGCGCCCCAGGCCTGGCAGCGCTCGGGGGCGTCGATGCCCTGCAGCCTGAGCTTGATCGGCTTGCGGTGGCGCGAGTCGGCGGCGTCGGGCTGCACCCACACCGTGTCGCCATCGGTGACGTGGGTGACGACGCCGCTGAACGCCTGGGCGCCGGCGGCGCAGGCAGCGAGCGCGAATGCCGCCAGCAGCCTCACGCGGAGAACAGTCGAAGCGTCCACCAAACGAAGGCGCCGAACAGCAGCGCCCAGATGGCGACGACCAGCAAGGCGCCCCACCACAGCTTGGGCAGTTGCTGCGTTGCGGCTTCGGCCTCGCGCAAACGCGCCTCCCACAGCGACTTGGGCGTCAGGCGCACGATGAGCGCCACCCCGAGCGGTACGAGGATCAGGTCGTCGAGCTGGCCCAGCACCGGGATGAAGTCAGGGATCAGGTCGATCGGGCTCACGGCGTAGGCGAGCACGAGAATCGCCACCCACTTGGCGAGCGTGGGTGTCTGCGGGTGCTTGAACAACTTCCACAAGGCGACCAGATACGTGGTCAGGCGCAGCGCGCTGCCGGCGCGCACGAGACGAAGCAGTTTCATCCTCGCATTCTGGCGCACGCCTCAAGCAGCCGAACGCCGCGACATCAGGCGGCCCGCCCGCTCGGCACGTGCCGGCCTGCGCGCGGACGGCATGGGCTGCGCCATCCACAGCAGCAGCAGCGTCGCCAACACCGGCAGGTTCTTCAGCAACGGCCCGCAGTGATCGATGGCGAGTTGCGGCATGTTGACGGCCGCGGTGACGGTGTAGCCGATCACCGCCGCGCACTGTAGCGCGTAGACCCACGGTGACGGACGCAGCAGCACCAACACGCCCATCGCCAGATTGAGCGAACACGAGGCGACCATCACGGCCACGCCCAGCGAGCCCTCGAAGCCACAGCGCGCAAGTAAGCGCAACACGCCGGACTCGTCGGGCCAGCAGGCACTGATGAACGCGGTGGCCAGCCACATGAAGGCCAATGAAGCGCGCAGCGCCAGGCTCAAGGCCGGGCTCAGGCGCGCGCGCAGGTCGATGAGCGGCTCGGGCGGCGTGATGGCAAGACCTTGCGCCATCGCTGTCGGCGCGCGTCCGAGCAGCGCCGCACTGGCGTTCGATGCGGGCACGCTACCGTGCTCGAGCAGGCGGATCGTGTCGCGGCAGAACACTTTCTGAGGCAGCGCCTGCGACACCCACGCCAGCAGGCGCATCAGCGGCAGCGGCAGCGGCAGCCACAGCGCCGCCCCGCAACCGAGTGCGGCGCGATAGTGCGCCAGCATCTCGCGGTAGCTCAGTACGGTGGGGCCGCCGAGCTCGTACACGGCGCGCAGTTCGCCGGGTTGTTCGATGAGCCGCGTGATCGCCTCGGCGAGCTCGTAGACGTGGATCGGCTGCAGGCGCTGTGCGCCGCGCCCCGGCAGGCTGATGAGCGGCAAGCTGGCGAGCGTGGCGAACAACGCCGCACTCTGGCTGCGCGGGCCGTAGATGAGCGAGGGGCGCAGCACGGCCCAGTCGAGCGGCGAAGCGGCGAGCGCATCGTCGGCCAGCAGCTTGCCGTGCAGGTAGGGCATGGACAGGCTCTCGGCATCGCCGTCGACACCGAGCGCCGAAACCTGCAGCACGCGACGCACGCCGGCCAGCGCAGCGCCGCGAAACAACTCGATGGGGCCGCGCGTGTGCACGCGCTCGAAGCTCTGAGTGCGCGACGGCATCAGGATGCCCACGCAGTTCACGATCGCTTCGACCTGCGCGGCGCGCAGCCGCTCGGCCCATGCATGCGGTTCGCACGCGACCGTGAAGTCGATGTGCAGCGTCGAGCGAGCGTTCGGCACGCCGCGCGCACCCTCGACAACCTGGTGCCCGCGCGAACGCAAGGCATGCACCACCGCGCTGCCGACGCAGCCTGTGGACCCGCAGACGAGGACTCTCATGACCGCTCCCTGGGTTGGTCAGGCATCGCGCAGGCGCCGGCAGCGCAGTCGCGCATGCGTTGCGCGCTGCGGCGGGCGCGGCACGCGCGCAGCGCGTCGATCAGCGGCGCGGCGGCGTGCGAGATCGGTCGGCGGTAACGCGCAAACACGCGATAGGCGGCATCGGACAGCGGCCGCAGCAGCGCCCAACCGGTGGGCCGCAGCACCCAGCCGAGGCCAACCGCCGCATACGCGAGGCGCAGAACTTCGACGCCACGAATTAACGATCCGTCGGGTCGCTGCGCGTGAATCTCGGCGGTCATCGACGCCAGCGTCACGCCGTACGGGGTCGGGTCGAAACCGGGTGCAGCGATATCGACGAACACAAGTCGGCCGTCGTGGTCGCGTGCGCGCAGCTTGTCCATTTCGAGCGAGCAGACGGGGCAGGCAGCGTCGTAGAACAAGGTCAGCAGGTAATTGCTCGTTGTCATTGCTGAAATTTCAGTCAATACAGAAACCAATGGGTAAAAAAAATGGGGCGGAACGGTCATGGACCCAGCAAATGCGCCGCTGTGAGTTCCGACTTGTCGTCGCGCGATGGCGGCGCCCCGTCGGAGCGCAGCAGCTTCTTGATCTTGGCGCCGAGCTTGAGCACCTTGGTCAGCGTCTCGGTGTCGAGCTTGAGCATCTCGTCGCTCCACGCCGTCAGCGTTTCCAGCAGTTCCAGCGTCTCGCGCATGCGCAGCTTGGCCGCGGCGGGGTCTTTGCTGAGGGCCGGGTCGGCCAGCAACTCGTGCAGCACCTCGATGGTCGGCGCGATCTCGCGCCGCTGGCGCTCGCGCACGATGGTGCGCAGCAACTCCCACACCTGGGTGGAGGTTTCGAAATGGTCGCGCCGGTCGCCACTCAGATGGATGAGCTTGACCAGATTCCAGCCCTGCAGCTCGCGAATGCTGTTGCTCACGTTGGAGCGCGCGACGCCGAGCGTGTCGGCAATCTCTTCGGCGTGCATCGGCCGGCCGCTGATGTAGAGCAGCGCATGGATTTGCGCGACCGTGCGGTTGACGCCCCAGCGCGTTCCCATTTCGCCCCAGTGCAGAACGAAGCGCGACAGCGTCGGTGAGAGGTCCATGGTTGAACCCTAACCCCACCACTAATTTCTGTCAATACAGAAATTCAACGGTCGGTGTGCGGCGCCGTGACGATCCACCCTTCCAGCGGGTCGACATGCCGTGGCAGACCGTGGTTCGGTTGCCCGCTGGCCCACGCCGCCTGCAGCAGGCACAGCACGGCGTCGAGGCTGTCGCCGGACGCGTCGGCGACCAGCTGGTCACGCTGTGCATGACTCAGCCGCAGGCGCAAGCCCAGTCGGGTGCGACGCTGCTCGAGCGCGTCGATCAAGTCCTTGCGGGCGATCAGACGTTCCGGCGTTTGTTTGGCCTTGGCATCGCTCTTGTAGGAGCGCGCGCCCAGCAGCTCGCGCGCCAGCAGGCCGGGATATCCCTCGAGGGCAACACGCGCACGATCGCCGTCGTGCAGGCCGGGCAGATGCAGGCCCGCATCGATCAGCATCGGCAAGCCCGCGTGCAGCATGTAGGCCACCGGCGGGTTGACCCATTTCATCGACGGTGACGAGCCCGCCGGTCCATCACAGAGGCGGTGCGCGAACTTGGCGCCGGCCGGACGGGCGTCGCAGAAGGCCTTGAACTGCGCGCGGATCTGCTCGCGGCTGAGTGCCGCAAAGTGGCGCATCAGTGGCAGCCACTGGGTGGGCCAGCGCAGCGACAACACCAGCTCGCGCGGCAACCCGAACGGCAGATCGAACACACCCAGCCAGGGCCCGGGTGTGTGCAACCAGGCCGCGAAGCTTTCGAAGTTGGTGTGGGCGTCGAGCCGCTGCAGGCACACCACCTCGTGCTCGACCTGGCCGAGCGCGACGGTGATCGGTTTGCGCCGTGTCGGGCGGCTGGTGAAGTCGATCCCGGCGATGGAGCGGGCGTTCGTGGGTTGGCTGCTCATGGGGCGGCGGTGCGAGTGCGCAGCAGCGCACTCTACCGACAACCCATTCGCTCGCGCCGGACCGCAGCGCCTACGCAGTTGTGCAGGGTAGGCGCGAGTTTGAGCCGCCTCCGCTGCGCAGTTCCACAGGCGCTTCGCTGCGACGGCTCAGCGCCGAGGGCCGCGGCGGCGGCTGCGTCGCCATGCGGCGATGGCGATGATGCCGGCGATCGGCACGAGGAACAGGAAGAACTCCAGCGTCCCGTCGCCGCCGTCTGGCGCGATGCCGAACAACTTTTCTATGAAGTCCATGATCGCCTCCGAATCGGATGCCTTGCGGCGGAGCCAGCGAAGTATCGACCCGCGTCGCCGCCACAACAAGGCCGTTCGCCCCCCTAGAACCCCACGCGCTACAGTCACCCTGAAGACGGAGCGCATCCATGAATCCCACCCTGGTCGAAGTGCTGCGCGGCGATGCGCTCGAATCGAGCCACGCCGGCGCGCTCGCCGTGGTCGACGCCGACGGCGCCGTGGTGGCCGCGCTCGGCGACATCAGCCGCCCGGTGTTTCCGCGCTCGGCAGTGAAGGCGCTGCAAGCGCTGCCTTTGGTGGAGAGCGGCGCCGCCGTTCGGTTGCGCCTCAACGACGACGAACTGGCGCTCGCTTGCGCTTCGCACAACGGCGAGCCGGAACATGTGCGCACCGCTGCGGGCATGCTGGCGAAGGCCGGCGTCGACGCCGGCGTGCTCGAGTGCGGCGTGCACTGGCCGTATCTCGACACCGTGTCGCGCGCGCTCGCCGCACGCGGCGACGTACCCACTGCGCTGAACAACAACTGCTCGGGCAAGCACGCCGGTTTCGTCTGCCTGGCCTGCGCGCTGATGGGTTGGAACGACAGCGGCCTGGACCTGCGGCAGTACGTCAAGGGCTATGTATCGCCCGAACATCCGGTGATGCGCGAAGTGACCGAGGCACTGCAGTCGACCACCGGCTGCGACTTGTCGCGCGCACCACGCGGCACCGACGGCTGTTCCATCCCGACTTACGCTGTTCCGTTGCGGCAACTTGCACTCGCGTTCGCACGCCTGGGCACCGGCATCGGCCTGCGCGAGGGCCAGGCGCACGCCGCGAAGCGCCTGCGCGAGGCGGTGGCGCGTTCGCCGTTCATGGTCGCCGGCAGCGCCCGCTTCGACACTCGCGTGATGGAACGCCTGGGCGAACGTGTGTTCTGCAAGGTCGGAGCCGAAGGCGTCTACTGCGCGGCGCTGCCTGAGCGCGGACTCGGTGTGGCCATCAAGATCGACGACGGCAACAACGCCCGCGCCGCCGAGGTCGTGATGGCGGCCGTCATCGAAGCGCTGGTGGCGCTCGACGACGCCGAGGCGGTATTCATGCGCGGGTTCAGCGACGTGACGCTGAAGAACTGGAACGGCATCGAGGTCGGTGCGCTGCGCGCGAGCGGCGACCTGCGAACGTCACTGAAGGGCTAGGGCCGCCCGCCCTCAAGCCACTCGCCGCGGACGGGTTTCCCGGCCGCAGGCGAGGCGCCCCTCGGGGGCAGGAGCGAAGCGACTGGGGGGCGGACTAATACCGCCCGGTGCTGCCGGCAATGCGCAGGTACACGTACGCGCACCAGGCCACCAGCCCGCGCCGCAATACACCGGCAACGCCGCGCGACTGGGCGCGCCGCGGGTCGACCTCGCTTGACTCCGTGATGGCCGCGTCGAACTGCGCGGCCATCGCGGCAGTGAACTCGGCGTCGCAGACGACGACGTTGGCTTCCAGGTTGAGCAACAAGGACAGCGGGTCGATGTTGGAGCTGCCCACCGTGGCCCAGTCGTCGTCGACCAGGGCCACCTTGGCATGCAGGAAGGCCGGCGTGTATTCGAAGATGCGCACGCCGCTGGCCAGCAGTTCGTCGTAGAGCACGCGCGCGGCCAGGCCGGCGATGCGGTAGTCGACCTTGCCCTGCAGCAGCAGCCGCACCTGCACGCCGCGCCTTGCAGCCAGCCGCAGCGCGCGACGAAACGCCCGCCCGGGGTAGAAATACGGTGACGCCAGGTCGATGCGGGTGCGGGCGCTGCGAATGGCCTGGATGTAGCTGCGCTCGATGGTGCGGCGCCGGCGCAAGTTGTCGCGCAGCACGAAGGCGGTGACCACGGGTTCGAGCGTGCCGGCGCTGACCTGCAAGCCGCTGCCGCGCGGCATGCGCAGGCGACGCATCAAACGCCGTGCGCGTGCCAGCGGTTCGGCGCTGCGAGCCAGCGCCACCATTTCGTCGCGCAGGTCGCGGCCCAGATGGGCGCGCGTCCACAGTGCGCGCGTGGCCTGTTCCACCGGCGCCACCACGGGCCCGCGCAGTTCGGCCGCGAAGTCGAGCCGCGGCGTGTCGCCCCAGCCGTGGGTGAAGTCATAGCGGTCGTCGATGAGGTTGACGCCGCCGACGAACGCGATCTCGCCGTCGACGAC
>JBGQEX010000098.1:0-15746 GCA_041496605.1 Piscinibacter sp.
ACCGCGAACATTTCGTCGCGAGTTCGCCGCGCCGCCTGCCGCAGAATGGGCACCTTTCGAGGCGGCAGGGAAGGAGCAGCATGGAGATCTCGGTCAACGGCCAGTCGCGCACGCTGCCCGACGCTGCGGTCGACCCGGCCATGCCCTTGCTGTGGGTGCTGCGCGACGTGCTGAACCTGACGGGCACCAAGTTCGGCTGCGGCGTGGCCGCCTGCGGCGCCTGCACGGTGCAGGTCAACGGCCAAGCCGTGCGCTCCTGCGTCACGCCGCTGTCGGCCGTCGCCGGCCAGGCGATCAAGACCATCGAGGCGCTGGGCAGCGCGGAGCACCCGCATGCCTTGCAGGCGGCCTGGATCGCGCACCAGGTGCCGCAATGCGGCTACTGCCAAAGCGGCATGCTGATGGCCGCGGCCGCACTGATCGAGAAGAACCCCCATCCGAGCGACGCCGACATCGACGCGGCCATCACCAACCTCTGCCGTTGCGGCACCTACCAGCGCGTGCGCGCCGCGATCCACAGCGCCGCGCAGCGAATGCGCAAAGCGGGCGACGCCAAGGCGCAGGTGTGACGCGCCGCAGCTTCATGCTCAGCGCGTTGGGCACTGCCGGCGCGCTGGTCGTCGGCTGGGGCGTGCTGCCGCCGCGCAGCCGTGTCGGCCGTGTCGACACACTGCCGCTGGCCGACGGCGAGGTGGGCCTGAACGGCTGGATCAAGATCGCCGCCGACGGCGGCGTGGTGCTGGCGATGAACCGCAGCGAAATGGGCCAGGGGGTGCACACCGCACTGGCGATGCTGGTGGCCGAGGAGCTCGACGTGCCGCTCGCGTCGGTGCGGCTGATCGACGCCGGGTCCGACAAGCTGTACGGCAACGTGGCGATGTTCGTCGACGGCCTGCCGTTCCATCCGAGCGAACGCGAAGCTGGGGCCGAGACACGCAGCGTGCGAGCCGGTCAATGGATCGTCGGCAAGCTCGCGCGTGAACTCGGCATCAGCGTCACCGGCGGATCGTCGAGCGTGGCCGACGCCTGGGACGTGTTGCGCCTGGCGGCCGCAACGGCGCGCGCGCAGCTGGTGGGCGCGGCCTCGCTGCACTGGCGGCTGCCGGTCGACGAGCTGACGGTCGACGCGGGCGTGGTCAGCCATGCGTCGGGACCGAAGGCGCATTTTGGCGAGCTGGCGCGAATGGCGTCGGCCATCCCGGTCAGCAACATCACGTTGAAGGAACCGACCGACTGGAAGCTCATCGGCCGCGCGGCGCCACGCATCGACGTCGGCGCCAAGGTCAACGGCAGCGCCCGCTTCGGCATCGACGTGCGGCTGCCCGACCAGCTGTTCGCAGTGGTGCGCCACTGCCCGATGCTGGGCGGCAGCCCGGGCCGCATCGACGTCGATGCGGCCATGAAGCTGCCCGGCGTCGAACGCGTGGTTCGGCTCGGGCCCTACGCCGGCTCCACCGCTGCCGTCGCGGTGGTCGGCCGCAGCAGCTGGCATGCACGCCAGGGTGCGCAGGCCCTGGTCATCGAGTGGCGGGGGGCGCCGGCCGGCAACGCCGACACGCGGCGCATCGAACAGGCGCTCGAGCGCAGCGCGCGCGACGCGGCGCACAGCGGCGGCGGCTTCACGTTCTATCGCCGCGGCAGCATCGATGACGCGCGCCGTGTCCAGGCGCGCCACGTCGAGGCGGTCTACCGCGCGCCCTACCTCGCGCACGCGGCGATGGAGCCGATCAACTGCACCGCACGTGTCCAAGACGGCAAGGTCGACCTGTGGGTGCCGACGCAAGTGCCCAGCCTGTGCCGCACGCTCGCCGCGCGCGTGGCCGGCGTCGCCATCGACGCGGTGACGGTGCACGTGACCTACCTCGGGGGCGGTTTCGGCCGGCGCCTCGAGGTCGATTTCGTCGGCCAGGCGGTGCGGGTGGCGCTGGAAACCGGCGGCCGAGCGGTGCAATTGCTGTGGCCGCGCGAGGAGGACATGGGCCATGACTTCTACCGTCCGGCCGCGGTCGCCGTAATGCAGGCGAGTCTCGACGCGCAAGGCAGCGTCACCGGCTTGCAGATCACCAGCGCCGGCGACGCCATCACGCCGCGCTGGATCGAGCGCGGCCTGCCGGCGCTGGCTGGCCCGGCGGACCTGCCCGACAAGACGGCGAGCGAAGGCCTGTTCGACCTGCCCTACGCCTTTGCCCACCAGCGCATCGCGCATGTGGCCACGCAAAGCGGCGTGCCGGTCGGCTTCTGGCGCTCGGTGGGCCATTCGCACAACGCGTTCTTCAGCGAGAGCTTCATCGACGAGCTGGCGCACGACGCGCGCCAGGACCCGCTCGCGTTTCGCCTCGCGCTGCTCACCGACATGCCGCGCCATGCGGCGGTGCTCAAGCTGGCGGCGGCGAAGGCCGGGTGGGGCACACCGGCGCTGGCGGGTCGCGCGCGCGGCGTCGCGCTGCACGAGAGCTTCGGCAGCATCGTTGCCGAGGTGGTCGAGGTGTCGCTGGTTGACGGCAAGCCCAAGGTGCACCGCGTGGTGTGCGCCGCCGACATCGGCACCGTCGTGAACCCGGGCATCGTGGCGCAGCAGATGGAGAGCGCGGTGGTCTTCGCTCTGAGCGCCGCGTTGCATGGGCGCATCGACATCGAAGACGGCGTGGTCAAGCAGACCAACTTCCCGAATCACCCTCTGGTCCGGCTGGCCGATGCGCCGCGCGTCGAAACGCATCTCGTCGCGAGCACGCGTGCACCCGGCGGCGTCGGTGAACCCGGCACGCCACCACTGGCGCCGGCACTGGCGAACGCATTGTTCGCGCTGACCGGCAAACGGCTGCGCGAGCTGCCGCTGAGGCTGTAGCGCAGGTCGTGCCGTCAGCCGGCGCCGAGCTGCAAGGGCCACGACGGGGCCCCTTCGTGGCCCCTGGCGGCTGACCGCCCCCTCGGGGGGCAGGAGCGAAGCGACGTGGGGGTCGACACCTCAGCCGGCGCGGCGCGGGACCGCGCGCGCCAGCGTCTCCTTGAGCCGCTGCGCGTCGATCGGCTTGGTCAGGAATTCGTTCATGCCGCTGGCGAACGCCTGGTCGCGCTCCGACACCAAGGCCGCGGCGGTCAGCGCGATGATCGGCAGCTCGCTCGCATCGAAGCGCCGACGCAGCGCCGACGCCGCCTCGTGCCCGCTCATGTGCGGCATCTGCACGTCCATCAGCACCACGTCGAACAAACGCCCGTGTTGCGCCGACCGCTCGACCGCGTCGATCGCCGTGCGGCCATCCATCGCCTGGGTCACGTGCACGCCCCACTGCTCGAGCATGGCCACCGCGATCATCATGTTGACCGGGTTGTCTTCGACCATCAGCACCCGCGCACCCGACAGCCGCTCGGCGTGCGCATCGGCGCTTTGCTCGGGAAGTTCGGTGTCGATAGCGGCGGCGGGTTCGAGCGGCAACTCGGCCCAGAAGCTGCTGCCGTTGCCGACCACACTGTCCACGCCCACCTCGCCGCCCATCAACCGGGCCAGTTCGCGGCAGATCGACAGGCCCAGGCCGGTGCCGCCGTAGCGCCGCGTGGTCGAGTCGTCGGCCTGCGAGAACGGCGAGAACAGGCGTTGCTGCGTGGCCGCGGCAATGCCTGGGCCGGTGTCGGTGACCGAGAAGCGCAGCCGCCCGCAGCCGGCTGTGCCGGCGTGCAGGCCCACGCGGCCGCATTCGGTGAACTTCAGTGCATTGGTGACGTAGTTGCTGAGGATCTGCCGCAGCCGCACCGGGTCGCCGCGCACCGCCGCGGGCACCGTGTCGTCGATCGCGAGCGCGAACTCCAGGCCCTTGGCCTGGGCCAAAGCCAGATAGGCGTCGTGCACCGCAACCAGCAGGTCGCGCAGGCCGAACGGCACGCTTTCGAGCGTGATCTTGCCGGCCTCGATCTTCGACAGATCGAGGATGTCGGAAATGATGCCCGACAGGCTTTGTGCGCTGTCGAAGATCTGCAGCAGGTACTGCTGGCGGCGCGCTTCGTCGAGGCCCGGCAGCATGGCCAGGCGCGCCATGCCGAGCAGGCCGTTGAGCGGGGTGCGGATCTCGTGGCTGGTGTTGGCGAGGAACGCGCTCTTGGCGCGGTTCGCCGCCTCGGCCGCATCGCGTGCCGCGGCCAGCGCCTGATCGAACTCGCGCCGCAGCGTGACGTCTTCGGCGGTCCAGATGGTGCCCGCGCCGGGGGACGCCTTGTCGACCGCCTGGCCGCGCATGTGGCACCAGAACAGCGTGCCGTCGGCGCGGCGCATCTCGCATTCCAGCTCGTAGGGCAGGCCCTGTGACAGCACGGCCCAGGCCGGCGCACGCATCGCCTCGTAGGCCTCGTCGGTGGGCCAGACCAGCGACGTGGGCTGCCCGGCGAGTTGGCCCGCCTGCCAGCCGAAGATGCGCTCGAAGCTCGGGTTGGTGTGCAGGAAGTAGCGGCCGCGGCTGAACGCGATGCCGATCACCGCGTTGCGCAGAATCGCTTCGTGCTCGATGCGCTGGCGCTCGCTCTGGGTCACGTCGCGCGCGTTGATCACGAGGTAGTCGCGCTCGTCCATTTCGAAACGCGCCCCCGACACCAGCATCGACACCGGCACTCCGGACTTCGAGCGGAACACGATCGGCATTTCCTCGACCCGGCCGTGCGCGCGGATCGCCGCCACGAAGCGCTCGCGGTCGTGCAGATCGCTCCAGATGCCGATCTCGGTCGACGTGCGGCCGACCACCTCGTCGACCGCGTAGCCGGTGACCCGCACGAAGCTGTCATTGACGAGCGCATAGCGTCCGGTCGCCATCTCGGTCAGCGTGATGCAGTCCGGGCTGGTGGCGAACAGGTGCGACAGCATCGTCTCGGAGCGGCGCAGCGCGGCCTCGGCCGCGACGCGCGCGGTGACGTCGAAGTACAGCGACAAGGTGGCTGCGCCGTCGGCACTTTCGACCCGCACCGCGCTGGCCTGCACGTTGCGCCTCCCGCCCTGGCTCAGCACGAGCTGCAGGTCCTCCACCGGCAGGCCCTGGCCGACCGGCAGCGCCTCGAGCTGCGCGATGCGCTGGCGCAAGCGGTCGCGCGGTTCACCGTCGGCGCACAGATTGGTCAGTTGGTGCCCCTTCATCAGCACGCCATGCTCGAAGCCGAACAGGCGCGCCGCGGCGTCGTTGGCGTCGATGACGACGCCCTTGCGGTGCAGCAGCAGCGGCGACGGCGAGCGTTCGAACAACTCGCGGTAGCGGGTCTCGCTGGCGGCGTTGGCACGTTGCGCCTGCACCGCGGTGGTGATGTCGCGGCCGACCCCCCAGTAGCCGCAAAAGCGCCCTTGTGCATCGCGTTTCGGTTCGCCGCTGATGCTCAAGTAGCGCACCCGCCCGCGGGCGTCGCGGCAGCGCGCGAGCGTGCCGCAAAAGGGCCGATGCGCTTCCAGGTCGGCGCGGTGCGCGTCGAGCGTGCTGTCGGTCATGCCCAGGCCGTCGATCTCCCACGGTCTGCGGCCGAGGCGCTGGTCGGGCGCGATCTGCGAGCCCGACACCGGGTTGTCGGAAATGGCGGTGAAGCGAAACTGCTCGTCCTGCTCCCAGTACCAGTCCACCGCGATGCGCAGCAGGCCGCGAAAGCGCTGTTCGCGATCGGCCGCGGCGGCCAACGACCGGTCGAGCACGCGCGCCAGCGCGGTGCCGCCGGCCACACCGCTGGCGACCAGCATCGATTGGAACAACAGGGCCAGTTGCAAGGGCGTGCCGGCAGCGGCCGGCGCGGTCCAGCCGCCCTGTTCGGCCCACGCGAGCGCCGCGACCTGGACGGCGCAGGTCGCGGCCAGCGCCAGGCCCCAGCGAACATGGGTGATGCTGCACAGCATGCACACCGCCAGAGCGCCAAAGCCCAGGGTCGGGTTGCGCAGGCCGTCGCCGAAGACGACGCTGATGGCGGTGGTCAAGCCGACGGCGAACAATCCGGCGGCGAACAGGGTCGGCTCGCGCGGCCCGTCGCGCGAGCGGGTGGCCCAGCCGCAGCCCGCGGAATAAATCAGCAGGGCTGCCACCAGGGCGCCGCCGCGCCAATGCGGCGCCAGTTCGATGGCCAGCGCGAGGATGGCCAGCGCCGCCAACAATGCCGCGGCACTGGCCGCGCCGAGGACGCAGCGGCCGATCGATGCCCGCACCGAGCCGGGCGGCTCGCTGTCTTCAGTGGGGGCGGGTGGGGCGGCCGCAAGCGGCTCGTCTCGGCGCATCGGCGGGGGGATTCCGTGGTGGCTGCCGGCGCGATATTACGTCGGCGACCTCTCCGCGCGTCGCCTGAAATCGACACGTCCGTGCCGGTGCGGCACTGCCGGTGGGTGCCCGCTTCGCGCCGGGCGGCGGCCCGCACAGGCTTGCCTCAGTGGCGTGCCCGGTTCAGGGCGTCGCGGGTGGCGCGGGCCACCTGTTGCGCCGCGGCTGCGAAGTCGTCGCCGGCACTGGCGTACAGCACCGCGCGCGACGAGTTGACAACGATGGGCCCGACGGTTCGGCCCTGGTCTTGCCGCCAGCCGGCGCGCACCGTCGCCTCGGCGTCGCCGCCCTGCGCGCCGACGCCGGGGATCAGCAAGGGCAGCGTGGGCGCCAGCGCGCGAACGCGCTCGATCTCGGACGGAAAGGTGGCGCCGACCACCAGCCCGAGCTGGCCGTTGCGGTTCCAGGGCCCCTGCGCGAGCCGCGCGATGTGTTCGTAGACACGATCGCCCGGGCCGTCGGCGCCGTGCAGCCGCTGCGCCTGCAGATCGGAGCCGCCGGGGTTCGACGTGCGGCACAGCAGGATCAGGCCTTTGCCCTCGTACTCGAGGTAGGGTGCGATCGAATCGAAGCCCATGAACGGCGACAGCGTCAGCGCGTCGGCCCGGTAGCGTTCGAACGCTTCGCGTGCGTACTGCTCCGCGGTGCTGCCGATGTCGCCGCGCTTCGCATCGAGGATCACCGGCACCTCGGGCGCCACGCGCTGGATGTGTGCGATCAGGCGTTCGAGCTGTTCCTCGGCGCGATTGGCCGCGAAGTAGGCGATCTGCGGCTTGAAGGCGATCACCAGCTCGCGCGTCGCGTCGACGATGGCCGCGCAGAAATCGAAGATGCGGCCCGCGTCGCCCTTCCAGGCGCCGGGGAAGCGGCTCGGTTCGGGGTCGAGCCCCACGCACAGCAGCGAGTCGTTGCGCTGCTCGGCGCGCTGCAGCATGTCGACGAAGTTCATGGCCCGGATTGTAGGTTCCGGGCCGGGCCCAGCGACCCCTGCGCCGCCGCGGATCAGCTGCGCATGCGGCGCCAGGTGGCGACCCCGATGGCCGCCAGGCTCGCGCTCAGCAGCAGCAGCGACGACGACGGCCCCGGCACGGCCGACACGGTGTCGCGCTCGAACGAATTCGGCGCGGTCGACGGCAGTGCACCGGGACGGCGGTCGGCGAGCGGCGCCGACGCGGCGCTGCCGCCCGCACGTGTTTCACGCGGCGATTCGACCTTGAAACCTTGGCTGGCCGGCGCGGCCAGCACGGCGGGGTCGGCCGCCAGCGCAGCGAGGCCAACGGCGCTCGCGATGGCGGCAAAGGGAACGCGGATCATGGCTGTAACTACGCGGAAATCGCAACCCGACAACCTTAGCCGCGATGCGCGAAGTTGGAATCCCTAGCTGCCGAGTTCAGCCTAGGGGACCCTTCAAACAGGGGGTCAGGGCAGGCGGCGCGCCAGCCGATCGGCGAGTCCGGTGTAGCTGCCGGGAGTCATCGCCAGCAGGCGGTCCTTCTCGGCGGCCGGAATCTCCAGCGTGGCGATGAACTGCTGGATCGCTTCGCGGGTGATGCCCTTGCCCCGCGTGAGATCCTTCAGGCGCTCGTACGGGTTGGGCAGACCGTAGCGGCGCATCACCGTCTGGATCGGTTCGGCCAGCACTTCCCAGGCGGCGTCGAGGTCGGCGGCCAACGCGGCCTTGTTGACCTCGAGCTTGTCCAGGCCACGCAGCAGGCTGTCGTAGCCGAGCAGTGAGTAGCCGAGCGCCACGCCCATGTTGCGCAGCACCGTGCTGTCGGTCAGGTCGCGTTGCCAACGGCTCACCGGGAGCTTCTGGCTCAAGTGCGCGAGCAGCGCGTTGGCCAGCCCGAAATTGCCTTCGGCATTCTCGAAGTCGATCGGGTTGACCTTGTGGGGCATCGTCGACGAACCGATTTCGCCCGGCCGGGTGCGCTGCTTGAAGTAGCCCACGCTGATGTAGCCCCAGACGTCGCGCGACCAGTCGATGAGGATGGTGTTGGTGCGCGCCACGGCGTCGAACAACTCGGCCATGTAGTCGTGCGGCTCGATCTGGATCGTGTAGGGGTTGAAGCCGAGGCCGAGCTGCTCCTCGATCACGCGCCGGCTGAACGCCTCCCAGTCGAAGTTCGGGTAGGCCGCGAGGTGGGCGTTGTAGTTGCCGACGGCCCCGTTCATCTTGGCCAGCAGCTTCACCGCCGCGATGCGCTCGCGCGCGGTCGCCAGGCGCGCCGCGACGTTGGCGACTTCCTTGCCGACCGTTGTCGGACTGGCGGTCTGGCCGTGGGTGCGGCTGAGCATCGGCACATGGGCTTGGGCTTTGGCCAGCGCCGTCAGCGTGGCGATCAGTTTGTCGAGCATCGGCAGCAGCACCTCGGCGCGAGCCGCCTTCAGCATCAGCCCGTGGCTGGTGTTGTTGATGTCTTCGCTGGTGCAGGCGAAGTGCACGAACTCGCCGGCGGCCTTCAGTTCGGCGTGGGTGTCGAAGCGGCCCTTGAGCCAGTACTCCACCGCCTTCACGTCGTGGTTGGTGGTGCGCTCGATGTCCTTGATGGCTTGCGCGTCGACCTCCGAGAAGCGCGTCACCAGCCCGCGCAGCAGGCCGCGCGCGGCTTCGGTGAGCGGCTTGAATTCGGCGAAGCCGGCGTCCGACAGGGCGATGAACCACTCCACTTCCACCTGCACGCGGCGGTGCATCAGGCCGAACTCGCTGAGCAGCGGGCGCAGCGCAGCGACCTTGCTGGCATAGCGGCCGTCCAGCGGCGACAGGGCGGTGAGGGCGGAGAGCGTCATGGCGGATACGGCCGCAGGGCCGCGAGAGGCGGAGGAAGAAGCGCGATTTTAGGTGCTGCACATCGCCACCGGCAGCGCGACGCTGCCCGGGCGCCAAGCGGCGCCTGCGCGGCGTGCAGGGGGAACCGGTTTGCCGATCCGCGCCGAGCTCGCGAGAATGCGGCCATGGCAGCCCACTCGCACGACCTTTCTCCCTGGCAGCACAGCCACGTCTTCGACGCCGGAAATCGACGCGGCGAGGCGCGCACGCGCGCGGTGCTGGTGGTCACGCTGATCACAATGGTGGTGGAGATTGGCGCCGGCTGGTGGTCGGGCTCGATGGCGCTGCTCGCCGACGGCTGGCACATGGGCACGCACGCGCTGGCCCTCGGGGTGGCGGCGGCGGCGTACGCGCTGGCGCGCCGCCACGCGCGCGACACGCGCTTTTCCTTCGGCACCTGGAAGATCGAGGTGCTGGGCAGCTTCGCCAGTGCGTTGGTGCTCGCGCTGGTGGCGGTGGGCATCGTCATCGAGTCGGCCGGGCGCCTGTGGCGGGCCGAGCCGATTGCCATCGAGTTCGCGCTCATCGTCGCCGTCATCGGCCTGGTCGTGAATCTGTTGTCGGCCTGGCTGCTGCACGGCGCCGGCGAGGGCGGCGCGGATGCCGGTCATGCGCATGAGCATGCGCATGAGCACGCCGGTCATGCCCACGCCCATGAACATCACGGCCACGACCTCAACCTGCGCGCTGCCTATGTGCATGTACTGGCCGATGCGTTGACCTCGGTGCTCGCCATCGGCGCGCTGGCGGGCGCACTGTGGCTCGGCTGGTGGTGGCTCGACCCGCTGGTCGGCGTGGCCGGCGCGCTGGTGATTGGCGTGTGGGCAGTCGGCCTGCTGCGCGAATCGGCGGCCGTATTGCTCGACCGCGAGATGGACCCAGCGTTGACGCAGCGCATCCGCACCGCACTCGAATCCGATGGCGACGCCGTCGTGGCCGACCTGCATGTCTGGCGCGTCGGGCGCGGCCAGTTGGCGGCCATCGTCTGCATCGTCGCCGACGCGCCGCTCGCGCCGTCGGCCTACCGGGAGCGGCTGGCGGTGCACCAGCAGCTGGTCCACGTGTCGGTGGAGGTGAACCGCTGCCCGGCGGCGCCGCGTTAGGAACCTATCCGCCGCGCGCGTTCAGCGTCGCCAGCTGCTGCGGCGTGCCCACGTTCTCCCACTCGCCGGCATGCAGCTCGGCGCTGATGCGCCGCTCGCGCATCGCGTCGAACAGCAGGGGTCCCAGCGCGGCCTTCGTGCCCGGCACGATGCCGCCGAACAGCGACGCACGGCACAGCGCCAGGTTGGCGTAGGTCCAGCGCTGGGCATCGGGGCCGGCGTTGTCGGCGAGGCCGAAGCCCTGCGCGTCGAGGCCGAAGTCGCCCTGCGCGTGGTAGGGCGGGTTGGCGACCAGCCACAGATGCGCCAGCAGCGGGCTCGCGGCGAAGCGCTCGGCCGTGCGGGGGTCGAAGCGAAAGCCGGGCACGAAGACGTCGCCCGAGACGACCCAGAAGCAGTCGGTCGTGGCATCGGTCAGCAGCGGCAGGGCCTTGGCGATGCCGCCGGCGGTTTCCAGCGCGCCGCCGTGGTCGCGCCCTTCGAGCGAATAGTGGATCGCGAGGCCCCAACGCGAGCCGTCGCCGAGCGCGCCGACGATCTGCGGTTCGAGCCACGCGGTGTTGATGACGACCTCGCGCACACCGTCGCGTGCCAAGGCTTCGAGGTGCCACTCGATCAAGGGCTTGCCGCGCACCTCGAGCAGCGGCTTGGGGCAAAGGTCGGTCAGCGGCCGCATGCGTTCGCCGCGACCGGCCGCCAGGATGATGGCCTTCATGGCCGACAGTCTATCGGCCGCGCGAACGCGCAAGCACCGCTTGGTGCGGCGTTTCTACAGCGAGGGCCCGAGCCCGATCGGCGCCGGCGCCGTCATCACGATCTTGCGGAACAGCGGCCGGTAGGCGTCGTCCGGTTCGTGGCCGGTCAGCGGATCGCGGTTGGCGAGGAACGCGGCGTCCAGTTCGGCCCAGTCGTCAGCACTCAACACGCGCTGTGCGAGCGGCAACACCTCGGCCTCTTCGAGCGCCATGTGGCTGAGATAGAAGTCGACATACTGGTCCACGCTGCGCTCGAACGTCTCGCGCCGCGACTCGCCCATCACCTCGAACGCGAGCAGCTGGTGCTCGAGCTCGCGGATGGAATGTTCGCCGCGCGCATGGTCGCGGTCGAGCCGATCCAGCACCTCGGCGGCCTCGGGGCAGCGCGCGCGCAGCTTCGGGAACAGCAGCTCGCTTTCCTTGGTGTGATGCAGCTTCTCGGGGAATTCGTCGATGTAGAACAGCATCGCGCGCAGCACGCTGAAGTCGGGCAGCGAGCCCCTGCGGCGGTGCTCGGCCAGCAACATGCGCAATGAGCGCAGCATGGCCGACAGCGCGTTGTGTTCGTCGCGGATGGTGGCGAGGGCGGGGTTGGGCATGGCTCGAACCTCAAGCGGACTTCAAGTCGCTAGGGTCCCACCGCGCGCGCGGCGCGGCTTGAGGCAGGTCAAGTCATATCGCGAAACGTCGCACTGCCGCGCAGCACGGCATGCCGCTCGACGCGCGCCGGCACGAACGCCGCGAGCAAGGCGTCGAGCACGGCGTGCGCGCGCGCCGAATTGTCGGCGCCGAAGTTGCACACATAGACGTCGAGCGTCGCCGACTGCAGTTCGGGCCATGTGTGCACCGCCAGATGCGATTCGGCCAGCAGCACCACGCCGGTGATGCCGCCGGGCACCGGAAAGCGATGGAACAATTCGCCCACCGCTTGCAGGCCGGCCGTGGCCACCGCGCCGAGGCACAGCGCGCGCAACGCGGCGGTGTCGGTCATCGGCGCGAGTTCGGCCGCGCAGCCGCGCAAGTCGGCAGTGAGGTGCAGGCCATTCATGGCCGGGATTATCGAATGCCGACAGTCGAGGCCCGTAAAATGCCGGATTTTCCCCTCGCAACCTCCACCGCCGGGACCCGCATGGCCGCCACCGTACCGCTTTCTCACCCCCCCGTGGCCGACGCCATCCGCGAGACCATGGCCAATGCCATCCGGGCGCTGGCCATGGACGCGGTGCAGCAGGCCAACTCCGGACACCCGGGCGCGCCGATGGGCATGGCCGAGATTGCCGTGGCGCTGTGGGGTCGTCACTTGCGCCACAACCCGGCCAACCCGCACTGGGCCGACCGCGACCGCTTCGTGCTGTCGAACGGCCACGCCTCGATGTTGATTTACGCGCTGCTGCACCTCACCGGCTACGACCTGGCCGTGAGCGAGCTGCGCAACTTCCGCCAGCTGCACAGCAAGACGCCGGGCCACCCCGAGGTGGGCGTGACGCCGGGTGTCGAGACCACGACCGGCCCGCTGGGCCAAGGCCTGACCAACGCGGTCGGCCTGGCACTGGCCGAAAAACTGCTCGCCCGCGAATTCAACCGACCCGGCCACGCCATCGTCGACCACCACACCTATGTGTTCCTCGGCGACGGCTGCCTGATGGAAGGCATCAGCCACGAGGCCTGTGCGCTGGCCGGCGCGTGGCGGCTGAACAAGCTGATTGCGATGTACGACGACAACGGCATCTCCATCGACGGCCCGGTCGGCCCCTGGTTCATCGACAACACGCCCAAGCGCTTCGAGGCCTACGGCTGGAACGTCATCGCCGGCGTCGACGGCCACGACGTGGATGCGGTCGACGGCGCCATCGCGATGGCCAAGCTGGCCGACAAGCCGACGATCATTTGCTGCAAGACGACCATCGGCAAGGGCTCGCCGAATCGCGCCGGCACCGCCAAGGCGCACGGCGAAGCCCTCGGCCACGAGGAGGTCAAGCTCACCCGCGACGCGATGGGCTGGCCGCACGAGCCGTTCGTGTTGCCCGAGGCTGCCTACGCGGCCTGGGATGGGCGCGCCAAGGGGGCTGCCGCCGAGGACAGCTGGAACGAGCAGCTCGTCGCCTACAAGGCCGAGTACCCACTGCTTGCCGCCGAGTACGTGCGCCGCATGCGCGGCGAGCTGCCGAAGAACTGGGCGCAGACCGCGGTCGACGCGGCCGTCGGCGCCCACACCAAGGCCGAGACGGTGGCCAGCCGCAAGGCCAGCCAGCTCGCGCTCGAATCGTTCACCGCGGCGTTGCCCGAACTGCTGGGCGGCAGTGCCGACCTGACCGGCTCCAACCTCACCAACACCAGCTCCACACCGCCGCTGCGCATGCAGGCCGATGGCAGCGCCAACGGCGGCCGGCACATCAACTACGGCGTGCGCGAGTTCGGCATGGCGGCCATCATGAACGGCATCGCGCTGCACGGCGGCTTCATTCCGTACGGCGGCACCTTCCTCACCTTCAGCGACTACAGCCGCAACGCCATTCGGATGGCCGCGCTGATGAAGAAACGCGTGATCCACGTGTTCACGCACGACAGCATCGGCCTCGGCGAAGACGGCCCGACCCACCAGTCGGTCGAACACGCCGCGGCGCTGCGCCTGATCCCCGGGCTCGACGTCTGGCGCCCCTGCGACACCGCCGAGACGGTGGTGGCCTGGGCCTGCGCGATCGAGAGCTCGCAGCGCCCGAGCGCGTTGCTGCTGTCGCGGCAGAACCTGCCCTATGCGCCGAAGGCGGGGCTCGAAGACATCTCCAAGGGCGCCTACGTGCTGGCCGAGCCGGGCGAGGTGGGCCTTGCGAAGAAGGCGCAGGCGGTGATCATCGCGACCGGCTCCGAGGTGCAGCTCGCGCTGCACGCCCAACAGCAGCTGGCGGTGCGCGGCATCGCGGTGCGTGTGGTGTCGATGCCCAGCACCACGGTGTTCGACCGCCAGAGCGAGGCCTACAAGACGAGCGTGCTGCCGCGCGGCCTGCCGCGCGTGGCGGTGGAAGCCGGCGTCACCGATGGCTGGTGGAAATACGGCTGCGCGGCGGTGGTCGGCATCGACACCTACGGCGAGTCGGCGCCCGCCAGCGTACTGTTCAAGCACTTCGGCTTCACGGCCGAGAACGTCGCTGCCACGGTGATGGCGGTCTGCGCCCCGCCAAGATGAAACCGGGCCGTAACTGTGAAAAGCGACAATGCAGGGCTAGCAATTTTTCGACTCGCGAATTCGTTCGTTCAAGGAGACTGAGATCATGACCGTGAAGATTGGCATCAACGGCTTCGGCCGCATCGGGCGCATGGTGTTCCGCGCAGCCGTGCAGAACTTCAAAGACATCGAGGTCGTCGCCATCAACGACCTGCTCGAGCCCGACTACCTGGCCTACATGCTGCAGTTCGATTCGGTGCACGGGCGCTTCAAGGGCGAGATCGCGGTTGAAGGCAACACGCTGGTCGTCAACGGCAAGAAGATCCGCCTGACGGCGATCAAGGACCCGGCGGACCTGAAATGGGGCGATGTCGGCGCCGACATCGTCATCGAATCCACCGGCTTGTTCCTGACCAAGGAAACCGGGGCCAAGCACCTGGCGGCAGGCGCCAAGAAGGTCATCATGTCGGCGCCCAGCAAGGACGACACCCCGATGTTCGTGTTCGGCGTCAACGACAAGACCTACGCCGGCCAGACCATCATCTCGAACGCGTCGTGCACCACGAATTGCCTGGCCCCCGTGGCCAAGGTGCTGCACAATTCGTTCGGCATCAAGCGCGGCCTGATGACCACCGTGCATGCGACCACCGCGACGCAGAAGACGGTCGACAGCCCGTCGAACAAGGATTGGCGCGGCGGCCGTGGAATTCTGGAAAACATCATCCCGTCGTCCACCGGTGCCGCCAAGGCCGTGGGCATGGTGATCCCCGAATTGAACAAGAAGCTGACCGGCATGGCGTTCCGCGTGCCGACCTCCGACGTGTCCGTCGTCGACCTCACGGTCGAGCTGAACAAGGAAACGACCTACGCCGAGATCTGTGCGGCGATGAAGGCGGCGTCCGTGGGCTCGATGAAGGGCGTTCTCGCCTACACCGACCAGAAGGTCGTCTCCACCGACTTCCGCGGCGAAAGCTGCACCTCGGTGTTCGATGCCGAAGCCGGCATGGCGCTGGACGGCACCTTCGTCAAGGTCGTTTCCTGGTACGACAACGAGTGGGGTTACTCCTGCAAGGTGCTGGAGATGGTGCGCGTCGTCGCCAAGTGAGCCGTTCCTGGGCTGGTGTGTGAGCCAAGTCACACACCGCCGGGTCCAAGGCCGGCGCTTTACATCTTGGAAACGCAGTCCGACGCCGCGACGCCATAAGCTGCGCGAATGCGCCATCGCTCGGTTCGCATCCAGCTCGCCATCGCACTCCACGCCTTGGCGCTCGGCGCCTGCGCCGAGCGGCCTGAGGCCGGTGCCGTGCCGCCGCGCGGGATGCGGGTGACCGCGCAAGCGGTGTCGGACTGGCCCACACCGGCGGCCTTCGGTGTACGCGCCGCGCAGCTTGCCGAGGTGCCGGTGCGCGACGTGTTCGTCATCGGCCCGCGTCGCTACACGTTGACGCTGGTGTGTCGCGACGATGCTGCCTGCGAGCAGGCGCTGCGCCGGCTGCGCGAGCCCACCTTTGTTGCCGCGGTCGAGATCGACCCCCGTCGTAGCATTCCGACCCGCCCTGCCGCTTCGCAATCCCTTTGAGAGCCAACATGCCGCCACGCTTTGCCCGCCTGATCGCCACCTGTGCCACCGTG
>JBGQEX010000099.1:0-15743 GCA_041496605.1 Piscinibacter sp.
ATTTCAGCCTGACGACGACCTTTCCCTTCGCGCGCCCGGCCTCGACGTAGGCCAGGGCCTCGTTGGTCGACGCGAACGGAAACACCCGATCCATCACGGGGCGGATGGCCCCGGCATCGATGAGTCGGGTGATCTCGCTCAATTGGCTCCCACTCGCCTTCATGAAGAGGAATGAGTAGCCCACGCCCAATTGCTGCGCTTTCCGCCTCACGCTCGAGCTCAGCAGCCGCATCACCAGTCTCACGAACCCGGGTGCCGCGACCTCGCGTCCGAACTGGGGATCGGGCGACCCGGAGATGGAGATGAGCTTGCCGCCACGCTTGAGGATGCGAAGAGACTTTTCGAGTGTCTTGCCATCCTGGCTATTCAGCACCACGTCGTAGTCGCGAAGGACATCCTCGAAGTCCTGCGTCTTGTAGTCGATGACGACGTCTGCGCCCAGGCTCTTGACGAGCGCGACATTGGTCGTGCCCGTCGTCGCAGCGACGGTTGTGCCCAGGTGCTTGGCCAACTGGACGGCGAAGGTGCCTACGCCGCCCGAGCCGGCCTGGATGAAGACCTTCTGTCCTTTCTTCAGGCCGGCCCTCTCGACGAGCGCCTGCCATGCCGTCAACCCCACCAGCGGAATGGAGGCGGCTTCCTCCATCGTCAGGCCCTTGGGCTTGAGCGCAAGCGACGCCTCCTTGACCGGGACGAATTCAGCGAACGTGCCGATCCGGAAATCATCCGCCCGCGCATAGACCTCATCACCCGGCTTGAACTGTCGCACGCGCGTGCCCACCTTGACGACGACGCCTGCCACGTCGTGACCGAGGATGAGAGGCAGGCGATAGGGCAGGATGAGCTTGAACTCGCCGCTGCGAATCTTGGCGTCCAGCAGGTTCACGCCGGCGGCATGGACCTCGACCAGGACCTCGTCTTCATGGGGCTGCGGGGTTGGCATGTCCGCCAAGCGCAGAGCGGCTTGCTTCTGATAGCGATCGACGACGAATGCCTTCACGATGACTTCACCGCCGGCGCCGCATCGAGCCGCAGATCCCTTCGAATCCCGGCATCCATCAGTCCGGCAGGCGCAAATCTGCGCAGCCATGTCAGCCGGCCAGCGAGCCCGCCGGCTGTGTAGCGGAGTCGCGGGCGAACCGCACTGGCGGCCTTCAGCACGATCTCAGCCACGACGCCCGGCTGGTCTGCAGTGGCCATCACTTCCTTCACGCGCTGGCTGACGGCGGCGCGAGCCTCGCGATACGCATCGAGCTTGGCGTCGGGCTGCAGGAAGTTCGCGTCGAACGGCGTGTTCGTGTAAGCGGGCTCGATGACCGAGACCCGGATGCCCCTGGTGCGCAACTCATGGTCGAGCGACTCGGAATAGCCTTCGATCGCGTGCTTCGTCGCGGCGTAGAGCGCGCCGTACGGCATGGGCAACAGACCAAGCACCGAGCCGATGTTGATGATGCGCCCGGCGCCCTGTTTGCGCATGTGCGGGAGGACGGCGCGCGTCATTCGGACGATCCCGAAGAAGTTGGTGTCGAAAATCGACTGGGCCTGCTCGATCGAGCTTTCTTCTGCCCCGGCAGGAGCGACCCCGAAGCCGGCGTTGTTGACGAGGAGGTCGATACGCCCCTCCCGCTGCATCAACTGCGTGACAGCATCGGCGACGGATGCATCGCTGGTCACGTCCAGGGGCAGCATCTCGAACGATCGCCCGCTCGCACCGCCGCCGCGTCGACTCGTGCCGTAAACCGTGTAGCCAGCGTTTGTCAGCAGCTCCGCAGTGGCTTGTCCAATGCCCGATGAGGCACCTGTCACGAGGGCGATCTTGTTGCTCTGGTTCTTCATGTTCATGACGCTTCTTTCGTCGGGTGGTGGAGATTGGGAAAGTCGTTGGCAGCAACGTGTGAGCGACACGCCGCAGCGCTTGAGAGGCGCTTCGGGTCCTTGTAGCATGATGATCATCATGTGGCATGGCGAACGCAAGGGCTGCGGGCATCCAAGGCTCAGTGCCCGATCGAGGTCAGATGCTTGAGTGCCGCTTCGCGCAGGCTGTCTGAGAGACCGCGTTCATCGACCGCACGAGCCAGCACCACAGCGCCCACCATGATGGAAAGCGTCACGAGCGCCCTCTCGTGGGCGCCGCGCTGCCCCCAGTCTGGCGACTGGCGGGCGAGAAGGTCGATCGTCGCCTTGATATGACGCGTCACGACTCGACGCACTTCGGGTGACTGTCGCGAGGTCTCGCAACCCAGAGCGGCCAGGGGACAACCCGCCTCGAGTTGCTCGATGTGCCCTCTGGAGAGGTAGGCAGCGAGCATGGCTTTGAGCGCCATGCGTGGCGGCGCGCCGGCCGCAACCTCGGCTGCGCCGGCAGCTGACTCCGCGCATGCCTTTCCCGCTGCTTCGGCCAACATGGCCTCGCGTGACGCGAAGTGGGAATAGAAGGCGCCGTGCGTCAAGCCGGCCTCTTTCATGATGTCGGCAACGCCCGTACCGTCGTATCCGCTGCGGCGGATTGCCCGCGCGGCCGCGGACACGATGCGTTCATGCGTGGCGTCCTTGGCTGCGGTTCGGGCATTGGGTGCTGTATTTCGCATGACGTACATCATACGCAAAATTTCGCCGGTGCAGCTCGGCGCAGCGTCCAACGCGTCTGACGGCCAAGGATGGTGTAGGCGTGTGGAAGACACAGGGGAGCCCAGATGAGCGCCCCGAAAGGCTGCCCTGCCACTACCGCAAGCTCAGCGGCCGGCCACCAGCGCGGTCTTCCAGTCGGCATGCACTGGAAGATCAATGATTCGATGACCTTGCTCGGAGCCCTGGGCCTCGACGCTCACATTTTCTGACCTGGGTGTGCTCACCGAAATCTGACCCAGCGCATGCGCAGTTGTTTGTGGCTGCGCGGTGGTCGAGCGGTGATTCGCTTAGGGTATGTCAGTAGTGCCGATGACGGCGGCGTCGGGCGCTTGGGGCGAGATGGCGCAGGCCAGGCAGCCATCTCGACGCGTTGCGGCCCTAGGCCGCGGGGGCTGGGGGCTTGCCCCCCAGTGAAGGGCCCGTGCAGGGCCCGCTGCAGAGCCACGGCGTTAGCCGGGCGGGTGTATCCCTGGACAAGCAGCGCAGCGATCGTGGCGGGCTCCTATTGCCCGTTCGCGGGTATTGGCCGATGCGGGCCACCTGCTGTGCCGGCGCGCCGGTCCTCCGCAGAAATGCCGTCCGAGGCGGTGCGGCTTGAGGCCGCGCTGTGTGGCACGATGAGCGCATGATCACCCTTGCCGGGATCGCGCTTCGACTGCTCGAGGATGCCCTCCGGTGGATGGTGTTGCTGTTCCGCTCGAGCGTCGCAGTCCGCGCCGAGAATCTTTTCCTGCGCCGTCAGCTGGCATTGTTCATGGAGCGCGAGGTCCGTCCGAGGCGGGTGGACGCTGCGACGAGAGCCAGCTTGGCAGTGCTGGCGAAACTGTTCGAGTGGCGCGGCGCTCTCATGGTCGTGCAGCCGGCGACGCTCATTCGCTGGCACCGTGCGGGGTGGAGCTTGTTCTGGCGACTGAGGTCCCGACCCGGTCGACCACCGATCCCCAAGGAACTGCGCATTCTGATTCGGCGGATGGCCAGCGAGAACCCGCTTTGGGGCGAAGAGCGCATCGCCAACGAGTTGCTGCTCAAGTTGGGCATTCGAGTCTCGCCCCGGACGGTGAGCAAGTACCTGCCGAAACGACCGCCAGTACAGCCGCGGGGAGACCAACGCTGGTCGACGTTCCTGAGAAATCACGCGACGGCCATTCTTGCTTGCGACTTCTTCGTGGCGGTCACCGCGACGTTCCGCGTGCTGTATGTGTTCGTCGTCATCGAGCACGGCACACGCCGTCTGGCGCACATGAACGTGACCTCGCACCCGAGTGCGAACTGGACGCTACAGCAGCTCAGAGAGGTCGTCGGAGATACCGACAACCACAAGTACCTGATCCATGATCGGGACGCTATCTTCGCCAAACGCCTGGATGATTCAATCCGTGCCCTGGGCCTCGAGGTCTTGCGATCGCCGATCTCAAGCCCGGAGGCGAACGCGATCTGCGAACGCCTGATTGGAACGATACGCCGGGAGTGCCTCGATTGGATGATTCCGATGTCCGAGGCGCATCTGCGGTCGATCCTCCGCGTGTGGAGCGCTCATTACAACGGTGGTCGTCCGCATAGTGCCTTGGGTCCTGGCGTGCCGGACCCTCCAGCGAAATCCGCGCAGGTTTCGAAATCCGAATCCCGACATCGTTTGGCGGCGGGTGCGCTCGTGCTCGCCAAAGCGGTGCTGAGCGGTTTGCATCACGAGTACTCGATCGCAACGACGCCTGCGGTTGCATAGTCGATGTCGCGTGAGACGTGCGACTTGCATCTGACGGCAAGCGCGAAGCGCGTCGTGCGGGCGCACCCGCATTGGACCGGACGTCATTTCTGCGGAGCACACCTGCGTTTCAGGCATGGTCGCACTGGGATGAGGTCGACCTTGGTCGCCTGGCCGGCCCCGTCACCATTGGGCTGCGGTCAGCGCGCCGAGCGATGCTTGTTGCGCAGCGGAGGCGGTACGCCAAGCCTCCGACAGGTAGTGGCTACGATCATGGGCGGCGAAGTCCATGATCGCTTGGTCGACAGTCCGTGCGAACTCTTCGGCGGTAGCCGTGTCCGCCAGGCACCGAAAGTAGGCTGGGAACGCCGTGCGCCAGTGCACGCCAACGTTCCACGAGCTGCCCTCGTCGGCGAAGAAGATCACATCATCGTGACACTCATCGATGTGCCGCAGCAGGCCGAGGAGGAGCTCGAAGGCCTCGCGCACCACCGGTTGCGGCCCGGTATCGGCTTCGCGGATGCACCTGGCGACGAGCCGGTCGAATTCGGCAATGAATGCGTCTGTCCCCTTGGATTGCGCGGTACAGTTCTTGCCGCTGACAGCAAAGTCCTCGTAGTACCTTCCGCTCATGCTTGTCGCGTGAAACCTGCGCACTTCTTCGAGCACGGAGGGGGCCTCTTTCGCCACGACCACGGGGAGGTCGATCTGCACGAAGTCGCCCAGAAGCTCGACCAGTCTCGCGTTTGGCATCAGCTCGACCGCCCGCTGGGCGATGACGAGGAGATCGCCGCGGCTCAGACTTTGCAGCGAGAGGCGCAACTTCTCAAGATCCACCGTGCAGCCGGTCATACCCGGAGCTCCTCTGGATTGGGCCGATGGAACGGGCTGTTACCCGGCCAGACGAAGTGTGTGGCGTACGCCTCCTCGAGCTTCGCGTCACCGGACTTGGTAAAGCGCAAGCGCTGCCTGGCACCCTTGCCGCGTCGCATGTAGACCGTGACTGACGGCCTGAGGTTCAGGTCGTGTGCGTGAAAGCGCAGGATGCGCAGCAGCCGCGACAGGCGGGACAGGTTGCCGGCGATGACCCGCTCCAGGTACGGAACCTGACCGCGACGCCACTCTTCGAGTTGGTCTGGCCTCAACAGGTCCATGCCGATCATGACGTCGACCGGCGCGACGATGTTGCCCTTCGCAAGGACCGCGTTGACCGCGCATTCGATCCTCGCGTACAGCGGGTCGGCGTGATAGGTGGCGATGCTCACCACGGGCGCGCGAGCAGTCTCCAGCGTCATCAGTTCGCTCCAATCTCGCGATACCGCTGCGCCTGTGTGGGAGAACAGCGCCGCAGGATGCGCTTCCAGCCATTGCGGACAGCGATTGCTTCGCGAAGGATGTCGATGTACTCATCCTGGCCCACACGGTCATCCGGCGGCGCTGGCGCTTCCTCGATCTCCGACAGCAGCACGCGCCGGGCTGCCAAGCTGTTGCCAAGCTCAAGGACCCGGCTGTAGGCCTCACAGGCGTAGGCAAACGTCTCGCGTTTTCGGTAGTCGATATCGAGCAGCCACTCCCGCCGCCGCGTTGCGCTCAGTCCGATCGTGCGACGCTTGCAGTTGTGAAAGATGTGCGCGGCTTCGTGCACGACGAAGTCTTCGAAGCGGCTTGGCGCGCTGAAGTAGTCCGAAGCGACAAAGCAGGTCGTCTCGGCGCTCAGGCCCACGATGAGGCGCGCATCCTCCGACAGCGGTTCGGCACCGCAGCTAACGAGGTAGAGGTTGGCCAAATCCCAGACTGTATGGAGCCAGGGTGTCGTCTGCAGCACCGTGTCGATGGTGGCCGGCGTCAGAAAGATGACCGAGCGAGCGAGCACGTCAAGCACCTTCTGCTGCTCCAGCGCCGGGAACAGTCCTCGAACCATCGGCTCGACCTTGCTGCGCGTGAAGGCGACGACGTCGATGACGGTGAGTGCCGCGGGCACCATGGCGTGCGCCGTTCGCTGGCGAACCGTCGAGACCAGCGCGTCACGCAACGCAGCGTCGCCATGTTGGGCACGAGCCAGGAAGTTGTCGCCCGGCCAGTTGCGGGAAATCTCATCGTGTTCGCCGGTGCGAAGGTAGCGCTCGACTTCTTGTTGGGGGGAAGTTTGCATGCGGCGCGGAATGTCGAGTTTGTTCAGGTATGACGATCAACGACGATCATGATTTCACCACATCATTCGTGCCAGCGGCACTCGGCCGCCGGCGACGTGTTTGTGCACTTGAGTCCTCCCATGATGCGCCAGAATCGGGCTGCTACCCAGATCTGCTCAACGGGCGGCAATCGCGTTCAACATCGCCCACGGCTTGCGTGCACCCAATGCATGCGACCACCGATACCCAACTCATGCAACCTGACCCGTCCGGCGATCCGGCTTGCGATCCCCACGCAACCGGAGCCTGGTCGCAGCTGTCGCACGACCCGATCTGCAGCGAGACGGTTGAGGCAAACACACGACGAGCAGCCCACGTGCGGCGCCCGTCCAGCCGCGCCCGCTCAGCGCCACCAACAGACGCTTGTCGTTTGCGTTGACACGGAGTAGTACGGTAAAATGCCGTATCTGTATCATAGGAGACGGTCATGTCCGTTGCGGCGCGATTTGATTTGAAGATGGATCCGGACGAGAAGGCCATCGTCGCCAAGGCAGCGGCCTTGATGGGCACCACGATGGCGGGGTTCGTACGCGCCGCAGCGAAGGAGAAAGCGCAGACGCTGCTTGAGCGCGAGTCACGTCTCACCCTGTCCGAGCGCGAATTCGCGGCCTTCACGCGCGCCCTCGATTCGGCCTTCGCCCCCAACCAGGCACTGAAGGAGGCGCTGACCCAGTCGCGGCGCAAGGTCAGACGTGCTTGAGGAGCGCCCCCTCGATCCTGCGGTTCATGATCGCCAAGGGTTCCATTGCGGAGTGCCTGCGCTGGACGAATACATCCGCCGACACGCCGAGCAACACAAGCGCAGGGGCATCAGTTCGGTTTATGTCTTGGTTGACTCGGCTGCGCCGGCGTTCATCCTGGGCTTCTACACACTCAGTGCAGCCGAAGTTGATGTCGCGCGATTGGCAGAAGCGGATCGAAAGCGATTGCCTCGGTATCCGGTGCCGTGCTTTCGCATGGGCCGCCTCGCCTGCCGGACCGACCAGCAAGGCCGAGGCATTGGCAAACTTCTCGTTGGTTGCGCGGTCGATCGGTGTCTCAAGGCGCGAGAGCAAGTAGCAGCCTACGCGCTCATCGTCGATGCCAAGGATGAGGTCGTCAAGTCGTTCTACGAGCACTTCGGGTTCAAGCCCCTGCTGGACCGCGGTCTCACGCTGTATCTGCCACTCGGTCGATAGTGCCCTGCGCCGACTTCCCACAACCGCAACCGCGGTCGGGAGAAGGGCCTGCCTGGCGACGCCGAACGCTTCAAGATTGCGTTGTCGGTGCCCGTCACACGGCATGAAGACCGTCGGTCTGGCGCTTCCAATATCCAGCGGTTCAAATCACCCTTTCCCAGGCCTTCCTGAGGTAAAACGGACGAAAAGTATTGGAAGCCACTACCCCGGAAATCGAGCATTCATGCGGGTTAGCGGGCAGATCGAGCGGCAGTCTGTTAATCCGTAGGTCCCTGGTTCGAGCCCAGGTCGGGGAGCCAAGAAAACGCTAATTAAATCAAGGCCTTGCGGCGATGCAAGGCCTTTTTTCCTGCCTGAAAATTGTTCCGCTATCCGTTCCGCTATTCGCTATCGCGCATTCCGCAGGCCATCGTGACGGCGATTGGCAATTGGTGCGCGCAGGGTGCAGCCCGAGCACGGCGGTCCACGTCACCAAGCAGGGCTTCGCGAACTCGTGAAGGAAGAGGCCCGCGGTCCCGGGGCACGGGCCGGGTCACCTGGCTTCTTGCGCGAGGGGCGGAAGCCCGATAGGGGCAAGACGCCTGACGGTCGCAGGTGCCCGGATGCTCGGCCAGCTCGACAAAATCGGCACGATCACTGCCGGAAAGCAGGCGGCCTTGGCGCTAATTCAATTGACCCGCGCTGTTGCTTACCGCATTGACCCGCTGGTGTCCGGTCCTAGTCCACCACTTCGGCGAGCCCCCTATTCCTGCCGTGGGTAGGGGCGCCCAGCAATGGGCGTCCCTACCGCGATCACAGGGACTGCTGCTCGATCCGCCCGCCACTGATCGTGCCCTTGCATCCAGGCGACAAAGAACGCCGCATGCGCAAGAATGGAACGCGGCAGTGCCGCCGAATTCGCCCGTGTGCCGTTCAGGCGCTGACCGTCGGGTCCAAGGAGCCTTCAGCCATGATCAACATCGTCGGTATCTCCGGAAGCCTTCGCAAAGGCTCGTACAACTCGGCGCTCCTTCGCTCGGCCGTCGCACTGATGCCCGTCCGTGCCGAGCTGCGCGTCGCGTCGATCCGCGACATCGGGCTTTACGACGGCGACGTCGAAGCCACCGAAGGCGTCCCCGCGCCGGTCGCCGCGCTGAAGGACACGGTCGCCGCTGCCGATGGCCTGCTGCTCGTCACGCCCGAGTACAACAACTCGATCCCCGGCGTGTTCAAGAATGCGATCGACTGGATGTCGCGTCCGCCGGCCGACATTCCGCGGGTTTTCGGCGGCAGGCCGGCGGCGTTGATCGGCGCGTCGCCGGGTGCCTTCGGCACGATCCTCAGCCAGAACGCGTGGCTGCCGGTGCTGCGCACGCTCGGGATGAGGATGTGGTCCGAGGGACGTCTGATGGTGTCGCGCGCGCCAAGCGTGTTTGCCGCCGACGGCACGCTCGCCGACGCGAAGATCGAGGACGCGCTGCGCAAGTTTCTCGAAGGCTTCATCGGCTTCGTCGAGTCGACGAGGAGAGAGCAATGAGCGAAGCAAGACTTCTCGTGGCCCGCGCACACGCCAGCATCGGTGTCGTCAACTACAAGGTCGATCTGCAGGCGGGCCGCCACCCGTTGACGGCGGACGAGCCGCCCGCCCATGGCGGCGCGGACGCAGGACCGGCGCCGTTCGAGCTGCTGCTGTCGGCTCTGGCCGCGTGCACGGCGATCACGCTGCGGATGTTCGCCGAGCGCAAGGGTTGGGACCTGAAGGGAGTCGACGTCGACGTGCGCATGTCGAGGGAAGGTGATCAAGCCCACATCGATCGAACGCTGTCGCTGCACGGCGAGCTCGCGGTGGAGCAGAAGGCGCGGCTGCTCGAAATCGCCGAGAAGACGCCGGTCACGTTGGCGGTGAAGAACGGCGTTGCGATCACGACGACGCTTCGATGAGATGAACGGAACCACGCATGCGCAGCGATCGCTTCGAATTCACCGGCGCCGACGGCCAGCGCCTGTCCGGGCGGCTCGACCTGCCTGAAACGCCGGCGCACGCCTTTGCGCTGTTCGCTCACTGCTTTACCTGCACGAAGAACTCGCTGGCCGCGGTGCGCATCGCACGCGCGCTGACGGCGCGCGGCTTCGGCGTCCTTCGCTTCGACTTCACCGGCCTCGGCGACAGCGAAGGCGATTTCGCCGACAGCACGTTCAGCGGCAGCGTGCGCGACCTGCTCGCTGCGGCGCGCGCGATGGCCGATGCAGGCAAGGCGCCCACCTTGCTGATCGGCCACAGCCTGGGCGGCGCCGCCGCGCTCGCCGCTGCAGCGGACTTGCCCGCAGTGACCGCCGTCGCGACGATCGGCGCGCCGTTCGACGTGCAGCACGTCATCCGCCTGTTCGGCGACGGCGTGCAAGCGCTCGTCGACCACGGCGAAGCCGAGGTCCAGCTCGGCGGCCGCCCTTTCAAGCTGCGGCGCACGTTCATCGACGATCTGCAGGCGCACGACCAGCGTCAGCGCATCGCGCAGCTGCGGCGCGCGCTGCTTGTGCTGCACTCGCCGCGCGACGACACCGTCGACATCGAGAACGCGTCGTCGATCTTCCTGGCCGCGAAGCACCCGAAGAGCTTCGTGTCGCTCGACGATGCAGACCACCTGATCACGCGCCCCGCCGACGCCGAGTACGCCGCCGAAGTGATCGCATCGTGGGCATCTCGCTACTTCGAACGCAGCGTCCCGCTGCGCAACGCCGGCCAGCGAGGCCAGGTCGTCGTCGAAGAGACCGGCGAAGGCGACTTCCAGGTCGAAGTGCTGGCCGGCGCCGCGCGCTTTCTCGCCGACGAGCCGGTCGAAGTAGGCGGGCTCGGTTCGGGGCCGACGCCCTATGACCTGCTGAGCGCCGGACTCGGCGCGTGCACGGCGATGACGCTGCGCCTGTACGCGCGCCGCAAGGGATGGCCGCTCGCGCGCGTTCGCGTGTGCGTCGGCCATGCGCGCAAGAGTGATATGTCGCCGCCCGACGCGTTCATGCGCGAGATCGCGATCGACGGCGCCCTCAGCGCCGAGCAACGCACGAAGCTGATCGAAATCGCAGCGCGCTGCCCGGTGCACCTCTCGCTCGAACGCGGCGCTCGCATCGAAACGCGCGAGGTCGGATCGCTGCAATCGATGCCGGATGTCGAGATGGCGGACCAGCACGCGCTCGACATGCAGGACGACGTGAGTGCAGCGAGCTGACGTGCCGCACCGGCCCGAGCCCATGAGCCGAGCCATTTGTTTCGTGTTGCGCATCGAACGACTGCGCTCAGGCGACATCCTGCTGACGCGCACGCCGGGCGCCTGATCGAGCGAAGCGATCCGCCACGCTCAGCGCATCAAGCTGTTATATCGTTGGCAACATCGCGCAGCGCATCCGGCCCGGAGGCGCGCGGGTCGTCGGATTGCACGCGAGCCTGCCCGGCGGGCTCGACGCGTCACGCCTTGGCTTGGCGCACGTGGGACGTATTGGCGAGCCTCGCGGTGATGCGGCTCGAGCTTACGCGCTGGTTCAGATGTACCTGCCGCTGGCGTTTCAGGTCCCGCAGAACGTGCGGTACCGGGCCGTGACCTCGGGCGGCGCCGGGGCGACGTAGGTCTCGAGACCGGGTCGCTCGTCGAACGGCTGCGCGAGCACGTCGAGCAGCCGGTTGAAAGGCTCGAAGTCTGCGTCCACGCTGGCCGCGGTGAGCGCTTCCTCGACGCGATGGTTGCGGGCGATGTAGATCGGGCTCGTCCGTCGCATCGCCAGCGCGCGCTCCGCTGGCGTCGAAGCTTCGAGCGTGCCGCGGCCGCGCCAACGCGCCAGCCAGCCCATCAGCGGCCGCGTGTCCTCGAACAGCGCCTGCAGGCGAAAGCCCTCGCCGTCGACCGCGTCGGCCAGATAACGCCAAGCCAACGTGTGGTCGACCGCCTGCGCTTGCAGCAGTGCGAGCCAGTCCCGAGCCAGCGCCCGGTCGTGCTCCTCGGCCCGACTCAAGCCCAGCTTCGCCCGTGCGCCGGTCAGCCAGTGCCTTTCGTACTGCGCGGGGAATCCGTCGATCACCTCGGTGGCGCGCGGCACCGCTCGCGCGGGCTCATCGCCATCCATCAGGGGCAACAGGGCCTCCGCCAGGCGTGCCAGGTTCCACCGCGCGATGAGCGGCTGATTGGCGTAGGCGTAGCGGCCGTGCGTGTCGATCGAGCTGAACACTGCGCCGGGGTCGTGGGCCTCCATGAACGCGCACGGCCCGTAATCGATCGACTCGCCGGAGATCGTCATGTTGTCGGTGTTCATCACGCCGTGGATGAAGCCGACGTGCATCCAGCGAGCGACGAGTGAGGCCTGGCGCTCGGCGACTGCTCGCAACAGCTCGACGTAGCGGTCGGGATGGTCGACCAGTTCAGGGTCGTGCCGACGGATCGCGTAGTCGGCGAGTTGCCGCAACTTGTCGAGTTGGCCGCGCGCGGCAAAGTACTGGAAGGTGCCGACGCGCAGATGACTGGAGGCGACGCGTGTCAGCACCGCGCCCGGGAGCGTGTCCTCCCGGAACACCGGTTCGCCTGTCCCAACAGCCGCCAACGCGCGCGTCGTCGGGATGCCGAGCGCGTGCATGGCCTCGCCGACGATCGCCTCGCGCAGGACCGGCCCGACGGCGGCCTTGCCGTCGCCGCCTCGCGAAAACGGGGTCGGTCCAGAGCCCTTGAACGCAATGTCGCGCCGCCGCCCGTGGCAGTCGATGACCTCGCCGAGCAGCAGCGCGCGGCCGTCGCCGAGCGACGGCGAGAGACCGCCGAACTGGTGCCCCGCATACGCCTGTGCGATCGGCATCGCGCCCTCTGGAACTTCGTTGCCTGAGAAGATCGCGGCGCCGCGGTCGCCGTGGAGCGCGTCTGCGTCCAGGCCGAGCTCTTCAGCGAGCGCGCGGTTGAAGTACAGCATCGACGGCGCTGGAACTTTCGCCGGCTGCCACGGCACCGCCAAGCCGAGTAGTTCGCGGGCGTACGAGTTGTCGAAGCGGAACAGCGGACGGACGAGGGTTTCGGGCATCGGTCGGACGGCTTTCGTGGGGCGCGGACTGGCGCCGCTGAGGGCACCATCTGGTCACGGCATCATGCCGGCCGGCGCCCATCCCTGCAGGCGGTTCGCCGGCAAGTCATCCTCGGCGCAGGGTTGTGCCCTGCCGGCGGCGGCGCGCGGGCGCTGGACGCCCGGTATGCGAGAAGCTAGAGTTTTTCCACTTCGAGGTGCCATGGACAGCGGCCGCGATGCCCCGCTCGAAACCCGGTTGGTGCGGGTGCGCGGCCGCGTGCAAGGCGTCGGCTACCGTCATGCCTGCGTGCAGCAGGCGCGCGCGCTGGGCGTAACCGGCTGGGTGCGCAACCGCATGGACGATTCGGTTGAGGCGATGCTGCAGGGCACGCCGCGGCAACTGGCGCAGATGTGCGATTGGATGCGTGACGACATGCCTGCGGCGCTGGTCGAGGAAATGGACATCACCGAGGTGCCGCCACCGTTTCCCAGGTTCGACCGGTTCGAGCAGCGGCCCACCATGTGAAGGCAGCGCGCTCGGCTTGAGTTGCCGACGCACGCGCGCGTGAAGATCTCGACGAACACCTGCACGCTGCCATGCTCGGCCGGAGGCCAGCGCCCTCACCACACCTGTTCGCGAACGGCAAGGACCCGGGATACATCGACGAGCGGCACCGGCGAGGCGCACGAATGCTCGATATGGCAGCGCTTCATGGACCGCGCGCTCGCCGAAACAAAGGCGACAAAGCGGTTCACCACCATGACCTGCGCCAAGTGTGCTTCGGATGCCGAATCGCGCGGGCCTGCAAAGCGGCACCCGATCACTCGGTGTATGCGCGACGAGCACTTGCTTGAGGACCAAGTCCTCGAGGGTTCCCGCGTCGGGCGAACACGGGGCTTACCCGCCCCGCGTGCCTTGGCGACACGAGGCTTCCGCATGTTGCCCCCGCCACACGTGCCATGCGGAGCACAGCGGTCGCATCGATGGGGCACAGCACGGCATTCATGCGGCGGCGCGTCGCGGCAGGCCGAGAAGCGCAGCGCTCATGGCGGCACGCGCAGCGCATTTCGTTGTCTGACTCGTCGCAGCTGTCTGAGCGCAGTGAGTGCAGAGAACGTCGCGAGTACTGCGACGGGCCACGAGCGCGCGCCGCGGCCTGTCCGTCCGCACCTTTGCCGCTCTGACGTTTCATGCGGCTGAATCCGACGCCGATAATCGGCGTCATGCGATCGCTGCTCGAGCCCCGGCTGGCGGATTTGTCCGCGAGCGAGCCCGGGCTCGTCGTCGACGTGAGGGACGAGCGGCGCGCGCTGCTGTTCGACCTGGGCGAGCTCGGCATGCAGCCGCCGCGCGTGCTGCTGCGCGTTTCGCATGTCTTCGTCACGCACACCCACATGGACCACTTCGCCGGCTTCGACCACCTGCTCGCGGTGGGCCTTGGTCGGATGCAGCGGCTCGTGCTGTGGGGTGGGCCGGATTTCGTCGCGCAGGTCGAGCACAAGCTGCGGGCCTACACCTGGAACGTGGTCCACCGCTACGAGATGGCGCTGGCGATCGAGGTCCACGAAGTCACGCCGCAAGGGCTGATGCGCAGCGCGCGTTTCGACAGCTCGAGCGCGTTCGCGCGCTCTGATGAGAAGAGCGCACAAGCCGACACGGACGTGCTGCACGACGAGGCCACCTTTCGCGTGCGCGGCCGCTTCGTCGACCACGAGATGCCGGTGCTCGCGTTTGCGATCGAGGAAAAGGCGCGTGTGCGCCTGGCCGCGGATCGCCTCGCGGCGATGAGGCTCACCACAGGCGCGTGGATCCGCGATCTGAAGCACGCGGTGCTGACCGGCATGCCCGCAGACACGATGATTGCGCTGCGCTGGCGCGACCGGGACGGCGAGCACCAGGCGCAGCGCAGCGTGGCCGAGCTCAGCCCGCTGGTACTCGACGTGGTCGCGGGGCGGCGCATCGGCTACGTCACCGACCTGCGCTACACCGAGGCCAACATCGATCAGCTGGCGCAGCTGCTCGCCGATGCCGACCTGCTCTACATCGAGAGCGTCTTCCTCGACGAAGACCGCGCGCATGCGCTGCGCAAGAATCACCTCACGGCGCGCCAGGCCGGCGACATCGCGCGGCGCCTGCGCGTCAAGTCGCTGGTACCGTTCCACTTCTCGCCGCGTTACGAAGGCCGCACGGCCGAGCTCGTCGCCGAGGCGCTCGAAACGTGGGGCGGGCCGCCGAGCTTCATCGACGCCGATTGACACAAGCCATGCCACAACACATCGAATCGTCGCCTGCTCCGCCAAAGGCGCGACGCTTTGTTATCGGCCGATTTGCGTCGAAGGCGTGCAGCTGCTGGGCGCGCATGCACATCCCGAGGTGTCGCTGCACTCGCACTCGCTGGCGGACTACATGCAGCGCATCTACGGCACCGACTGGCCGGGCGTCGCCGAGCTGATGCTCGCTTCGGCCGACAAGCTCGCGAAGGCCGGTGCTTATGGCCGTCAAGCGCTGCCGGAACTTCGGCTGCGAAGGACAGCGCCGGCGGCCGGAGCCGTCATTGGCGGTCGTCGGTCAGCTTCAGGCCAGTCAGCCGCCGTACGAGCCGCCCTTGTGAAAAACGCATCTCGACCCCCTGCCGTCCGTCACCATGCCGCGGTGGCCGACTGCAATGCAGCGTGTGCTGGCCGTCGGGGTCGGCCTTCGACCTCACGGTCTCCGACACATTGCAGTCGCTCGGGAATCAGATTTCGGCGCCGCCACCGACCGGTATCAGGGCACTGCTGACATAGCCGGGAGCGATCGCGGCGACGCATGGTCCCGGGAGGCCCTCAACTGCGTTCGATGCCCCTCGTCGCCGAAAGCTGATCGAATGACTGCTCCCTTGCGGGTCGAACAGTCACTGCCGACCCCTTGCGGTCGGTCAGCTCGCTTCCCTTGGCCATCCGAAAGCCGACGCTCAACGTGTTGGCTGACGCAGGCATTGCGGTTCGCTTGCGCTGAGACTATGTTTGCTGCACATGGCGCCGACGGTG
>JBGQEX010000100.1:0-15587 GCA_041496605.1 Piscinibacter sp.
GCCACCGAGGCCACGCCATGCGTCATGCCAACACGGCCGTCATACCGGCGAACGCCGGTATCCACTCGTTCAGGGTTTGCTCGCTCTGTGAACGCTCACGGGCCTTCAAGCAGTGGATCCCGGCGTTCGCCGGGATGACGGCCTCTCTGCTGGTCGCTCAGCTAAGAGCTCGAGCTGAGCTTCGTCGCTAGTCAGGTCATTTCTTTCTTCCCGTTCCCACACTCCGGAGACATCCATGAAATTCAAGACCCTCACCCTCGTTGCCGCGCTCAGCGCAGCCCTGGCCCCGGCTGCTCAGGCCCAGGTGTCCGACGGCGTCGTGCGCATCGGCGTGCTGACCGACCTGTCGGGCGTCTATTCCGACCTGGCCGGCAAGGGCGCGATCATCGCCACGCAGATGGCGATCGACGACTTCATCGCCAAGGAAAAGCCCGCGTTCAAGGTCGAGATGGTCTCGGCCGACCACCAGAACAAGGGCGACATCGCCGCCAACAAGGCGCGCGAGTGGTTCGAGCGCGGTGGCGTCGACGCCGTCAGCGAACTCGTGACGACCTCGGTTGCGCTCGCGGTGCAGAAGATCGCGAAGGACAAGAACCGCATCGCGCTGATCTCGGGTGCGGCGTCGACCCGCATCACGAACGAAGACTGCAACGACGTGACCGTGCACTGGACCTACGATACCTATGCGGTGGCCAACGGCACCGCCAAGGCGGTGGTCAGCCAGGGCGGCAAGAAGTGGTTTTTCCTGACCGCCGACTACGCCTTCGGCCATTCGCTGGAAAAGGATGCGAGCGCGGTCGTCAAGGCCAACGGCGGTGAAGTCGTGGGCTCGGTCCGGCACCCGTTCCCGGGCGGCGACTTCTCGTCCTTCCTGCTCAAGGCGCAGTCGTCGGGCGCGCAGATCATCGGGCTGGCCAACGCCGGCGGCGACACCATCAACTCGATCAAGCAGGCGGCCGAGTTCGGTATCACGCCGAAGCAGCAGCTCGCCGGGCTGCTGATGTTCATCAGCGACGTGCATTCGCTCGGCCTGAAGGCGACGCAGTCGATGTACCTGACCGAAGGTTTCTACTGGAACCTCAACGACGACACCCGCGCCTGGTCCAAGCGTTTCTTCGACCAGCACAAGCGCATGCCGACGATGGTTCAGGCCGGCCAGTACTCGTCGACCATGCACTACCTGAAGGCCGTCAAGGCGCTGGGCAGCGACGACACCGCGAAGGTGATGGCGCAGATGAAGAAGACCCCCGTCAACGACTTCTTCGCGAAGAACGGCACGATCCGCGCCGACGGCCGCATGGTGCATGACATGTACCTGCTGCAGGTGAAGAAGCCGGCAGAGTCGACCACGCCCTGGGACTACTACAACGTGCGCGCCACGATTCCCGCAGCCGAGGCATTCCAGCCGCTCGCGGCATCGACCTGCCCGCTGCTCGCCAAGTAAGCCAATCCGCCGCGGCACCGCCCCCACCCGGGCGGTGCGCCGGCTTCACCCCGACGGGACACCGGCATGCAAATCTTTGGCATCACCTCACAGGAATTGTTCGGGCAGCTGCTGCTCGGGCTCATCAACGGCTCGTTCTATGCCGTGCTGAGCCTGGGGCTGGCGGTCATCTTCGGCCTGCTCAACATCATCAACTTCTCGCACGGCGCGCTGTACATGCTCGGCGCGTTCCTGGCGCTGCTCGGGCTGAACCACCTCGGCATGAACTACTGGGTCGCGCTACTGGTGGCGCCGGCGGTGGTGGGCGTGCTCGGGGTGCTGGTCGAGCGGCTGATGCTGCGCCATCTGTACAAGCTCGATCACCTCTACGGGCTACTGCTGACCTTCGGCCTGGCGCTGGTCGCCGAAGGCTCGATGCGCTACTTCTTCGGCATCTCGGGCGAGACCTACCCGGTGCCCGAGGCGCTGCAGGGCGGCGCCGACCTGGGCTTCATGTTCATGCCGCTGTACCGCGGCTGGGTGGTGGTGGCCTCGCTCACGGTGTGTTTCGGCACCTGGTACCTGATCGAGCGCACGCCGCTCGGCGCCACCTTGCGCGCCGCCACCGAACGGCCGCAACTGGTGCAGGCGCTGGGCATCAACGTGCCGGTGCTGGTGACCGCGACCTACGCTGTCGGCGTGGCGCTGGCCGGCTTCGCCGGTGTGCTGGCCGCACCGGTGGTGCAGGTGAATCCGCTGATGGGCTCGAACCTGATCATCGTCGTGTTCGCGGTGGTCGTGATCGGCGGCATGGGTTCGATCCTGGGCTCCATCGTCACCGGCATCGCCCTCGGCATCGTCGAAGGCCTGACCAAGGTGATCTATCCGGAAGCATCCGGCGTCGTGATCTTCGTGATCATGATCGTCGTTCTGCTCGTTCGCCCCGCCGGCCTGTTCGGCAAGCAGGCTTGAAGGAATCTCCATGACCACCACCACCACTGCCTATCCCGCGACAGGCGCCGAGACCAGATGGTCGCGCCAGACGATCGGCTACACGCTGCTGATCGCGGCCGGCACGATTCTCCCGTTCGTCGTCTACCCGACCTTCCTGATGAAGGTGCTGTGTTTCGCACTGTTCGCCTGCGCCTTCAACTTGCTGCTCGGCTTTGCCGGCCTGCTGTCGTTCGGCCATGCGGCGTTTTTCGGAGCCGCAGCCTACGTGTGCGCGGGCTTGAGCAAGCACTACGGCGTGACGCCCGAACTCGCTATCCTGGCCGGGGGCGGCGTGGCGGCGGTGCTGGGCGCGCTGTTCGGCGCACTGTCGATCCGCAGATCGGGCATCTACTTGACGATGATCACGCTGGCATTGGCGCAACTTGTGTTCTTCTTCGCGGTGCAACTGCCGTTCACCGGCGGTGAAGACGGGCTGCAGGGCGTGCCGCGCGGCAAGCTGTTCGGGCTGATAGACCTCACGAACAACATCACGATGTACTTCTTCGTGTTCGCGGTCTTCGGCGCCGGCTTCTGGCTGATCCATCGCACCATCAATTCGCCCTTCGGCCAGGTGCTGAAGGCGATCCGCGAGAACGAGCCGCGCGCCATTTCGCTCGGCTACGACGTGGCGCGCTACAAGCTGCTCGCCTTCGTGCTGTCGGCCTTCCTGGCCGGTGTGGCCGGCGGCATGAAGTCGCTCGTGTTCCAGCTCGCCTCGCTGACCGACGCGCACTGGCACATGTCGGGCGAGGTCGTGCTGATGACCTTGCTCGGCGGCCTGGGAACGCTGTTCGGGCCGGCCGTCGGTGCCTTCACGATCGTGGCGCTCGAGAACGAACTCGCCGACAAGGTCGGGCCCTGGGTCACGGTGATCATGGGCGTAATCTTCGTGGTCTGCGTGCTGGCGTTCCGCCGCGGCCTGGTCGGCGAGCTGCTCGCGCTGCGCGGCAACAAGGTCGCGCAGCAAGGCCATTGAGCTTCATCACTCCTCTTGAATAGCGACATTCTTCAGCCACCGAGGTCTCACATCGTGCGTGATGCCAACACGGCCGTCATACCGGCGAATGCCGGTATCCACTCGTTCGGGGTGCGCGTGCTCGGTCGACGCTCGCGGGCCTTCAAGCCGTGGATCCCGGCGTCCGCCGGGATGACCCTCTCTCGCTGACTGCTCGGCGAAAAGCTCAAGCTGAACTTCGTCGCTAATCAAATCACTCTTTCAGGAACACAACCCCATGAGCACCTACGATCCCCCGCTGCGCGACATGCTGTTCGCGATGAAGGAACTCGGCGGCCTCGACGCCGTGCTGGCCCAGCCCGGCCATGAAGAAGTCACCGGCGACCTGGTCGAGGCGATTCTCGAGGAGGCGTCGAAGTTCGCGTCCAACGTGCTGGCGCCGATCAACAAACAAGGCGACGTGCAGGGCTGCCGCTGGAACGACGGCGTCGTGAGCACCGCCGACGGTTTCAAGCAAGCCTACGCGGGATTCTGCGAGACCGGCTGGAACGGCATGCCCGCAGGCACCGAGTTCGGCGGGCAGGGCATGCCCACGCTGCTGTCGACCGCAGTGCTGGAGATGTGGAAGGCTTCGAACATGGCGTTCTCGCTGTGCCAGATGCTGACGCTCGGCGCGGTCGAGGCGATCACCCACCACGCCCGCGACGAGCTGAAGCGCCTCTACCTGCCGGCCATGGTCGAAGGGCGCTGGACCGGCACGATGAACATCACCGAACCGCAGGCCGGTTCCGACCTCGCCGCCATCCGCACCAAGGCCGTCCCGGAAGGAGACCGCTACCGCATCAGCGGCACGAAGATCTTCATCACCTGGGGCGAGCACGACATGGCGGAGAACATCATCCACCTCGTGCTGGCGCGCCTGCCGGATGCGCCCGCGGGCGTGAAGGGCATCTCGCTGTTCCTGTGCCCGAAGTTCCTCGTCAACGCCGACGGTTCCTTGGGCGAGCGCAACGACCTGGTGTGCGCGTCGATCGAACACAAGATGGGCATCCACGGCAGCGCCACCGCGGTGATGTCGTTCGGCGAAGGCCCGGGCGCCATCGGCTGGCTGGTCGGCGAGCCGAACCAAGGCCTGGCCTGCATGTTCACGATGATGAACCACGCCCGCCTGAACGTCGGGCTCGAAGGGGTGGCGATCTCGGATCGTGCCTACCAGCAGGCCCGCCAGTACGCGCTCGACCGCGTGCAGGGCAAGACGCTGGGCCGTGAAGACGCGCCGAGCGCGACCATCATCGGCCACCCCGACGTGCGCCGCATGCTGATGGACATGAAGGCGCGTGTCGAGGCGATGCGCGCGCTGGCCTACTACACCGCCGGCCAGATGGACCGGGCCCACGGCCACGCAGACAGCGCGACCCGGCAGAGCGCGCAGACGCTGGTCGACCTGCTGATCCCGGTCGTCAAGGGCTGGTGCACCGACAACGCGCTCGCCATCACGTCGGACGGTGTGCAGATCCATGGCGGCATGGGCTTCATCGAAGAAACCGGCGCCTCGCAGCACCTGCGCGACGCGCGCATCACGACGATCTACGAAGGCACGACCGGCATCCAGGCCAACGACCTGATCGGACGCAAGCTGGCGCGCGACGGCGGGGTTGCGATGAAGCGGCTGATCGCCATGATGAGCGATGACGCGGCCGCGGTCGGCAGCCACGGCGATGCCGTTCTTGGCGCCATGGCTGCGTCGCTGGTCACCGGGCTGCGCGCACTCTCGGAGGCGACCGACTGGCTGCTCGCCGCCCCGGGCCGCGAGGCCGCGGCGGGCGCGGTGCCGTACCTGAAGCTGTGCGGCACGGTGATCGGCGGCTGGCTGATGGCTCGCGCCGCAGACGCCGCGACCGCGCAACTCGCGCGCGGTGATGCGCACGCCGACTTCCTCGCCGCGAAGCGCATCACGGCGCATCACTACGCGCTGCACATGCTGCCGGAGGCCAGTGCGTTGCGCGACACCGTGCTCCACGGTGCGGCCACCACGCTGGGCCTGAGCGACGCGCAGTTCTGAGCACCTGAAGCCACCGCGCGAGCCTCTGCCCACTTGCCCACAGCCTGCCACCACGACCATCAAAGAAGACTCCCACCGGTCATCCAACCGACCAGTTGGCCATGTTTGAAGCGGTCATCGAAAGTGCTCACGCCGACGCGGCACGTCAGAGCATCATGCCGCCCGACACCTCGATGCGCTGGCCGGTGATCCAGCGGTTGCCGTCCGACAGCAGCGCCGCGACCGCACCACCCACGTCGTCCGGCAATCCCACGCGGCCGAGCGCGGTGACACCTGCGATCTGCGCATTGGCCTGCGGGTTGTCGCGCACCACGCCGCCGCCGAAGTCGGTCTCGATGGCGCCCGGCGCGATGGTGTTGACTGTGATGCCGCGCGAGCCCAGTTCCTTCGCCATGTAGCGGGTCAGCACCTCGATGCCGCCCTTCATCGCGGCATACGCGGCGTAGCCCGGGAACGTGAAGCGGGCCAGGCCCGTCGACGTGTTGACGATGCGCCCGCCGTCCTCGATCAGCGGCAGCAGTTTCTGCGTCAGGAAGAACGTGCCCTTGAGGTGGACGTTGGTGAGCTGGTCAAACTGCTCTTCGGTGGTCTCGGCGAATGACGCATGCAGGCCGATGCCGGCGTTGTTGACGAGGTGGTCAAACCGCTCGCGGTGCCAGGTGTTCGCCAAGACGGTCTTCACGCGTTCGGCGAACGCGGCAAAGCTCCTGCTGTCGGCAACGTCGAGCTGTAGCGCCACGGCCCGGCGGCCGAGCGCCTCGATCTGGCGCACCACGGCATGCGCCTCGCTCTCGCTGCCCTTGTACGTGAGGATCACGTCGACGCCTTGTTCGGCGAGCTTTAGCGCGGTGCTGCGGCCCAGGCCGCGGCTCGCGCCGGTGACGAGCGCGATGCGCGTGGTGGATTCGGTCATGTCGGTCTCCTTGACGATGGAACGGGTTGCGATGGGGAGACTTTAGGAATTCACGCCGAAAGGATAAAGTGGTCTCAAACGGTCACACTGTTCTTATGGCAAGGACAATCTGACGATGGAACTGGACGAGCTCCGCATCTTTGCCCGCGTCGCCGAACTGGGGAGCTTCACGCGCGCCGCCGATCAGCTCGGGCTTGCGAAAGGGCGCGTTTCCACGGCGGTACAGCAACTCGAATCACACGTGGGCGCGCGGCTGCTGCAGCGCACCACCCGTCGCGTTCGGCTCACGCCGGACGGCGAGCAGTTCCTCGAGCGCTGCAAGGAGCTGATCGTCGACGCGGAACAATTGCAGGCGATGTTCCAGCCTGCGGCAAGCGGTTTGCGAGGCCGCTTGCGCATCGACCTGCCCAATGCGCTGGCGCGCGACCTGATCATCCCGCGGCTGCCGGAGTTTCTCTCGGCGCATCCGCTGCTCGAGGTGGGCATCAGCACCACCGATCGCCGTGTGGACCTGGTGCAGGAAGGGTTCGACTGCGTGTTGCGCGTCGGCCCACTTGCCGATGCCGATCTGGTCGCTCGTCCGCTCGGGCTGATGAAGATGCGCAACGTGGCCAGCCCAGCGTACCTGCGCACGCACGGCACACCATCGACGCTCGCAGACCTGGCGCAGCATCGCATCGTCCACTACGCCGCCAAGCTCGGCACGCAGGGCGCCGGCTGGGAGTACCAGGATGGCGGCGTGGTCCGCGTGCACCCGATGCGCAGCGCGATTGTCGTCAACGGCACCGATGCCTACCAGGCGGCCTGTCTGGCCGGGCTCGGGCTGATCCAGGCGCCCGTGCGCGGCACGCAGCGTTTGGTCGATGCGGGCCTGCTCGTGGACGTGATGCCCGAATTCACTGCCGCGCCGATGCCGGTGTCGCTGCTCTACCCGCATCGGCGCCAGATTGCGCCGCGCGTGCAGGCAATCCTGAACTGGATCACGCAGGTGGTCGAGCCCTATCTGATGGATGCGCAGCCGGCCAGCAAGGGCCGTGGCGCACGCCGGCCGAACCGATAGAGCGTCGAATCGAAGGACAGCTACCGCCCACCAGATCGACTCGCTCAAACTTTCTCGACGTTCTCGTCGCCATGCTGAACGGTGAAACCCAATGCCTCGTCGTACCGCACTGCGCAAGCCATGTCGTGCGTCGCCAGGGCGACCGCGCCGATGGACGCGATCGCCGATGCGGCAACGGCGGCACCACGCTGGCCGGGTGAGCTCAGGTTCCTTTCGCGGGCCGCTGCCGACCAGCGTCCTCCATCGCCGCGTCGTACCGTCCCTCGCGCGCCGCGCCATTCAAACGCGCTCGTTCGAGCAACGCGTCCTGAGCGCTGCGCGCATTGGCGGCCTGCCCTTTCCAGGCCTGCAGCACCGGGTCCTGCAGCGCGCGCCCGTACGAGAAGCTCAGCGCCCATGGCTGCGGCCCGAGCCGGTTCATCGCGTCGAGATGGGCGGTCGCCTCGGCGGGCGTCTGTCCACCGGACAGGAAGAAGACGCCCGGCACGGCCGCCGGCACGGTTCGCCTCAGTATGCGGACCGTCTGAGCGGCGACCTCGACAACCGGGGCCTGTCGCGCCTGCTCCTTGCCGGCAACGACCATGCTCGGCTTCAGCAGCATGTGTTCGAGAACCACCCGGTGTCGATGCAGGGCATGGAAGACTTCGTGCAGAACGGCTTCGGTCACTTCGGCGCAGCGCTCGATGGTGTGACCGCCGTCCATCAACACCTCGGGCTCGACGATCGGCACGACGCCCTCGTCCTGGCAGATCGCGGCGTAACGGGCCAGCGCATCCGCGTTGGCCTCGATCGCGAGCCGGCTCGGCAGTGTGTCGGAGATGTTGTAGACCGCACGCCATTTCGCGAACCGCGCGCCTTGCTCCTTGTAGGCGCCGAGGCGCTTCGCGAGCCCGTCGAGCCCCTGCGTGATCTCATCGCCCGGCGCATGCGAGAGCGCGATCTTGCCGGCGTCGACCTTGATGCCGGACACGAGGCCCAAGCGCGCGGCCAGTTCCGGAAAAGGGGTGCCGTCGTCGGCGCGCTGGATCAGCGTTTCCTCGTACAGGATGACGCCGCTGATGAACGCGCTGAGCCCGGGCGCCGCCAGCAGCAGATTGCGGTATGCGCGCCGATTCTCCTCGGTCGACTCCACGCCGATCCCCTTGAACCGCTTGGCGATCGTCGGGCCGCTTTCATCGGCAGCCAGGATGCCCTTGCCGGACTGGACCAGCGAATCGACCGTCGCCTTCAATTGGTCTCGACCGTCCATGGTGCGTTCCTCCATTCGAGCGCAATGGCCACCAAACTGTGAGTTTGCTCCCGACGGGGTGGGCTCGCCAGTGCCGATTGGCTACGGCCACCACCGTTACAGCCGTCGCCCATGCCTTCGGGCGACGGCGACTGGTTCGAGGCGACTCGGCCAGGAGTGCCCCGCACAGCAGGAGCGTGGAGACACCATGTCAGCCGCGCATCAGCGGGTTTGGCGTGGGCTCGCCGATCTTCGTCAGGGTGTTACGGTCGGTGTGGTGAAAGGGCTGGTCCTGGCCCAGGATCTGAAGGACCGTGTCCTCGATGTAGGTCCATGTGCCGTCCGGGCTGGTCGAGACGTTGATGCGGAACTCGGTGGTGCGGAACGCGTGGTGCAGGAACGGCGCCGAGCAGATGCCGTAGGTGTCCAGGCCCTGTGTCGCCACCAGCTCGAACGAGGTCGCGTCGGCACTGGCCTGGCCCGCGGCCATCGCCACCTGCCCACGCGGGATGGTCAGCGTGTGGATGATGGTGCCTGTGGCCGGCTCCCACAGCCAGTAGCCGACCTGGTCGTGGTAGGTCTTCACCTGGTCGGGCTTGGTGACGTGCGTGTGATAGCGCAGGCCATACAGCAGCTGCGGCCCATTGGTCTGTGGATCGATCGGCTGCAGCTCGATGCGCTCGACATACGCCTGCTTCTTCGGGCCGTCGACCTTGGGCTTCACGTCCAGCCCGCGCGTGCCCTGCCAGACGCCCGCCATCCCGCGCAGCGGGCCGAGGTTTGCGAGCGTGTCGATTTCGATGTCGCTGGGCTCGCTGTAGATGTCTTTCGGAAAGTTGCTCATATGGATTCGCAATGAATGACGGATGAAGACCACGGTAGATAGGTCTTTCAATCGTTCGGACGAGAGCCCGGTCAAGCTTAACAAGGTACTGCAGTGATCGCTGGTTGCATCGCCGCCGGAAAGCTGCTGCCCACGGACGACAGCAGTCGGTCCAGTGACAATGAGGGCGCGGACACTCAACGACGCCCAACGGGAGACCGGGCAGGCCGACGCGGCCGATGCAAGCAATGCGAGCCGCGCATTCGAGTCGATCAACTCTCGTGAATGACCTCCGACAGGCTTATCGAAAGCTCTGTCCCACCCAGGCCGCGTCCGGCGACACCCTTGAACGCCTCGTCCCCGTGAAGGGACCAAACCCAGCAAGTTGCGGCAAGAACTTGCCACCCCATGAGCCACGGGCTAAAGGAGAGGTGGTACGCAACGTGGCGTTCAACGCGTCATACCTCAACCAGGTCACGGTAGGCATGCCAGCTGGCATACGCGAGCCAGGGGAAGATGACGATCAGGCCGAGCATCAGCGTGGCGAATCCGACTGCGGTCAATGTCGCAATGAGCGCGGCCCACAACAGCATCGGCCCGGGGTTGCGGGCGCAGCAGCGCAGGCTCGTCAGCGTCGCAGTGATCACGTCGACCGGGCGGTCCACCAACAGCGGTGCGCTGACGACGCTGAGCGCGAACACGATGGCCGCCAGCACCGCGCCCGCGGCAACGAATGCGAACAGCAACCCGACGTATTGACCCGACAGCAGAAGTTCCATTGGCAACCGCGACAGGTGCAGCGCCTGGCCGCTGTAGAAGAAGGCGAACACGATCGCCGCGAGCCGCTCCCAGAAGATATAGGCGAGCGCCAGTATCAAACCGAACAACGCGATCGAGTCTGCGTTGGCGCGCCATGCACCCCAGGCTTCGGCGGTGTTGGCGGCCTGACCCTGCTCGAGCTGGTGCGACAGCGCATACAGGTTGATGGCGAGGAACGGTGCCACGAGCAGGAAGCCCCCGAGCAAGGCCGGCGCGACGTATGTGGCCTTCCAGGTCACCACCATCAGCAGCAACCCGATCGCGGCAACCACACCGCCGAAGCCGAGGCTCGCGCGAGGCAGGTGCACGACATCGCGCGCACCCAGGCGAAGCCAAACAAAGGGGCGCGACAGGTTGACCTCGCGCACGCGGGGTTCCTCAGCCGGATCTTGCAAGTCACGGTGATCGAGCGTGTGGGTCATATCGAACTCCTTGCACAAGCCTGAATGGGCAGAGGCGCAGCGCCGGCGATTCACTCGGGAACCGGTCAAGTTTGATGCTAGCGAGTTGACCGTCCGCACGCCAGTGGTCTTCCAACATCGCGACAACGGCAAGGGATGACCTCGCCTCACGGCCACCGCCCGAGCGGCCTGTCGGCGATGCGCGCGCCCGGCGCAACGCCGCTGTTGCGCGCCGTCGCCTTCAACCCTTGCGATTGTCGGCGCCAGTCTTCTCGTCGCGGACCTTCTTGCTTTGGCGATTTTCGGCATGCGGGCGCGTGCCTGCTCGGCGGACCGGCGCTTCTGTGGCCGTAAGCGTCGCCGATCTCAGGCCGCTCCAGGCTCACACCTCGTTTGGAAAAGACTGCTTGTCGTTGCCGCAGTCGGGTGGCCGGCCCTCAACCGCGGTCCGAGCCTTTCGTCGGCAGCAGCGTCGGCGCGCTGCCGCTGGCCTGGCGCGAAACCGCCTGCACCTTTCCCTTCGCCTTGGCCGACGGCGCCGCGGCTGGCGTCGCCGCAGCGATGCGCTGCAGCACGCGGACCGGTGCGGCACCGCTGCGCACGATGCTCTGCATGTCCTTGGCGGCCAGCGGCACCGGCCCGCTGGCCGCGCTCACGGCCGCCGGCGTTGCCGTCGGCGTCGGCGGCTGCATGCGAGCCGCATGCAGCCGTGGCGAGATGTCCGCGTGCTGTCCACGCGCCAAGTCGTCCACCTGGCGCTGGCTCAGCGCTACGGGACGCGAACCGCCCGGCTTCACCATACGTAGATCTCCTTCAGGCGGTTGTCCTCGATGCGCGCGTTGATGTTGCGCCCGCCGGCTTTCGCGTTTGCGCACAGGATCGCCATGTTGATCACCGAGTCCTCGTGGTTGTCGTCGAACTTGCGCCAGGCGCCGTCGATCCATCCCCACGCATTGGCGTGTTCGTTGATGGTCCACAGGGCGTCGACGTGAACGTTGTCATGCCAGGCCATGGTCAGGGCTCCTTGGGGTTGAAGGATCGGAGGGGTCGCGCGTTGCTGGCCCGTTCAGGGCCTGACGTCGTCGGCGCCGAGTGTCGCCGCGGCGGCGCGGAAGACCGCGTCGACGGCCTTGTGAAGGGAGTCCGGCGCGCGACGGCGCGCGCGCTCGGCCTGCTGCTCGTCAGCCAGGAATAGGAATGTCGCGGTCTGCTCGCCGTCGCTCACCTCGAGGCGGCCGACGACACTGTCGGGCGGGAATCCGCCGCTCGGCGCCTCGGCGCGCATCAGCGCCTCGATGTCGAGCGCACGCGCCAGGGTCGCGAACCGCTTCGGGTCGGCGGCCATATCGGCCGCTACTGGCGCGGACTGGCGGCGGCCCTTGAGCTCGTCGAGCAGGTGGGTGTGGGTGCGCCCGGCGGCATCGATGCGGAATTCGAAATCGTACGCCTCCCCGCGCACACCGCCGGATGCGCGCAGACGGATATAGGCCTGCGGTCGCGATCCCGGGTCGGCGATCGCCGCCTGCAGGCCACGGACGACCCGGTCGGGCACCGGGGGAGTGCCGATCGGGATGGACTTGGAATCAGTGGGCATTACAGCACCTCAAAGGGCCGATGTCGTTTCACCGAGGCGGTCGCAGAAAGGCCGGACCAGGCGTTCCACGACCTCTGTGTTGTCGTCCATCACGGTCCCGGTGCTGACCGGGCTGCGGCGCGGACAGGCGGCGTCGGGGTACTCGTCCGGGTGGCCGAGCATATGGCCGAACTCGTGCGACGCGACATCACCGGTGTCCATCGTGTCCCAGTTTGTCATATCGCTGCGGCTTGGCCCCACGTGCACGGCCACCGTGTTGTGCTCGTTGCTGTCGACCCACTCGACCGAGAACGTCAGCGCGCAGCGGCAGTCGCACCCGGCGCTGTCGCAGCATCCAAAGCGGTTGCTCCACTTGTCTTCGATGCCGCGCCGCCAGGTGTCGCGCAGTGTGTTCATGGTCGCGGCCGAAATGCCTGCATCGGGCACCAGCCGCACGCGCACCGTCACATGAGTGCCGCGCTGAGCGTATGCCGCCGTCCAGCCGTAGACGCATTCGTTGACTGCGAAGCTGACTTCCTCGGTCGGCCCCATGGCGCCGCCGGCGGCGTAGTCGTAGATCTCGGTGATGACGAGGTCGCCGCCGCGCTGCTCTTCGTGCAACGAGATCGCCACGTTGCGCTGTTTGGCCAGGGCCGCCAGCGCGAGCAGCCGGGTGCAGATCTGAGTCGACGAGTTGTCGAGCTTGCGCCAGCCGCGGTTACGCAACCAGACCCATGCGTTCGCCGTCTCGTTGATGGCCCACAGCCCGTCGACAAAACATCCGCACAAGACCGTCATCGGCACCTCCAGGGGATGCTATGCGGAGCGTCGGCGCCGCAGCGGAATGACGGTTCGATGCTGACCGATCGACCTGCGCATGCCATCCCCAAGGTTAGGGACATGCCCCGACGAAGGGCCCGGATATGGACGACGAAGGCCGCTGCGCGCTGCCGCACCACGCGACACGGCGTTCTTCGGCTCTATGGCGACCCGCCTCAATCGTCAGGTTCAGAGCGGCGCGATCAGATCAGCGAGAGCCCGCGGTCGACCCGCTCCAGCCATTCGCCGGCTGCAATTGGGCGGCACAAAGCTGACGTTGACAGCGGACGTATCGCGATGCGCGAGAGCCCGCGTCATCCGTTTCTGGACAAGGCAATTCGTTCGCCATCAGAGCCCGATGCGGGTCGCAATCTTGGACCGAATCACCACCCGTTTCGCGGACGCCTTCGCGCCGTGCCGGTACTCGCCCGCGAGGTCCTCAGCAAGCTCCGTTCCTGGGTCGACTTGTACGCGGCGCGAAAACCGGCCAGACCTGCTGAGTCAGGTCACTACGCGAGCGTTAACCGACCCAACCCCACAGGCTTCCAATCCAACTTAACTCGACTCGTCACTCGCGGCTGGCAGGTACTGCGCACCGAACTGTGCCAACTCGGCGGCACGCAGCTGCGCATCGGGCTCGAGGAGTTCCAGCAGCGCGCCGCTCAGGAGCAGGGCCTCGGTGGGGTTGAGCTCGCCGGTGGCCATCTGGCGCGGCAAGTCCGCCCACAGACTACGTGCCACCTGCAGCAATTCGGCGCTAGGGTCGGGCAGCGACTCGATCTGGCTGCGCAGCGACTCGAAGCGCTGTACCTGGGCGCGGAACGGGCTCAGTTCGGAGTCATACAGCGGGCCATCGGGCCCGACCACCACCGGTCCGTCGCCGAACGGCGAGGCGCCCCAGGCTGACGCCTTGCCAGCCGCGCCCTGCAGGGGTCCGGGCGCGGTGTCCGGCGCAACCGTCTGCGGCGTCGAGACGACGATTTCGCCGGGCCGGTTGCCACCCACCCACCAGACCTCCGCCAGCACAGCACACACTGCCGCCGCACTGACGCGCAACATTCGGGTCCGAATTCCAGCATTCATAACGAGCACCCAGCAATGGCAAGCGGTCGATTGCTCTCGTCAAAACCATTGTCAACCTTTTTGGCGTTGATGACACGCCGCCTGACTCCGACGCCGACCGGTCGTGGCTGCCCAGGTGACGTGGCGCCGAGCACCACGCCACGCACTCCCGAACCTATCCAAGTCCTGACTTTGGATTGGGGAAATTGCAGACGCCGAAACCGATGGTTGTGTCATCGCAACCGACTTGGTCCGCCGCATCGACGCGGCGCCAAAATCGCGTCAGCAACGACAGCACGGAGGTGCCATGAGCGACGATCGGGTCAGAGTCACAGTGGATGCGCAGGGCGTTGCCGAGGTGGCGCTGGTGCGCTCGGACAAGATGAATGCGCTCGACATCGCGATGTTCGACGCGCTGCTCGCCGCCATCGAGCGCCTGCGGCGGGAGCCGAAGCTGCGGGCGGTGGTGCTGCACGGCGAGGGCTCGGCCTTCTGCGCCGGGCTCGACATGGGCCTATTCCAGGGCATGGCCTCGCGCACGCTGGGCGGCATGCTGACCGACATCGTCTCCCGCACGCATGGCATCGCCAACGTGCCGCAGCAGGTCGCCTGGGGCTGGCGCGAGCTGCCGGTGCCGGTGATCGCGTCGGTGCACGGCGTGGCCTACGGCGGCGGCCTGCAGATCGCACTCGGCGCGGACCTGCGCTGCGTGCATCCCGACGCGAAGTTGTCGGCCATGGAGATCAAGTGGGGCATCGTTCCCGACATGTCGGGCTGCGTGCTCCTGACCGAGCTGACGCGCAGCGATATCGCCCGCGAACTGATCTTTACCGGCCGCATCGTCAGCGGCCGCGAGGCGCAGCAGCTCGGGCTGGCGACGCGCGTCTGCGACGATCCGCTGGCCGAGGCGCGTGTCATCGCGCAGCAGATAGGTGCGAGCAACCCGGATGCGGTACGTGCCGCCAAACGCCTGCTTAACGGTGCGTCGCCAGTGGCCGCTGGGACGGTGCTGATGGCCGAGTCGTTTGAGCAGGACCGCCTGATCGGCAGCCCCAACCAAGTCGAGGCCGTGATGGCAGCGATGGAGAAGCGAGCACCGGTGTTCCGTTGATCTGGCGCTGGTCGTGGCATCCGCTCGCTGTCGGGCGTAGCATGAGCGCGGAGACGCTCCGGCGCCGTGACCAGCGACAGACTCGAGGCACCTATCCTCGAAGCCAAGCTGTATTCCGCCACCGGGACGGGACGGCCATTGGCGCAACCCACGGATCGGGCTACGCGGACTGCTCGAAAGCCGGCACCCGCGACCGTCAGGAATTGGCCGCGACCGCCACTTCGCGGATCGCTCTCGAACGGAAGCTCCCGCTGCATTGCCGCGGCTCAAATCCTTGGTTCGAATGACGGCAAGGGGTCGCACAGCGTCGGTGGTTCCTCGAAGTTCCACGGTGCATTGCCGGCA
>JBGQEX010000101.1:0-15188 GCA_041496605.1 Piscinibacter sp.
ACCTCAGCCGCTTGAATGAACTTGGCAGGCCGAGGCGAGGTGGTAGACGCGGCGCGCAGCAAGCGCGCCAAGATGGAGGCGAGATTGAAGCGGCGATTGAATCTGTACTGGGCCTCAGCGAGGTAGCGATGGGCGTACTTGGCGAAGTCGAAGGCGTGGTAGGTGCCTGCGAGCGCGTTCTTCAGGTTGCCCAGCAGCGTGTTGATCGCCTTGAACTGCGGCAGCTTGGTGCTGGCTGCGCCGCCGCCGGTGACGATGCGCTCATGCTCGGCGCCGATGACCTTCACGCCGCGAAAGCACCACAAGCCATCGGTGACCACGCTGGCCGAGGTCGCCAGCGACTTGGCCGCGAAGGCAGCGACTTCCTCGGTGGTGAACGGCTGCTGAGCAAAGCAGGCGAACTGCGGCTGCCCGTCGGGCGTGGTCTGCACGGCGGCAATGAACGGACCCTTGTTCTCGGAGCCCCGCCCGGTCTTGCCGCCGGAGAGTTCTCCTCCCAGGTAGGCGTCGTCGATCTCCACGCGCCCGTCGAGCACGCGCGAGTCCTCGCGCACCCGCATGACCTCCATGAGCTTGTGCTTGACGAGCCAGGCGGTCTTGTAGCAAACCCCCAGGTGACGCATGAGCTCGAGCGCGGCGACGTTGTTCTTCGACTGGGTGAGCAGGTGCATGGCGAAGAACCAACTCGTCAGCGGCAACTTGGTCGCCTCGAAGACCGTGCCGCTGATGACGCTGCATTGGTGGCGGCACGCCGAGCACTGCCAGTACAGCCGTCCCTCACGTCTGAACGAACTGTTCTCGCCCGAGCTGCACGCCGGGCACACGAACCCTTGGGGCCAGCGCGAGGCGATCACTGCTCGCGCTCTCCAGATCGGTGGAGCCTCTCTTCAGTACCGCCTTCTTCGGATAGGCGCAAACCGGCCGACTACGTCGACTGGGCTCGCGTCAATCTTTAGAGCGAGCGCTTGGATAGGGTCTCCGCTGCGCGGCCCGCTGTCGCCTTCGGAACTGCCTGCACCGTTGCGTTGCGCTCCAGATGCGCGACGAATGCCATCGCAACCTCAGACAAGGGCTCGTCTTTGCGGGTCAGCAGCCCGAAGGCCTTGAGGTCCTGTCCAACTTCCATCGGAAGTGCGACCAGCAGCCGCGCCTGGATATGGTCGCGCACCACCGATTCGGGGAGAACGGCGATGGCGTCGCTGGACTGCACGAGCTGAAGCGTCGCGAATATCGAGGTGCACTCGATGGCATCGGACGGGCTGGACACCTCTGCGCGGGTGAATTCTTCTTCCAGCAGCACACGCGCGGGGCTGGTGATGGTTTGCAGCACCCAGGGCCAACCAACCAACTCGGCCCAGTCCACGCGCCGGCGTCGGGCGAGTGCGTGCCGGCGCCGCACCACCGCCCGCAGGGGTTCATCCGCAAGTGCGGTGAAGTGAAACTTGTTGTGCTGCAGCGGGCTCGTGAAGCGCCCCACGGCGAGCTCGATCTCGTGACGTTCTAGCAGGATGCCGATCTGATCGCTGGTCTCGCCGAGGATGCGCACGTTCAGCCTCGGGCGCTCGCGCTTGATGTCTGCCACCGCGCGAGCGACGAGGTCGGGCGCCGCACCCATGATCGCGCCGAAGACCAAGTGGCCGTGCCCGCCCCTCCGCTTGATGTCCAGTCCCTCGAGAAACCGATCGAGGCTCGCCTGCGTCTGGCGCGCGTAGGCCACCACTTCACTGCCCAGGGGCGTCGCGCGCATGCCGCGCGCATGGCGCTCGAAGAGTGCGAAGCCAAAGGCTTCCTCGATGTCGGACAGCATCTTGGTCGCCGAGGGCTGCGCCACGTTGATGCGGGCCGCAGCCTGGTTCAGCGTGGGCGTCTCGCCCAGCGCGCTGAGCAGTGACCAGTGTTTGAGGCGCAGACGGTTGACCAGGCGGGGCGTCAGGGACATCGGCAGGCTCCTTTCCAGAGACATTCCAATTTGGAATTGAATGCTCGAATGTTTCGATTGGAATGATATAGCACCGACACCTAGAGTTCAGCCATTCCTTCCAGACTTTGAACTCAAACAGGAGACAAGATGAAACTGCTGCGCTATGGCCCATCGGGCCAGGAACGCCCTGCGACGATCGACGCCCACGGTCGACTGCGCGACCTGTCAGCCCAGGTCGCCGACATCGCCGGCGACACACTCTCCGTCGCGAGCCTCGACCGGCTCGCCAAGATCGACCCCACGACCCTGCCGCTGGTCGAAGGTACACCGCGCATCGGCCCCTGCATCGGCCACGTCGGCAAGATGGTCTGCGTCGGCCTGAACTATTCCGACCATGCCGCCGAGTCCGGCATGGCGGTGCCGACCGAGCCAGTGCTGTTCCTCAAGGCCACCACCGCGATCTGCGGCCCGAACGACGATGTCGAGATCCCTCCGGGTGCTGAAAAGGTGGACTGGGAGGTCGAGCTCGGCGTGGTGATCGGCAAGACCGCGCGATATGTGTCGAAGGCCGACGCAATGAGCCATGTCGCGGGTTATTGCATCGTAAACGACGTGTCAGAGCGCGCCTACCAGCTCGAACGCGGCGGCCAGTGGGACAAGGGCAAGGGCTGTGACACCTTCGGCCCGCTCGGTCCCTGGCTGGTCACACGCGACGAGGTGCCCAACGCGCAGGCCCTGGACATGTGGCTCGAGGTCGACGGCAAGCGCTACCAGAACGGCAGCACGCGCACGATGATCTTCGACGTTCCGACGCTGGTGTCGTACATCAGTCAGTTCATGAGCCTGCAGCCGGGCGACGTGATCTCCACCGGAACGCCCCCAGGCGTCGGGCTGGGACAGAAGCCGAACCCGGTGTATTTGCGCTCTGGACAGGTCATGCGCCTGGGCATCGCCGGCCTGGGGGAGCAGCGCCAGCGTACCGTCCCCGCCACCACCGGGGCAGCACAATGAACCAACTCGACCTCAAAGGCCGCGTCGCGGTCATCACCGGTGGTGCCCAGGGCATCGGCTATGCCGTCGCCGAACGCATGCTGAAGTCTGGCGCTTCGGTCGCCCTGTGGGACATCAACGAAGAACGCCTGTTGCAGGCCAAGCAGGCGCTGGGCGCGTTCGGAGAGGTCGCGGTGCAGGTGGTCGAGCTCACGGAAGAGGCCTCGGTCGACGCCGCCACGCAGTCCACGCTGACCAAGCTCGGTCGCCTTGACGTTCTGGTCAACAGTGCCGGCATCACCGGCGGCAACGGCAGCACCTGGGAGCTGGCGCCCGACGTCTGGCGGCGTGTCATCGAGGTGAACCTGGTCGGTTCCTACCTCACCTGCCGCAGCGTCGTGCCGCACATGATCAAGGCGGGCTACGGCCGCATCGTCAACATCGCGTCCGTTGCGGGCAAGGAAGGCAACCCGAACGCATCGCACTACAGCGCTTCGAAGGCCGGATTGATCGGCTTGACGAAGTCGCTCGCAAAGGAACTCGCCAAGACCGGTGTTTTGGTCAATGCCGTGACGCCTGCCGTCGCAAAGACGCCAATCCTCGACTCCATGAAACAGGAGCACATCGACTTCATGCTGTCGAAGATTCCGATGGGTCGCCTTCTCGAAGTTGGCGAGGCCGCTTCGATGATCTGCTGGCTCGCGACGGAAGACTGCGCGTTCAGCACTGGCGCGGTGTTCGACTTGTCGGGCGGGCGCGCGACCTACTGACCTCGTTTCGCGAAAACCAACCCGCACGTTCAGAGGCGGGCCACATGCTGGATTCACGCCGCAGCCCGGCCAGGGCTGCGCGCAAGAACCGGAGACAAATGCCATGAATTCTTCACGCGGCTCCGACCTGGAGCAGGTCACTGCCAAGGCGATCAAGCGCCTGGTGCCCTTCTTGCTGTTGATGTACGTTCTCGCCTTCCTGGACCGCGCCAACATCGGCTTCGCCAAGAAGGCATTCCAACTCGACAGTGGCCTGTCCGATGCAGTGTTCGCATTCGGTGCCGGCGTATTCTTCGTCGGCTACGCGCTGCTGGAGATACCGAGCAACTTGATCATGCACCGAGTAGGCGCGCGCGCCTGGATGTGCCGGATCATGGTCTCGTGGGGGCTCGTGTCAGCCGCGCTGATGTTCGCCAACTCCGAGACCTCGTTCTACGCACTTCGCTTCATGCTCGGCGTCGCCGAGGCGGGCTTCTTCCCCGGGGTCATCTACTACCTCACCAAGTGGTTCCCGGCGAATGCCCGCGCCCGCGTGCTCGGCATGTTCTATTTCGGGGCGCCGCTGGCCTTCATCTTCGGCAGTCCCCTGTCGGGCTTGTTGCTTGAGCTCAACGGGGTGATGGGCCTGAAGGGCTGGCAGTGGCTGTTCCTTGTCGAAGGTTTTCTGGCTTCGTCCGTCGGTGTCTGGGCCTGGTGGTATCTGGACAACGAGCCGCGCGACGCGAAATGGCTGACGAGCGCCGAACGCCAGACGCTCGCCGAAGCCATCGAAAGCGAAGAGCGACAGAAGGCGGCCCACGGCCCAAGCACGGTGCTGCACGCGCTCACCAACGCTCGGGTGCTGTTCCTCGCGCTCATCTATTTCCTGATCCAGGTCAGCGTCTACGGCGTGGTGTTCTACCTGCCGACCCAGGTCGGGGCGCTGCTGGGTAAGAAGGTCGGCCTCGAGGTCGGACTGGTCACCGCGATTCCCTGGATCTGCGCCTTGGTGGCTGCCCACACAGTGCCCCGGCTCGCCGAACGCCGCGGCCAGCATGCGTTGATTGCACTGGCGACGATGCTCGTTTCGGCAGCAGGCATCGCCGTCTCGGTCAATGCCGGATCGCCGCTCGTGGCGCTGGTCGCGCTGTGCTTTGCAGCGGCCGGCTTCATCGCGGTGCAACCAGTGTTCTGGACCTTTCCGACCGCCTACCTCGGCGGGGCCGCCGCCGCCGGCGGCATCGCGTTGATCAATTCTCTGGGCGCACTCGGTGGCTTTGTCGCACCGAACGTCAAGACCTGGGCCGAGCAGGCCTTCGCATCGCCTGCCGCAGGTCTGAACCTCTTGGCCGCCACCACGGTCATCGGCGCCCTGCTGTTCCTGGGCCTGAAGTCCGTCCGCGGCGACGCGGTCGCCACCGCCGCCATCCGCGCGTCCTGACTCTGGTCATTGCACGCCGCCATCAACCCACACAGGAATCCACACCATGTCCATGCCCACCATCAAGCACATCCGCGCGTTCACAGTCCGTGGCGCCGGCGCCGACTATCACGACCAGGGTGAGGGCCACTGGATCGACGATCACGTTTCGACGCCGATGGCGAAGTACCCGGAGTACCGCCAGAGCCGCCAAAGCTTCGGTCTGAACGTGCTCGGCACCTTGGTGGTCGAGGTCGAGGCGAGCGACGGCACGGTCGGCTTCGCTGTGACTACCGGCGGAGAGATCGGCTGCTGGATCGTCGAGAAGCACCTGGCCCGCTTCATCGAAGGCGCCAAAGTCACCGACATCGAGAAGATGTGGGACCAAATGTTCAACGCGACCTTGTTCTACGGCCGCAAGGGCATTGTGATGAACACGATTTCAGGTGTCGACCTGGCCCTGTGGGACTTGCTCGCCAAGGTCCGAAAGGAACCGGTACACGCGCTGCTCGGCGGCCCGGTTCGCGACGAATTGACGTTCTACGCCACCGGCGCGCGGCCGGATCTGGCCAAGGAGATGGGCTTCATCGGCGGAAAACTGCCTCTGCACCACGCCCCGGCCGAGCATGAGGAGGGCCTGGCGAAGAACCTCGCCCTGCTCGGCGACATGCGCAGCAAGGTCGGCACTGACTTCTGGCTGATGTACGACTGCTGGATGAGCCTGGACGTGGAGTACGCCACTCGGCTGGCGACCGCAGCGCACAACGAATTCGGTCTCAAATGGATCGAGGAGGCACTTCCGCCCGACGACTACTGGGGCTACGCCGAACTGCGCCGCAATGTGCCTCGCGGCATGCTCGTCAGCACCGGCGAGCATGAAGCCACGCGCTGGGGCTTTCGCATGCTGCTCGAGATGGAATGCTGCGACATCCTGCAGCCTGACGTGGGCTGGTGCGGCGGCATCACCGAGCTGATCAAGATATCGGCACTGGCTGACGCACACGGCAAGCTGGTCGTGCCGCACGGCTCGTCGGTCTACAGCTACCACTTCGTGATCACCCGTCACAACAGTCCGTTCGCCGAATTCCTGATGATGGCGCCCAAGGCCGATCAGGTGGTGCCGATGTTCCACCCGCAGCTGCTCGACGAACCGGTTCCAGTGAACGGCCGCATGAAAGCATCGGCGCTCGATGCGCCGGGTTTTGGCGTGCGGCTAAATCCCGATTGCAAACTGCTCCGGCCGTACGCGCACTAACGTCTCGGACCACAGGCATCGGTACGGACGGCGCCTTTCCCTACTCAGCCAGTCGGCAGTGAAGCACGAGGAGACCAAAGTCATGTTGCTAGAGAACAAGGTTGCCATCGTCACCGGTGGCTCGCGGGGCATCGGGCGCGCCATTGCCTTGGAGTGTGCGCGACACGGCGCCAACGTCGTCGTCAATTACGCACACGATCCGGCCATCGCCGCCGGCTCCAAAACGCCCGCGCAGGAAGTGATCGACGAGATCAAGGCGCTGGGCCGTGGCGCGGTGGCGGTCAAAGGCGACGTCTCCGACCCCGCAACGGCCAAGGCCCTCGTCGACGCCGCCGTCGAGCACTTCGGGGGCGTCGACATCTGCGTCGCCAATGCCGGCGTGTGCCAGTTCCACGCTTTCCTCGACATGCCGCCCGAACTGCTGCGCCAGACCGTTGGCATCAATCTCGAAGGCACCTTCTTCGTCGCGCAGGCCGCCGCGAACCGAATGAAGGACCAAGGCCGGGGTGGCGCCATCATCGCGATCAGTTCGATCAGCAAGCTTGTCGGCGGCGAGTTTCAGACGCACTACACCCCCACCAAGGCAGGTCAGCATTCGCTGATGCAATCGGCCGCGATCGCGCTCGGCCGCTATGGCATTCGCTGCAACTCGGTACTGCCCGGCACCATCGTCACCGACATCAACAAGGACGACCTGACGCCCGAGAAGACGGCCTACTTCAATCAGCGCATCCCGCTGGGGCGCCTCGGCCAACCGGAGGACATCGCGGGCAGCGTCGTCTTCCTCGCGTCCGACATGGCGCGCTACATCACCGGTGCCGAGATCCTCGTCGACGGCGGCATGTTCGTGAACCTGCAATGAACGCGCGCACGATGAGAGTCGTCGATCCGCACATCCATCTTTGGAACCTCGAGCGCCTTCACTACCCGTGGCTGGCAAATCCCAAGACCTCGTTCGTCGGTGACAACAGCCCACTTGCGAAGACCCACGAGATGGCCGAGTTCAGGGCCGATGCCGAAGGTGTCGAGGTGCTGGCGGTCGTGCACATCGATGCGGGGCATGATCCAGCCGATCCGTTGGCCGAGACGCAGTGGTTGCAGTCGATGGCCGATGCCGTCGGTTTCCCGCAGGGCATCGTCGCGTATGCGGACTTGTCTGCGCCAGAGGCCGAGGCGCTGCTGGCAGCGCATGCCGCCCACCGCAACGTGCGTGGCATCCGGCAGATTCTCAATGTGCATGCCGATCCACTGTTCGATTACGGGGGCCGCCATTTCATGCGCGAGCAGCCGTGGCGCAAGGGCTTCAACTTGCTGAAGAAGTACGGCCTTTCGTTCGACTTGCAGATCTACCCGACACAGATGGCCGAGGCAGCGCAGCTTGCGCGGGCTCATCCTGACACGACCCTGATCCTGAACCACACCGGCATGTTCGTCGACCGCAACAGCGTCGCCGGCTGGCGCCAATGGCGCGACGGGCTGCGCAGCCTGGCGGCATGCCCCAACGTCAGCGTCAAGATCAGCGGCCTGGGCATGGTCGACCATCACTGGACGGTCGAAAGCATCCGCCCCTATGTGCTGGAAACGATAGCCGCCTTCGGGGTCGATCGCTGCATGTTCGCGTCCAACTTCCCGGTGGACCGCCTCTACGGCAGCTACCGCGCAGTATGGGATGCCTTCGCCCAGGTCACCGGCGACGCCAGCGAGGCCGAGCACGCCGCGCTGTTCCGAGACAACGCGATGCGCATCTACCGGCTCTGAGCGTTGCCCGCCCAATCAATTCTTTCCCGCTGTCCGTTTTCACCCCACCTGCAAGGAGCAGTACCATGAAGTTGACCAAACGTTTCATCGCCATCGCCGCCACCGCCCTATTCGTCCTGCAAGCCGGGCCGGCCTTCTCGGCCGACAAGATCAAGATCGCGATGGTCGTCAAGAGCCTCGGCAACGGTTTCTTCGACGCCGCGCACGAAGGCGGCAAGGAAGCCGCGAAGGAATTGGGCGACGTTGACCTGATCTATACCGGCCCGACGTCGGCCACCGCCGAAGCGCAGATCGAGGTCATCAACTCGCTTGTGAGCCAGAAGGTCGATGCGCTGGTGATCTCCGCCAACGACAAGGATGCGCTCGTGCCCATCGCCAAGCGCGCCGCACAACGCGGCATCAAGGTGATCTCGTTCGACAGCGGCATTGCGCCGGCCGGCCGCATCCTGCAGCTCAACCCGTCGAACAGCGCGTTGATCGGAGCCAAGCTCGCCGAAATGGCGGCCGAAGCCTCCGGCGGAAGTGGCGACATCGCCGTGCTCTCGGCCACTGCACAGGCGACGAACCAGAACATCTGGATCGGCGAGCTGAAGAAGGCGCTGGCCAAGCCCGAGTTCAGCAAGCTCAAGCTCGTCGCAACCGTCTACGGCGACGATCAGTCGGACAAGAGCTATCGCGAAGCGCTGGGCCTGCTGCGCAGCAATCCGAGCCTGAAGGTCATCATCGCGCCGACGACGGTCGGCATCGTCGCGGCCGCCAAGGCGGTGGTGGATGAGAAGCTGGTCGGCAAGGTCTTCGTCACCGGACTCGGCCTGCCATCCGAGATGGTTGGCCACGTCAAGAGCGGCGCAGTCAAGAGCTTCGCAATCTGGAACCCGATCGACCTCGGTTACACCGCGACCTACCTCGCCCACGCTGCAGTCAAGGGCACTGCAACCGGCAAGGAAGGCGAGCAGATTCCCGTGGGCCGCATGGGCAAGGTGACGATGGAAGCCAACGGCGAAGCCGCGATGGCGCCACCCTTCACCTACAACGCCGGCAACGTCGAGAAGTTCGCGAAGATCTTCTGAACTGACACAGAGAAGGCTGCACCGTGAATCCGATCCTGACCCTCGACAACATCAGCAAGCGCTTTGGCGGCGTGCGCGCCCTCACGGACATGCACCTGAAGGCCTATGCCGGCGAAGTCGTGGCCCTCATCGGCGAGAACGGTGCCGGCAAGTCGACCATGGTGAAGATTCTCACCGGCATCTATCAACCCGATGCCGGTGAGATCAAGCTCGACGGGCAGGCCCTCGGCTTCAACACGCCGTTGACTGCAATGCGCGCTGGCATCACTGCAGTGCACCAGGAGGCGGTGATGTTCGACGAGCTTACCGTCGCCGAAAACATCTACATGGGCCATCACCCCAAGACGGCAGGCCTGCCGCGTGTGGACTGGGCGCGCATGGAGCGCGAGGCTGGCAAGCTCTTCGAACGTCTGGAAGTGAAGCTCTCGCCGCACGCGCGGGTGAAGGACCTGAGCATCGCGCAGCGCCACTTCATCGCCATCGCGCGGGCGCTCTCGCAGGACGCGCGGGTCGTCATTCTGGACGAGCCAAGCGCTGCGCTGTCGCAGCGCGAGATACAGGAGCTCTACCGCATCATCCGGCAGCTGAAGGCGCACGGCACTGCAGTCATCTTCATCACGCACAAGTTCGACGAGATCTTCGCGGTGGCCGACCGCTACACGGTGATGCGCGACGGCGAGTTCGTCGGCGAAGGCCGCGTTTCCGAGACAGATGAGCAGCAGCTGATCTCGATGATGGTCGGCCGCGCCGTGACGCAGACCTACCCGAAGCAGGCGGCGGTGATCGCAGACACGGTGCTCGAGGTGCGCGACCTGTCGCACCCGACGGAGTTCGATGGCATCAGCTTCGCGGTGCGCCGCGGCGAGATCCTCGGCTTCTACGGCCTGATCGGCGCGGGGCGCTCGGAGGTGATGCAGGCGCTGTTCGGCCTGACAGCCACGAGCCGGGGCATTGTCAAGCTTGGCGGAACGACGCTCGCGATTCATTCGCCGAAGGACGCAATCGACAGTGGCATCGCCTACGTGCCCGAAGACCGACAACATCAGGGCGCACACCTGGGGATGGCGATTCGCGACAACGTCACCCTTCCCCAATTGTCGAAGTTCGGCGTCTGGCTGCTGGGCAAGCGGCGCCGGGAGCTGGCGTTGACGCGCACCTACTGCGAGCGGCTGGAATTGAAGGCCGCCAATTTCGGCCAGTCGGTGGCCGAACTCTCAGGCGGCAACCAGCAGAAAGTGGTGCTGGCCAAGTGGCTCGCAACGCAGCCAAAGGTGATCATCATCGACGAGCCGACCAAGGGCATCGACATAGGCTCGAAGGCGGCCGTGCACCAGTTCATCGGTGAGCTGGTCGTGCAGGGCCTTGCGGTCATCATGGTGTCGTCGGAACTGCCTGAAGTCATGGGGCTGTCGGATCGCATCATCGTGATGTACCAGGGTCGAATTCGGCGCGAATTCTCGCGCGCGGAGGCGACAACCGAGAGCGTGGCCGCGGCCGCGATGGGAGCAGCAGCATGAACTGGTTCAAGCGTCGCGAGGTGCAGCTCGCGCTCATCCTGGTCGTGCTGGTGGCGGTGATCGGTGCGCGCGCGCCGCTGTTCCTCAGCGCCAAGAGCATCGACAGCCTGCTGACCGATTCGTCGATTCTCGTGATGATGGTGCTGGCCCAAATGCTCGTCATCGTCACGCGCGGCATCGATCTGTCGGTGGCCGCAAACCTGGCTTTGAGCGGCATGGCGGTAGCGCTGCTCGGGCAGAAGTTCCCGGGCCTTCCAGTGGCTGTGCTGATCCCGGTCGCGATGGCCTGTGGGCTGCTGCTGGGCTCCATCAATGGTGCGCTGATCGGCTTGCTGAACCTGCCGCCCATCGTCGTGACCCTCGGCAGCATGAGCGTCTTCCGCGGAACGATCTTCGTGTTGTCTGGCGGAGCCTGGGTGTCGTCGCACCAGATGACACCGGCCTTCATCAACTTCCCGCTGGAGCGGCTGTTCGGCCTGACGAATCTGGTCTGGTTCGCGCTCGCGGCCGCCCTTCTGGCATGGTACGTCACGCGCTACACGCGCTTCGGCCGCGAGTTGTATGCGATCGGGAACCATCCTGGCTCGGCCCGCTATGTGGGCGTTCCGATGGCGCGGCGACTCTTCAGCGTCTACGCCATCTCCGGCATGGTCGCCGGGCTCTGCGGCTACCTCTGGGTGGCTCGCTACGCAGTTGCCTTCACCGAGATCGCCTCCGGCTTCGAGCTGAACGTGATTGCCGCATGCGTGATCGGCGGCATCAGCATCGCAGGCGGCGTGGGCTCGGTGATGGGCGGGGTGCTGGGAGCGATGTTTCTCGGCGTGATCAACAACGCCTTGCCGATCGTGCAGATCTCGCCGTTCTGGCAAAGCGCAATCACTGGCGCAGTGATCGTCGTCGCGGTGGTGCTGAACGCCCGAGAGGGCAAGCGCGCCGGCAAGCCGATTCTGTCGATGCATGAGCCAGGCGTGAGCGATGCGAGGCCGGTTGCTTCCACGCGCGGAGCAAAGACATGACCACCTCAACATCAGTGAAGCACCTCATCGCCGACAGCGGCAGGTTTGGCTGGGCCGCGGTTCTGCGCCGCTGGGAAACGCTGCTCCTGGCTGTGCTGGTTATGGTGGTCATCGTCGGCGGCCTGTCGCTGAAGGAATTCTTCGACCCCAACAACCTGGCCGACAGCACCTTCAACTTCAGCGAAAAGGCGCTCATCGCATTGGCGATGGCGCTCTTGATCATCGTGCGCGAGATCGATATCTCGGTCTCCGGCATCCTGGCGGTGGCGTCGGTCGCGATGGGCTATGCGAACACCCAGGGCGTGCCGGCTGTGGGGCTCGCGGTCATCGGCATCGGCGTGGGCGCGCTGTGCGGCAGCCTGAACGGGCTGCTGGTCACGCGCTTCGGCATCCCGTCGATCGTCGTGACCATCGGCACGATGTCGCTGTTTCGCGGGATCGCGCTGGTGGTGCTAGGCGACCAGGCATTCACCAACTACCCGGAGGCTTTGAGCGAGTGGGGGCAGGGCTATGTCTTCGGCTTCATCCCGCGCGAGTTCGTCGTGCTGCTGGTGTTTGCCGCACTCTTCGCGCTGCTGCTGCATGGGACGACCTTCGGCCGGCGCATCTACGCGATCGGCTCGAATCCGGTGGCCGCGCGCTTCGCTGGCATTCCGGTCGATCGCTATCGGCTGGCGCTCTTCATCCTCGCGGGCACGATGGCCGGACTGGCCGCCGTGCTGCTGACGGGGCGCATCGGCAGCACGCGGCCGAACATCGCGCTCGGTTGGGAGCTGGAGGCGATCACGATGGTGATCCTCGGCGGCGTCAGCATCGCCGGCGGGGCGGGCACGATAGTCGGCGTACTGCTGGCGGTATTCACGCTCGGCATGGTGACCTACGGCTTGGGGCTGGCGAACGTACCGGGGATCATCATGACGATCGTGATCGGCGCGCTGCTGCTTGTGACGATCACGGTGCCGGTGCTGCTGCGCGTTCGCGGCGCCGCGGCTCGGAGCTAGCAGCCATGGAGCAGATCGCATTCAAGATGCAGTTGCTGCCGGGGCATGCCGCCGAATACAAGCGGCGGCATGACGAGATATCGTCTGAACTTTGCACGCTGTTGCGCGATGCGGGTATCAGCGACTACAGCATCTTTCTGGACGAAGAGACGAACATCCTCTTCGCGGTGCTGCGGCGGCGGGACGGGCATCGGACCGACGAACTGCCGCACGCCGAGGTGATGCAGCGCTGGTGGCATTCCATGGCGGACATCATGGTCGTGCAGGCCGATCTGGCGCCAGTGCAGCGCGGGTTGGTGCCGGTATTCCACATGGAATGACGCCGCCTGCGTCGGTTGCTCGCCGCACCGGATGGCTCTCGCCATGGCCTGAGCCATTAAGACGACGGTCACGCGTGCGCCGCCCCGAAAACGATAAACCTGCAACATCACCGGAGTCCCCGCATGACCGTTATCACCTGTGTCGAAGACCTGCGTCTCCTGGCGAAGCGCCGCGTGCCACGCATGTTCTACGACTATGTCGACAGCGGCTCCTGGACGGAGAGTACCTACCGCGCCAACGAGAGCGACTTCCAGCGCATCAAGCTGCGCCAGCGTGTGGCGGTGGACATGAACAACCGCAGCACGCGCACGACCATGGTCGGCATTGACGCAGCGATGCCTGTCGCAATCGCCCCTACCGGCCTCACCGGCATGCAGCATGCCGACGGCGAAATACTTGCGGCGCGCGCGGCCGAGAAGTTTGGCATTCCGTTCACCCTCAGCACGATGAGCATCTGCTCGATCGAGGACATCGCAGCGAACACGAAGGCGCCGTTCTGGTTCCAGCTTTATTGGATGAAGGACCGGGACTTCATGGAGCGTCTGATTGACCGCGCGAAGGCCGCGAAGTGCAGCGCGCTGCAGTTGACGCTCGACCTGCAAGTGCTCGGGCAGCGCCACAAGGACTTGAAGAACGGCATGACGGCGCCGCCGAAACCGACGCTCGCCAACATTCTCAATTTGATGGCCAAGCCGCGCTGGTTTCTGGGCATGCTCGGCACCAGGCGCCACAGCTTCGGCAATCTCGTCGGTCATGCGAAAGGTGTCAATGACATGTCCTCGCTCGGCGCTTGGACGCGCGAGCAGGTCGACCCGGCGCTCGATTGGAGCGATGTCGAATGGGTCAAGATGCTCTGGGGTGGCAAGCTGATCCTCAAAGGTGTGATGGACGTCGAAGATGCGAAGCTCGCGGCGAACAGCGGTGCCGACGCGGTGGTTGTCTCGAATCACGGCGGGCGCCAGCTTGATGGAGCGCCTTCCTCGATCAACGCGCTGCCGGAAATCGCCGAGGCAGTGGGCTCGCGGATTGAGGTCTGGATGGACGGCGGAATCCGCAGCGGGCAGGACGTGCTGAAGGCTTGGGCGCTCGGCGCGCGCGGTACGCTGATCGGCCGCAGCTTCCTTTATGGCCTTGGCGCAATGGGTGAAGCCGGCGTCACCAAATGCCTTGAGATCCTGCACAAGGAGCTCGACGTCACGATGGCGTTTTGCGGACACACAGATATCCGAAACGTCGATCGCAAGATCCTGTTGGCTGACGCCGGCGCGTGCTCTGACGCGCTGCGCGTGCTGAAAGGGCGCGGCCCACCTTCGCCCTGCGCCGACTGAAATTGCGCGCCGCTCCATAGATTCGAGCGTCACCGCAGAGTGCCACATGGAACTCCTGCTCGCCGACGACGATAAGACGAGCGGCCTGCTCGAAGGCAAGACCAGCAAGGCGATGGCGCGAGACCTGGGTATCAGCCCGAAGACGGTCGACGTGCAGATCGGTGGCCCCGCTCTTCAGGACCGCTTTCTTGGGAGAGGCGCACAGCGGACGAGTGCGCGAGGAAGACCACGACGCCGGCTTCTCGGCGTTGCCGGGTGACACCGAAGCCGTGATGCTGTCCGGCGCAAAACCGTTTTCGACCCAGTTCACGACGCCGCGGAAAGCGTCGAACTTGTCGGTGGCCGGACCGCCTGAGCACCGAGGGATTGCAATCGGCGACCTTCGCAAACAACCCGAGTTCCTCGGATCGGCAGTCAACCGAACGTCCGCTTCTGACCGAGCCGACGGACCGACAAGGGTCCGCAAGCATCCTTGACTGACTGCTTTGTGGCGGCACTGCCGACCGGCCGCTGATGGCCGACAGTTCCAGTACGCAGTCCAGGCTCGACGGTCAGCTCCTGCTGCATTGCCGCCGCTCAAATCCTTGGTTCGAATGACGGCAAGGGGTCGGGTCGAGTCCGCTAAGTTAGTGAGTTAGGCTGCCGCAAGCTGTCACCTGATTTTGCGAGCGCGACATCGGCCGCACGAGATAGTCGGTCCCGGCCAAAGTGCGGAACGTCATGCCGGGCCGCTTCCGGGAACCCGGACGAATGACTTCCGGCTTGCCCACGGCGCGATCTCCTGGTCTCGGATGGTCAGAACAGGGCAGGCGGTGTTGGGCGAGGCTGCAGACGCAACGCGA
>JBGQEX010000102.1:0-15079 GCA_041496605.1 Piscinibacter sp.
CGACGGCGATACCGCTCGAATCCCGCGCCTTGCTCCGCTGCCATCGCCAACGTCTGCTGCTTCATCCTCAGCCTTCGCGCTATTACTCTGCCTTCGATGCAGCAATCGCCGGGCCAGGGGACTTGATCAGTCTTGCCTTAGATACAGGGACGTAGACGGCGGCGCAGAGCTGACCTACCGGACGGCTGACGCCAAGCTTGTTTCAGCGCTGCATGATTGGTTCGATGCGCAGCTCTCCGATCATGGGGCTGACGCGATGGCCGGACATCATCATCACGGCGACATGCCCAAGCGATAGCCGAAGCGTCTTGAACCTCGAGTCGCTCAGTCTCTGAGCGGGTGTGCACAACACGAACTCGAATGCTGCATCGACGGGCATGGGGTCGTCCCAAACGAGCAGAAGACGCAACAGTCACCCGCCTTGGGCCGAAGCAGGGTCTTGCAGCTCTCGCACTCGTAGTACCACTGGCAAGCGTCGACCGGCATGGTCTCCTGCTTGGCATGGCCACAAACGGGGCAGGTGATGGTCGATTGGCGAATGACTTCGTTCATGGTGTCCTTCGTCCTCGCGCATGGTGAGAGCGATGTTGGCATCTTCGCGATTGCCGACGCCGTGCGCAACGAGTGCGCCGCAGGACTGTCTAAACCGCTCGCGCGGTAGGCGCTCCGGGTAGGGTCGTTGTGCTCTCGCGATCGGGACGCCAGTTGACGACGCAGGAAGAGATTTTCGGCACGGAGGGTTTCGTTCGAACAGGACAGCAGCACCAACCAACGCAGGGCGTCTTCGATTAGACGGATTGCGATCCTGGCGAGGGTGACCATGCGCTTGTCCTGCCACAGCGGTCCGTTTCAAGGCCCATGCCTCGCTGCGTCGCCGGACGGAATACTTGCGGGGCACAGGTGCGGCGTTGTGGCGCAATCGAGCACCTTCCTGCAGAATCCGCCCGCGCACACGCCAGGCGTGATGGGTATTGCCAATGAGTGGAGGAGATGCAGTGAGTACGTCGTTTCGAATCGTCGCTGTTGCCGCACTGACGCTGGCAGCTACAAGTTTGATGCCCGCCAAAGACGCCATGGCGCAATCCAAAACGGCACAGGGGTACGTGCGCTTGGAGCCCATCGAGAGCAGTGCGCCACAGAACGATCACCCGGCCCAGATCAGGGCAGGCGAACTGCGCGGTGCGCTGGCGAGCATTCGGATCAAGGGCTCGACGCTGAGCACCGGTGGCGCGGTATTTGACGACAAGGAGCTGGCTGACATCGTGCCGAACATCGCGGCCGCACTCAGCAAGGCAGGCCCGGCCGAGGATGTGACGTTCGCGGTCTTCGGACGGCATGGGGTGTTTGGCGAGCATTCGCCGGCCACCGTCACCAGCGGACGCGTGTTTGTGCAAGGCGGGCAACTGAACGTCATCCTGGGCCTTATGCAGACGCGCTACGAAGACGTCTATTCCAGCGGCGCGGTGGAATTGAAGTCGGGGCAGCGCGCGCGACGCGTTGAACAGGCCTGGCAGGCGTCCGCTGAGCCGGCAACGGTGGTGGACAAGCGCGGCGACTGGCTGCGATTCGATGTCTCCCAACTCGCGTCGCTGGCCAAGCCTGCAGAGACGGCGAAGGAAGCCAGGCCGGGTGAGGCTGCGCGGCCTGCGGCGGAGAGCGCACCGCAGAAGCCTGCCGCTGCAGACACTCGTTATCAGGAAATCCAGTCCAGGCTGAAAGTACTGGATCGACTGAAAGCCGACGGCCTGATCACCGAGGACGAGTATCGCGAGCGGCGGCGCGCGATATTGCAGTCGCTCTGAATTTGAGGCGACGGCGCTTCACCCGTCGTGCGCCACAAGGCGAACACGTTGGCAGCGACGGCGCTTTCGACGGCGCCCGGATCACTGTCTATGGGTTCCACTGGTGCGAGGATGAACCCAGAGAAATTCGCTTGGCAAGCACCACGGCAAACATCCTGTGTCGGCATCACAACCAGTTGCTATCGAATTTCGCCAACGAGGCGCCAAGCTCCCGCGCTTCCTCAACGTCAACGTGCTTGAGGAACCGGAGTCGGAAGCACATCTCACTTTGCGCGGACCATGGCTCGCATGGGTCTCTACTTTTGGTAGGTCGACTCCGCCGGCATTGAGTGGGAGCATTGCCGCTCCGAAGCACATGGAGTGACCGTTTCGCGGCGCTGAACTGAGAGCGGTGAGTGACGGCCTTGGGTCGACCCGTGACATCGACCCAGCAGATGCGCACGTGTCCGCCAGCGACATCAGCCTCGATCGGTTTCGGCGGTGAAGCCTGGCGCGCGCAAGCGAAGTGCGATCTCGTCACGCCACGGTCGCGATGCGCAGATGGCCCGCTCTACCTGCTGGGTCCCTGGCTCTCTTTCTCGCGCTTGTCCCGTCCGTTGTCTTGCCCCCTCGCCTGCCCTCGTTCCTGGTAGTGCTGCCGTGCCACCTCGCTGCGAGGCTGGTAGCGGTAGTTGCGGCTCTGCAGAGCGGGCTGCTGCTCTGCGTGGGGATAGCGCTCGCCTGAGTAGCGGCGCTGGAACGTGGGCAGCGGCGCCGGCGCCGGCACGGCACGGCGGTTCCATTTGTCCCAGCCCTTGTGCTGGTTTTCCCATTGCGGGCCCCAGTGCTGGCCCCAACGCGGCGGCGCGCTCGGCTGCCAGCCGCGAAAGTACGGCGGCGGGGCCCGGTAGTAGCGCACCGGCACGCGCAGCACGTAGTACGGCACGTACACCGGTTCCACGAACTGCCAAGGTCCGTTGTACCAGGAACTCATGTACCAGTTGTCGCCCTCGAGCACCCAGTACAGGCCGTCGTAGAAGAAGAAATTCGCGCGCAGGCCCGGTGCGTAGTAGACCGGGTGACCCGGCACCAGCACGAGTTGCGGATACACCGGAACGTTGATGCCGATGCCCACACTCACGCTCACCTGCGCCGGGGCCGCGGTCGCGGCGCTAAGGAGCGCAATGCACAGGGCAATGAATCTGTAGCGCATGACTTACCTCCATGTTCAGCCGCATTGCCCGACGTAGCCGCAGGCGGTGCAGAAGTCGCAGCCGTCCTTGTGGATCATCGTCGAGTTGCCGCACTCGGGGCAGGCGCGGCCGGCCAGCGTGGTCGATGCGGCGGCGTCGCGCGGCGAGTCGAGCACCCCCATGTCACGCAGCGGGAAGCCTTCTTCATTGAGCACGCCGAGCATCGCGTAGCGGTGGATGATCAGCCGCGCCAGGTAGGCCACCGTCGACGGCCAGGTCTGCTGGCGGCGCTCGCCGTGCGGCAGACCCGGCACGAAGGCCATGAAGTGGCCCAGCGGCTCGGCGTAGTTGAGCAGCTTGCGCAGCTTCATGCCGATCCACGCTGGGTCGATGACACGCATGTCGAGCGACAGCAAACGCGCCAGGCCGTCGAGCGCACGCGGGTAGTTGCCCGAGAAGCCGACCGCGCAGGGCCGCGTCACCGTCGTGCCGTCGGGCCCGGGCAGCGTGACTTCCTTCAGCGTCAGCGTGAACGATTCGCCGGTGGCCGGATTGTCGACGTCGACCGCCCAGGCGAGCGTGCCCGACGGGCCGGTGTGCGGCTCGTCGCGGCTGAACATCGCGTCGATGACCGGCGTGGGCCCGGTCTTGCCCAAGCGCGGCAACGCGCGCAGCTGCTCGCAGCGCCAGCGCACGACGGCCGCGGTGGCCGCCACCACGCCGGGGAACAGGCGGCGCTCGCCGTGCGGCGGGAACGGCATCTCGAACGCACGCTCTTCGGCCACCGTGGCCAGTGCGTCGAGCTTGAGCTGCAACCACGCCGGGTCGTTGGCGCGCAGGTCCATCGACAAGGTCTTGGCCAGCGCCCCCAACCCGCGCGGCTGTTCGGCGCCGTTGACCCAGACCTCGAACGGCTGCGGCGCACCGCCGCGCTCGGGCGCCAATTCGCCGACGAACAGCGCGAACTCGCCGAACGGGTGGTGGACCATGAAGGTCCAGGCCGGGTTGCCGGCCGGCAGCTCGGGGCGGCCCGGCCAGCGCAGCGACGACAGCACCGGTGCCGGCAGCCGCTCCAGCGCCAGGCGCTGGTTCGCGTCGTCGATCTTCAGCGGCGCCGCGGCCGTGCGGCTGACGCTCAGCACCGAGCCGAGCACCGCGTTCGGCCGGTAGGTCGCCAGGCCCTTCAGCCCCGACTGCCAGGCTTCGAGGTAAAGGTGTTGGAAGTCGGTGTAGGGGTAGTCGGCCGGCACGTTGACGGTCTTGGAGATCGCCGTGTCGATGCACGGCGCCACCGCCGCGACCATCGCCTCGTGCGCCTGCGCGCTCATCTCCAGCGCCGTCACGAAGGCCGGCGTCAGCGGCGTCTTCACGCCCTTCAAGTGGCGGTACAGCCGCCACGCGTGGTCTTCGACCGCGTACTCCTTGAAGTCGCCGTCGGGCATGCGCTTCTTGCGCAAATAGCTCCAGCTGAAGGCCGGCTCGATGCCGTTGCTCGCGTTGTCGGCGAAGGCGAGGCTGATGGTGCCGGTCGGCGCGATCGACAGCAGGTGCGAATTGCGCAGGCCATGCACGCGGATGCGTTCCTTCAGCGGCTGCGGCAGGCGTGACGCGAAGGTGCTGCCGCTGAGATAAAGGTCGGCGTTGAACAGCGGGAAGGCGCCGCGCTCGCGCGCGAGCTCGACCGATGCGTCATAGGCCGCGTCGCGCATCACCTCGGCCACATGGCGCGCCAATGCGCGCGCTTCGGGCGTGTCGTAGCGCAGGTTGAGCATGATCAGCGCGTCGCCCAGGCCGGTGAAGCCGAGGCCCACGCGGCGCTTGCTGCGCGCTTCCTCCTGTTGCTGCGGCAACGGCCACACCGTCACGTCGAGCACGTTGTCGAGCATGCGCGTGGCCACGCGCGCCACCTTGGCGAACGCTGCGTCGTCGAAGTGCGCGCTGTCCTCGAAGGCATCGATGACGAAGCGGGTCAGGTCGATCGAGCCGAGGCAACAGCAGCCGTAGGGCGGCAGCGGCTGCTCCGCGCAGTTGTGCACGACCAGGCCATTGGCGTCGAATGCGTGCACGTCTTCCACCGTCACGTCGTACACCTCTTCGTCGCCGCAGGCGGTGAGCGAGTCGACGGTGGCTGTGAAGCGTTCGCGATTGAGCTGTCGGCGGTACGACGCCAACAGCTCGGTCAGCCGTTGCGACTTGGCCGTGTCGCTGAAGCCCACCAGATCGGCGTACAGGCCGAGGTTGTCGCCGCTGATCACCAGCTCATGCAAGGCTTGCGTCTCGTATTCACCCTGGCCGCCCTTGCCGTCGGGCAGCAACTTCGGCCCGGCGGGGCGTCGGTTGCGATAGATCGTCGCCGCGATGCCCAAACGCAACAGCAAGCGCTGAGCCGCCGCGAGCGTCTCGGTGTCGACCTGCGTCAAGCGCACGCTGACGCCTTTCTCCTGCGAGCCCTGCACCGACCCGTCGGCATCGAACAGGCCGCGCAGCAAGCCCACGCAGAACGCCGATGACGATCGCTCCATCGTCGTCGTGATGGTCTTGCGCCCCGGCGACATGCCGAGTTCGAGCGCCAACTGACGCAACGCACCCGACACCATGCGGACTTCGCCGCGCCCCTCGACCGGCCGCTGCCAACCGCGAAAGTCGGCGCGGTGCGACAGCGTGGCCGCAGCGGCCTCGGCCGCCCGCATGATGCCGGCGCCGCTGTGTGACGCGGGCCACGGTGCCGCGGTGCCGTCGGCTGCATTGGCCACCAGCTTGAGTTCAGGCACCCACACCGACAGCACCGCCTTGTCGGCCTTCAGTGTGCCGTCGCCGATCAGCAGGCCGATCAGGTAGCCCTGCTCTTGCGTACCCGGACCGTCCCAACCGAGCAACGCGCGATGGTTGTGCAGCATCAGCTCGTCGCCGGGGGCGAGGTCCCGCGCCGCGGTCCATTCGGACTCGATCGCATAGCGCGTCTTGCGTCGCACGCGGCGCACGCGGTGGTCGGCGGTCAGCCGCAGTGCATGCCCTTCGCGGGTCTGCAGCTGCAGCACGGGTTTGCGGCCGGTGGCAAAGAAGCCGTTCGACTCGGTGCGGTAGGCCCGGCCATCGACCACGGCAATGAAAGGCCGACCGATCAGCTCGCTCACCTGCTGCGCGCCGTCGGTCGTCATCACCCACGTGTCCGCTGTCACGCAAGGATTCGTGCTCGCGATCGTCTCGCAGTACGACAAGTTGTTGTCGCGGTTGATGTGGTCGAGGAACAGCACGCCGGGCTCGGCATGGTCGTAGGTGGACCGCATGATCTGGTCCCACAGCTCGCGGGCGCGCAGCTTGCGGTAGACCCACAGCCCGCCGCCATCGCGCTGGGTGCGCTGGTAGGCGCCCGCCGCCTTCTGCGCCGGGCCCGGCTCGGCGCGGTGCACCAGTTCGACCTCGGTGTCGGCCTGCACGGCTTCCATGAACGCGTCGGTCACGCCCACCGAGATGTTGAAGTTGCTCAGGTCGCCTTCGTCCTTGGCCTGGATGAATTCCTCGATGTCGGGGTGGTCGCAGCGCAGCACGCCCATCTGCGCGCCGCGCCGCGCGCCGGCCGACTCCACCGTTTCGCAACTGCGGTCGAACACGCGCATGTAGCTCACCGGGCCGGAGGCGCTGCTCTGCGTCGAGCCCACCCACGCCCCGCGCGGGCGGATGCGCGAGAAGTCGTAGCCCACGCCGCCGCCGCGGCGCATCGTCTCGGCCGCTTCGGTGAGCGCGATGTAGATGCCCGGATGACCGTCGTCGATGTGCGCGATCGAGTCGCCCACCGGCTGCACGAAGCAGTTGATCAGCGTGGCCGACAGGCTGGTGCCGGCGGCCGATTGAATGCGCCCTGCGGGCACGAAGCCCTGGCGCAGTGCCTCGGCGAAGCGCTCCTCCCAGGTGGCGCGCAACTCGGGCGGCTCGGCCTGCGCGAGCGCGTGCGCCACCCGCAGGTTCACCGCGTCGATGGTGCGTTCGTCGCCCTTGGCGTATTTCTCCAGCAGCACCTCCTGGCTGATGGCCTGCGCCGGCAGGTTGGCGATGGTGTGTTCTTGTGGTTTGACGGTGTCTTGCATGTGTGTATGTCTCCTGAATGCGAGCCAGCAAGGTAATCCCCCTGCCATCACCGGTGGTTGACCTTGGTCACACTGCATGACACCACGGCGGCCGATCGGTGTCGATTGACCCAGGGCAAAACCCCACGCCAGCGAAGTCCTTAGGTCGCGCAACGACATCCTCCGCACACACCCCATGCCCCGCGACACCGACGCCCTGCCCCTTGTGTACTCCTGTTCCGGCTGCTCCAGCGCGGCGCAGTTGGCCAACCACCTCGCGCTGCGGCTCGACCGTGACGGCACGGCAGAGATGTCGTGCATTGCCGGCGTAGGCGGCCAGGTGCCGAGCCTCGTGCGCACCGCGCAGCACGCGGCGCGCACCGGGCGGCCGATTTTTGCGCTCGACGGCTGCTCAGCAAACAGCCCGCTGCGGGTTGCGGCGGCGGTGGCTGTGGTTGTTCCGGCGCATGATCGGTGCCGATTGATCCAAAGCAAGACCCCGCCCGAGCCATGTCCTTAAGGTCGTGCCGATTGAGCGAGTCACCGATGGACATCACCAACTTCGACGATCTGCTGCGCGCCGCGCGCCAGCAATCCGAACCGCAGCGCCTACTGTTCGTCTTTGCCGGTGCCGAGCTGCCCGACGACAGCACGCCCGAACAATGCCAGCGTTTCGAGGCCGGGCATGGCGGCGCACTGGTACCGCTGGCCTGCGTCGACCGCACGCCGCAGGAACTGACCAGTTTCGCGACGCTGACCGACGAGGCGCGCGAGTTCCTCGACGACTGGAAGCTGGTGTTCGTGGCCGCGATGTCGGGGCGCGGCGGCCGCGCGCCGACGAGCGACGAGGCACAAGCGCCGCTGCAGCGCATGGTCGAGGCCATCAAGGCCGGCACCATTCGCGCGTACCTGCCGTTCGACCCGACGGGCCACCCGGTGCTTCTGAATTAGGCCGCGTGCGCCACGTGCAGCACGCGCATCAGCGCCTGCGGCCGCCCCACCAGATCGGCCAGCGTGACCTCGTCGAGCGACGCATAGAGTGCCGCAAAGGCGCGCGACAACACGCCGGTGAGCTTGCAGTGGGGCGCGATGCGGCAGCTGTTGTGGTCGGAGAAGCACTCGACGATCGGGCTGTCGCCCTCGGCTTCGCGCACCACGCGGCCGATGCGGATCTGCTCCGGCGGCACCGCCAGGCGGATGCCGCCGCCCTTGCCGCGCAGCGATTCGACCAGGCCGCTCTTGGCCAGGTGGTGCACCACCTTCATCAGGTGGTTCTCCGAAATGCCGTAGGCCTGCGCGATCCCCGAGATCGTCGCGAGCCGCTGCGGATCGAGCGCCAGGTACATCAGCACGCGCAGCGTGTAGTCGGTGAAACTGGTCAGCTTCATAAGATGTAGATGTTGTATTGCTTTTGCCGCGAGACCGCGATACAGTAAAGATGTATCGGAAATATAGCTTATTGAATCCATTCACGACAGGAGCTTCAGCATGAGTTCATGCGCCCACCATCACGTCTCGGCCGACGCCGTCTACCCCTTCGACGCCCGCGGTGTCGCCAAGCGCTTTCGCCACGCGGCCATCTTCGGCGCGCTCGATGCGCTGGCGGCCGGCGAGACGATGCGCTTCGTCAACGACCACGATCCCCTGCCGCTGTTGCAGCAACTGAGCGGCCGTTACGGCGATGCGATCCGCATCGACTATGTGCAGCGCGAACCCGGCGCGGTGGTGATCGATTTCGCGCGCCAATAGGCGCGCGCGCACTCACTGCGGCGTCGACAGGCGCCGCACCGCGTTGACGTATCGCCCGAGAGTGGGCGACAGCGCCCCCGGCGCGAGGCGGATGTCGATCAACTGGAAGCGCCCGCGCGTCGCGTGCGCGCGCGCCAGCGCGGCCTTCAGCTCGGCACGGGTATGCACCACGTGTCCGTCACCGCCCATGCCGCCGGCCATGGCCGCGAAGTCCCAGGTGGAGAGGTCGTTGAAGCGGGCTTCGGGCTCGAAGGCGCGCAGCATGCCCCACGCGGCGTTGTTGAACACCAGCACGATCGGGTCCCAGCCGTAGCGGCGTGCGTTGCCGAGCTCCCAGCCGGTCATCTGGAACGCGCCGTCGCCCACCAGCACCAGCGGGCGCTTGCCCGTCGCGGCCTGCAGACCGAGGCCGGCCGGCACGCCGTAGCCCATGGTCGCGTAGTAGCCGGGCGCGATCAGCGCGGTCGGCGCCACATCCATCGCGGTGAACAGGCAGTCGCCGACGTCGCAGGCGAGCGGCAGCGTGCCGTGTTCGTGCATCAACGCATTGATCGCCGCGGCGACGTCCTGCGGCATCACCGCCGCATCGTCGGCCACCCACGGCGTGGGCGCCGGCGCGGGCGGGCGTGGGCTCGTCGTGCGGGCTTGCCCGCGCGGCGCCGCCGGCACGCGTTCGAGCAGCGCGTCGATCAGCGTGTCGAGCGGCACGTCGGGGTAGACGTGATGGCCCATGACCACCTTGCCTTCGAGCGCTTGGATCGCATGGCGCAGGTCGATGCGCTGCGCCGACACCGCGAAGTTGGTGTCGGACACGATGACGCCGAGCAGCAGCAAGGCGTCGGACTGTTCGACCTCGGTGCTGACTGCAAGGTCGCCGGCCAGGCCGAGGTAGGTGCCGCGCAGCGGCGCGTCGGTGTCGACCAACAGGCCCCGGCCCATGAAGCTCGTGACCACGGGAAACGCGAGCCGCCGCGCCAGTTCGGCCACGCGCGCTTCGAGCCCGTAGCGGCGCACCTCCACGCCGACCATCAACACCGGGCGCCGCGCGGCGCGCAGGCGCTGCAGCAACTCGTCGGCGCAGGCGGCCAGCGCTTCGGCGTCGGGTGCGGTGCGCGGCGTGACCGGCACCTCGGCACAGGCCACGCGCGGCATGTCGCGCGGGATCTCCAGGTACACCGGCCGCGACGCGCGCAAGGCCTCGTCGAGCACGCGCGCAATCAACTGCGGCGCGCTGCGCGCGTCGTCGAGCCGGGCGCGATCGACGGTCAGCTCGCCGAACACGCGCCATTGCGAATCGAGCGTCTTCACCTGATGGTGCAGCAGGTAGCCGCTGGCCGCCTCGTGCGCGGCCGGTGCGCCCGACAGCACCACCAGCGGCACACGTTCGGCATAGGCGCCGGCCACCGCGTTGACGAGGTTGAAGGCGCCGGCGCCGTAGGTCACCGCGGCCACGCCGAGGCCGCCGCGCACGCGCGCCGCGGCGTCGGCGGCAAAGCCCACCGCCGGCTCGTGCGACAGCGTGTACAGCGGCAGCACGGCGCTGCGTTCGAACTCGCGAAACAGCGGCAGCGCGAAGTCGCCGGGGATGCCGAACACCTCGGTAGCGCCGCGCTGCTTGAGCGCGAGCAGCAGTTGTTCAGTCAGCGTCTTGGTCATTGGAGCCCCTCGCCCGGCGAGTACGCCGGTCGGTTCCCCGAGGGGACACGGGCCGGCTTGGGAGCGGCCCGGCGCTCGGCCCGTCTCATCGCCGTTTCCACAGGGGCCCGATCGCATCGAGCGTGTTCTTCAGCACCAGGCCCATCTCGGTGTCGCCTTCCATCACCAGCGCGCGTTCGAAGAACAGCCTATCGGCATCGTCTTCGCCGCGCAACAGGCGCAGATAGCTGGCGGCCGGTGCGACGATTCGCAACGCGGCATCACCGCGTGCCGGCGCCACGCAGAAGCCGCTGGCCGCGAGTTGCAGCCGCACGCGCAGCCCGAAGTCGCTGACGACGACCTCGACGGTGCGCCGCGACAACGCCTCGCGCGCATCGGCCGGCAGGCGCGGCAGCAGCATGCGGTCGAGCACGCGGGCGAGCACGAACGACGGCGGCTGCACCGGCAGCGTTTCGACGATGCGGCGCAGGCGCTCGCGCGCCATGCCGGCGCAGGTGGAAGCGCCGGGCGTGCGCGGCAGCGGCAGCGGCGTCATGTGGGGGCCCACTCGAGACCGGGGCGGCCATGCGCATAGCCGTTGGCGAGGCCGCCGGGCAGGCTCATCGCCTGCAGGGCGGCCGTGGCTTCGCGCGCCGGCGCGCCCTGGTTCATGACCCGATCGAACCAGCCGATCACGTCGCGCAGGCCGCTCGCGCACGGTGACAGCCGCAGTCGCGAGACGCCGGCCGCGCGCAGCGCGCGGCGCTCGCCGATCAGGCAGTGCTGCGCGGCCGACTGCGTCTGCGTGCCGTTGAGCACCAGGAAGGGCTGGCCTTCGCTGCTCGACAACAGCAGGCCGTCAGGATCCTCCATGCAGCGAAAGCCGCATTCGTCCTTGTTCAGCCGGTGGTGCCGCGCGGTGAAGCAGCGAGCCGAAAACGCGAGCGGCAAGCGGCCGAAACCGAACACCTCGGTCGCGATCGGCGTGCCGTCGAGCGCGGCCACGGGACCGGCCGGCGGATTCACGCAGGCCACGGTATCGAGCGCCAGTTCGGCCGGGGCGACCCAGCCAACGGCGCCGAGCCGCGCGTACTCCTGCAGCGCGCGCTGGTTGTAGACGTTGACGTGCGGACCGAGCACGAACGGCACCTGCCCGGCCAGTTGGTGCACCGCGGCCACGTCGCCGGCTTCGACGCCGAACTCGCCTTGCGCGGCGATGCGCCGCAGCAAGCGCAGATCCGACTCCGACTCCAGCAGCGCCTGCGTCGCGAGCAGCACCTGCTTGCCGGCGGCGCGCAGGTCGCGGCCCAGCGTGATCCAGTCGCCCTGCTTCATCTCGCGACGGCGCGAACAGACCACCTCGCCGAGCACCACCGTGTCGGCGGGCGACTCGGCGATTTCGGCATAGAAGGCCATCAGCTGGGCGCGCGACCAATAGGTCAGTACCGGCCCCACGGTGAGGCCGATGCGCGACGCGCGCGCTTCTGTCGGTTCGGACATGGCAGCGATGATTGACTCCTTCAGCCAGAGCACAAAGCGAAGCAAGTGCGACCCATCAAGCCACTCCCAAAGCCCGGGTCTCCCGGGCCGATGGGAGGCGCCCCCTCGGGGGGCAGGAGCGAAGCGACGTGGGGGCAGACACTCATCGCCAGGGTCGGTTGTAGGCGCCGAGCGTGTGTTGCTGGCCTTCGGCAAAACGGCCCAGCGCCGCGGTCCACGCCGGATGCACTGCATAACGCTCGGGTGCGGCGGCGCAGTCGTCGATGGCAGCGCGCCACACGCGCGTGACCTGTTCCACATACGTGGCGCTGCGTTGGCGGCCTTCGATCTTGATCGCTGCCACGCCGATCGCCATCAGCTCGGGCAGCATGGCCAGCGTGTTCAGGCTGGTCGGCTCTTCGAGCGCGTAGTCGCGCTGGCCCTGCACGTCGAAACGGCCTTTGCACAGCGTGGGGTAGCCGCGCGGCTCCTCGGGGCCGTAGCGATCGATCAGCACGCCGTTCAGCCGCGCCTCGACGCCGAAGGCGGTGTCGTGCCAGCGCACCGCGTTCGGCGGCGAGCAGACGCCGGCGTTGTTGGGCGACTGGCCCGTGGCGTACGACGACAGTGCGCAGCGCCCTTCGACCATCACGCACAGGCTGCCGAAACCGAACACCTCGATCTCGACGTCGCTGTTGCGCACCACATGCCCCACCTGCGACAGCGTCAGCACGCGCGGCAACACGGCGCGCTGCACGCCATAGTGCTCGCGGTAGAAGTCGATCGCTTCGTAGCTGGTGGCCGAGGCCTGCACCGACAGGTGCAGCCGCAGCGTCGGATGGTGTTCGCGGCAATGCGCCATCACCGCCGGGTCGGCCAGGATCAGCGCGTCGGCGCCCATCTCGACGGCGCTGTCGGCCGCGCGGTACCACGGCGTGGCGTCGCGCGCGTCGGCATAGGTGTTGAGCGCCATCAGTACCTGGCGCCCGCGCGCGTGCGCATACGCCACGCCTTCGCGCGCCTGTGCCACGTCGAAGTTCAAGCCGGCGAAGTTGCGCGCGTTGGTGGTGTTCTTCAGGCCCATGTAGACGGCGTCGGCGCCGGCATCCACGGCCAGCTGCAAGGCTCGCAGCGAGCCGGCCGGGCACACCAGGTGCGGCACACGTGGAGAGTTCATGCGGCAGTGTCAGGCGGATGCGGCAAGGACGGCGCTGCTGCGCGCGACGGCGGTTTGCGTTGTGTCAAGAAAGGTCGGCGCGCCGACCGCGCCGGGTCGCAGCAGTTCATGCAGGCTGACCACCGTGCCGATCAGGATCAGCGCCGGCGAGCGCACCGCATGCTGCTGTGCCAGTGCCGGCAGCGACTGCAGCGTGCCGACCAGCGTGCGCTGCTCGGGCAGCGTCGCGCGCTCGACCAATGCGGCCGGCGTGTCCGCGGCCAGCCCATGGTGGATCAGCTGCGCGCTGAGCAGCGCCAGCGAGCCGACGCCCATGTAGACGACGAGCGTCTGGCGCGGTCGCACGAGCGCCGGCCAATCCAGATCGAGCGCAGCGGCCGCGCCGGCGCGCAAGTGGCCGGTGACCCACAGCACGCTCGCCGCATGGTCGCGGTGCGTGAGCGGAATGCCGGCGCAGGCCGCTGCGCCCTGCGCCGCGCTGATGCCGGGAATCACGTCGAACGGCACCCCGGCTTCGGCCAGGGCCTGGGCCTCTTCGCCGCCGCGGCCGAAGATGTAGGGGTCACCGCCCTTCAATCGCAACACCGGCCGGCCGCTGCGCGCCAGCCGCAGCATCAGCTCGATGATCGCGTCCTGCGGCAGCGTGTGATGCGCGCTTTCCTTGCCGACGTAGACAAGGTCGGCACCCGGCGGCACCAGTTCGAGCACCGCCATCGACACCAGGTGGTCGTACAGCACGATGCGCGCCGCGCCGATCGCGCGTGCCGCCTTCACGGTCAACAGCTCGGGGTCGCCGGGGCCGGCGCCGACGAGCGTCACCCGCGCCGGCATCGCGGCCTGCGTGAGTTCGACGGTGAAGTAGCGCGTCTGCTCGAAGTTGCTCATGAGGGACTTTCGAGCGCGCATTGTCCGAAGCACATGCGTCGGCGTCCTTGAACTGGATCAAGGTCGGCGTTGCGATACGGCGCAACCATCGCGGCACTCGAGCACAACCGAAGGAGTGGACCGTATGTATGCCCCGCAACTGGCGCGCCTCGCGGCCGCCGCCGTCATGACGCTGTGCGTCGCCTCGCAGGCACAGGATCAGAAGCACGCAACGCAGCCCGAACTGAACTACCAGGCCGGCACCTCGCCGCTCGCCACCGAGCCGATGTACCAGAGCAGCAACCCGAAGGCGCCGCCGATGACGCTGGCGGAGTTCGACCTGGCCCGCAAGACCTACTTCGAGCGCTGCGCCGGCTGCCACGGCGTGCTGCGCAAAGGTGCCACCGGCAAGCCGCTGACGCCCGACCTCACGCTCGGCAAAGGCACCGACTACCTGAAGGTGTTCATCTCCTACGGCTCGCCGGCCGGCATGCCGAACTGGCTCACGTCGGGCGAGATGGACGAGAAGACCGTCGACGTGATGGCGCGCTACGTGCAGCAGGACCCGCCGACACCGCCCGAGTTCGGCATGGAGCAGATGAAGGCCACCTGGAAGGTGCTGGTGGCGCCGGCCGACCGGCCGAAGACCAAGCAGAACAACTACAACATCAGCAACCTGTTCTCGACCACGCTGCGCGACGCCGGCCAGGTGGCGCTGATCGACGGCGACAGCAAGCAGATCATCGGCATCATCAAGACCGGCTACGCGGTGCACATCTCGCGCGTGTCGGCGTCGGGGCGCTACCTGTTCGTGATCGGGCGCGACGCCAAGGTCAACATGATCGACCTGTGGATGGCCCAACCCGAAACGGTGGCCGAGATCCGCATCGGCCTCGAAGCGCGCTCGGTCGACACCAGCAAGTACAAAGGCAAGGAAGGCGACTTCACCGACAAGCTCGTGATCGCCGGCGCCTACTGGCCGCCGCAGTACGTGATCATGAAGGGCGACACGCTGGAGCCGCTGAAGATCGTCGGCACGCGCGGCATGACGGTCGACAAGCAGGAATACCACCCCGAGCCGCGCGTGGCCTCGATCGTGGCCTCGCACTTCCACCCGGAGTTTGTGGTCAATGTGAA
>JBGQEX010000103.1:0-14750 GCA_041496605.1 Piscinibacter sp.
GGCACGACCCGCTGCTGCTCGATGCGGCGCAAGACCTGGGCGCCAATGCCTGGCAGCGCTTCTGGCGGGTCACGTTCGTGCTGTCCTTGCCCGGCGTGTTCGCCGGCTCGGCACTGGTCTTCATTCCGGTGCTGGGTGTGTTTGCGGTGCCCGAGATCCTGGGCGGCAAGGACGACTGGCTGATCGGCAACATGATCAAGGAGTCGTTCCTCGCCACGCGCGACTGGCCGTTCGGGTCGGTGCTGGCCATTGTGTTGACGATCGTCGTGCTGGCGGTGGCGTGGCTGTCGGGTTGGCTGGCGAAGCGGATGGCGCGCCATGTCTAGGCAACGCTCGTGGTGGCTGTGGGGCGGCGCGATTGCTGCCTACCTGTTCCTGTATGTGCCGCTCGCGGTGCTGGTGCTGTTCTCGTTCAACGATTCGCGACTCAGCGCCGGCTGGGTCGGCTTCACCTTGAATTGGTACCGCACACTGGCCGGCGATGACGAAATGCTCGCCGCGGCGCGCAACTCGCTGCTGATCGCGCTGTCGGCCAGCGCAGTGGCCACAGTGCTGGGCACGCTGGCGGGCCTGGCGATCCAGCACCACCGCATGCGGCTGTTGCTGCCGCTGGTGCTCACGCCGGTGGCGATGCCCGAGATCCTGCTCGGCGTCTCGCTGCTGATCTTCTTCATCTCCGTGTTCGGCGACGAATCGCTCGGCCTGTTGACGGTGGTCATCGCGCACATCACCTTCTGCATCGGCTTCGTGGCCGTGGTCGTGCGGGTGCGCCTGCAGGGGCTGGACGACAGCATCTTCGAAGCCGCGCGCGACCTCGGCGGCACGCCGTGGCAGACCTTCCGCCTGATCACGCTGCCGCTGATCCTGCCCGGCGTGGTCGCGGGCTTCCTGATGTCGTTCACGCTGTCGATCGACGACTTCGTGATCACCTTCTTCACCGCCGGCGCCGGCGTGAAGACGTTGCCGCTGACCATCTATTCGATGATCAAGATCGCCGTCACGCCGGAGGTCAATGCGGTGTCCACGCTGATGATGCTGGTCACGCTGGCGATGATCGCGTTGGCATCGCGGCTGGCACCCAGCGTGTTGAAGGGCATGCAATGAGGCGGGCCGCCTGGGCACTGCTCGCGGGCCTGCTGTGGGTCGGGGCCGCCGCCCCTGCCGCCACGCCCACCTTGCACCTGTACAACTGGAACAACTACATCTCCGACGACACGCTCTCGCGCTTCGAGACCGAGTGCCACTGCAAGGTCACGCAGGACTACTACTCCAGCAGCGACGAGCTGCTGGCCAAGCTGGCCGCCGGCGCGCTCGGCTACGACGTGCTGGTGCCCACCGGCAACGCGGTCGAGACCTTGATCCGCCAGGGCGCGCTGCGACCGCTGGACAAGCAGCGCCTGCCGAATCTGCGCAACGTGCGGCCCGAGTTCCTGAACGCCTTCTTCGACCCGGGCAACCGGTATTCGGCACCCTATGCCTTCTCGATCACGCTGGTGGGCTACAACGTCGAGCGCGTGCGCGGCCTGGGCCTGCCGCTGGACAGCTGGGCGGTGATCTTCGAGCCGCGCTGGCTGGAGAAACTGCGCGGCCATGTGACCGTGCTCGACGACCACCGCGAGCTGTTCGGCGCCGCGCTGCGCTACCTGGGCTACTCGGTCAACGACAGCGACGCGGCGCACCTGAAGCAGGCGCGCGACCTGATCGTCCGCGCCAAGCCCTACTGGGCCGCGTTCAACGCGTCCAGCTACATCAAGGAGCTGACGCTGGGCCGCATCTGGCTGGCGCACGGCTATTCGAACGACATGTTCCAGGCCGAGCAAGACGCGCGGCAGGCGCATAGGCCGTTCAGCATCGCCTTCTCGATCCCCCGCGAGGGCGCCGTGCTGGCGTTGGACTCGATGGTCATCCACCGCAGCGGACCGCAACCCGAACTCGCCCACCGCTTCATCAACTTCATGCTCGAGGGTCGCAACTCGGCCGACCTGACCAATCTGATCGGATCGGGCAACCCGAACACCGATGCGCTGCCCTACATCACCGATGAGCTCAAGCGCAGCCCGGTGGTGTTCCCGTCGCCGCAGGTGCAGCGCAGCCTGGAGATGCTGCGCGACCATGAGCGCAAGACGCGCCGGCTGATGAACCGCCTGTGGGTGGAGATCAAGGTGCGCTGACGGATCAGCCGGGCGCGTCGGCCGGGCGCTGCGCCGGCAGCAGGTCGATCACCGCGTCGGCGATCGCGAGCACCGATTCCGGCAGCTTGCCGTCGCACAGCTCGGCGTACCAGTCGAGGTAGCGCGCAATCTGGCGCCGCGTGGAGAACACCTCGAACGAATCCGCCGAGGCCGAATCCGCGAGGCTCGCCGCATGTTGGCGGGCCCTCTCGATCCAGTTGGCCGCCGGGTAGCGTGCCGCCACCGCCGGCATCGCCGGCGCCAGCAGGTAGAGCTCGATCAGGTTGCCCAGCGCCCATTCGCGCACCGAAGACTTTGCGCTCGACAGGTCGCGCAGCGACTGCACCTCGGCCAGGTCCCACAGCTTCTCGGCCGCCTGACTCGGCGTTTCAGCGCCCGGCGGCAGCCGATTCGCCAGCTGCAACACGATCGTCAACGACAGGTACTGCACGGCGCTCCAGAAGCTCGACGGGTCGAGGCCGAAGGTATCGAAGTACAGCTGGCGTGCGCGCGCCAGCGCCGTCCAGACGTCGGCCATCAAGCGCGCGCCCGCCGTCGCGTCGGCAGTGCGTTTTCGAATCTCGTAGCTCAGCGCCGCCTCGCGCTTTTCGGTGCTCGCCAGCAGACCCAGAATGCGCGGCCGGTCGCCGCCATGCCGTTCGAGCAGGCGCGCCAGGCGCTGCTTGGCCGTGCGCACGCGCACGATGGCGGCATCGAGTTCGCGGCCCATCAGTTCCGGCGTGCGCGCCGAGCCGCCCAGGTTGCCGGTGCCGCGTTCGGACCGCCGCGTGCGCGGCGTGCGCGCGACGACTTCGTCGGCCAGGTCCAGCGCCACGTTGATGCTCTTCATCGCGCGCTGGATCTGCACCGACGCGAGCTGGGTGTTGAAGTTGGCCGGCAGCGACGAATAGGCGGTGACGCTGGCCCAGTCGTGCGTGTCGGGGAACTGCGTGTGCAACATGCGCCGCAGGTCGATCAGCAAGGTGCGCGGGTCTTCGCCCCACAGCAGCCCGTCGTACAGCTCCTCGACCAGCCGCACCGAGCCGCCGAAGGAGAGCGGGAACTGCGACGCAATCACCATCGGGATGCCGGCCTGGTGCAAGGCGTGCGCGATGCTCGCGCCGACCCCCGCGACGGAGCCGACGTTGCCGCTGTTGCAGCTGGCGAGCGTGACCACCGCCGGGCGCGACAGCTCGCCGCTGCTGCCTTTTCGCGCCGTGCGCAACGCCGTGGCAAGGCGTTCGCCGCTGACGATGTCGGGCGGCCCCATCGGGTCGTCCGGCGCGTGCAGCACCAGCCCGAAGCGCGTGTCGTAGCCGTCGCGGTACTCGCAGCCGTGCGCCAGGATGTGCACATGCGTATAGACCTGCTCGGCGCAGGCACGCTCGATGGCCTCGGCGCTGGCCTGCGTCAGCACCGTGAGGTGTCTGCCGAGCTTGCTGTTGCCGGGGCTGTTGGGGTCGGCCGCCGTGGTACCGACCCAGGGCTCGAGGCGGGTGCGCAAGGCGAGCAGGTGCGCGGCGGCGGGCACGGGCTGCTGACCCGGTGGCGACGCGACGACGAACAGCACGCGCGTCTCCTCGGGCCACACCACCGTCTCTTCGGCGACGCGGCGCGTTTCGCGGGTGATGCACACCGGGCTTTGCGACTGCAGCAGCAGCGGCTGGCCGGCGCCTGGAAAGCCGGCCGGCGCCAGCGCCAGCTCGAAGGGCAGCAAGGCCAGCTCCGAGGCCGACAGCACCAGGCGCAGATGGGTGTTGGTGTCCTCGTCGACCGCAACGCCGGCCACGCGGCGGTTCATGTCGGCGGTCAGCCCCGGAATCGTCGCCAGCAGCTCGCCGAGCAGGCGGGCCGTGTCTCTGAGCTGGAACTGGCGCGGCTCCTCGCCCATGCGATAGGCCAGCGCGCCCAGGCGATACAGCAACTGGTTGTGTTCCATCGGCAGCTGCAGCGTCACCGCCGAATGGTTCTCGCACAGCGCGAGGTACTGGGTCAGCGGCGACAGCAGCTGGTTGTGCGCGGGGCCATGGCGCAGCAGTTCGAGGGTGATGGTGCGCATGTTTCAGCTCTTCGTGAATCGGGACCCGGCGACGGGCACGAAGGCGGTGGCGGCCGGCACCGCGCCGCCTTGAACATGCCGCAGCTCGGCCTGCGTCGCACCCGCCGGATCGGTCCAGACCGAGACCACGGTATTGCGCCGCTCGACCAGGCCCGGCTCGGCGTCGAGCGCGGCCATCGTGCCGCCCGACAGCAGTTGGAACAGCTGCTTGAACTTCGCTTCGTCCTGGCGCGTGGCCGGCGCGATGCGCATCAGCCGCGCCCAGGTGCCGCTGTTGAAGTAGTGGCCGCGGCCGCGCTGACGCGCAATCGAGCGCTCGAGGTGGGTATGGCCGGCGATCACGATGTCGATGTCGGCGGCGAGCTGCTCGTCGAGCTCGCGGAAGGTGTCGTCGACGGTCCCGAATTCGAAGCTGCGGTCCTTGTCCAAACCCGACAGCGCTTCACGCAGCACCTCGTGGCGCGGCTTGGCCGTCACGAAGTCCCAGGTCGCGCTCCAGAAATTCAGTTGCTGCGACTGCGTTCCGCGCACCAGCGAGATCGGCGTGACGCCGCTGCGCCAGGCGGTCTCGACCTGGTCCATCAGCGCCGCGTCGGCATTGCGCGTGCCGACCATGCCCAGCGGCCGACTCGCGCGGTAGACAGGCTGCGGCGCCACCGCCGGCGCGTCGACCGGCTGCGATGCGTCGAGGAAGCCGGCTTTCATGCGCGCCATGTCGAAGGCCTTGCGCCCGGCCACGCCGGCCAGATCGAGCAGGTTGCGATGCAGCCCCGGGTTGAGCGCGGCGAGGATCGGCAGCACGCCTTCGGTCTCGGGCTTGAGCAGGTCGACGAACGGGTAGTCGCGCTTGATGCGGTTCATCACGTCGATCACCATCTGCGTGCCCGCGTTCGGCGTCCACGGCTCGATGGCCAGGCCGAATACGCCATCGCGGCCGATGCGACGCAGCTGCTCGTAGTCGGCGACGTTCCAGCTGTCGACCTCGTTGCCGTGCACGCAGACCACGGTGGCGCGACCGACCTGGCAGCGAAAACCGGTGCCGTCGTTCACCAGCAGGAGCCGCGCGCGTGCGGCGAGGTCGGCACCGCAGATGCACTCGACGAGGTGCGCGCGCGCCCACGGCAGCGCAAGCTCCAGGTCGTGGTTGCCGAGGTTGATCGCGAGCAGCCGGTTCGGCGCCGACACCAGCCGCCGCAAGGCCGCGAACACCGGGGCGAACGCCGGGTCGGCCACCACGCGGTCGATCTTGGCGAGCACGCCGTCGGGGTCGAAGTACGCACTCGGCTCCTCGGCCAGGAAGTCGATGAAGTCGCCGTTGATCAGCAACGCGACCGGCCCGGCGCGCTTGGACTGGGCCACGCTGTCGGCCACCCAGGCGAGCTCGGCGGCCGACGCGAAGATCTGGAACCCCGACTTGCCACCCAGGTGCAGGTCGGACACGACGTGCAGTTCGTCGAGCTGGATCCAATCGCGCATGGTCAGCGGCCCCTCCCGATGCCGGCAGGATACGCTGCAGCGCGCGAATCGGCCTCCCTAGAGTGTCAATGCCGGCCGGCGCGCCGGTACTCGACGAAGCGGTAGCGCAAGCCCACCCGCGACGCGTGCATGTCGGTTTCGAGATAGCGCTTCCATTGCGTCGGCGGAACCGGCGGCGCGAACGTGTCGGCAGCCTCGACCTCCACGTCCACCTCCGTGACGTACACGCGCTGAGCCACCAGCAGTGCGCGCGCATGCAGGTCGGCGCCGCCGATGACGAATGCCTTCGCCGGCCGGCCCGACCCGGCCATCATGATGGCGTCGCCGATGCTGGACGCACGCACGGCCCCGGCCAGGTCGAACGGGTCGCTCTCGCGCAGCAGGACGATGTTCTGGCGCCCCGGCAACGGCCGGCCACCGATGGCGTCCCAGGTTCGTCGACCCATGATGACCGGGTAGCCCATCGTGGTCTCGCGGAAGTGCTCGAGGTCTTCGGGCAGATGCCACGGAACCGTGTTGGCGCGGCCGACGGCGCCGGACTTGTCCTGGGCCCAGATGAGGCAGAGCTCCATGGCTTCACCTTTGGTCGGATGGATGCGCGAAGACCGCGCTACTTCAACACCAGTTGATTTCCCTGAACCTGCACCACGTCGCCCGCTCGGTAGGGCGGCACGGCGCGCTGTTCGAAGGTTTTCTTCTTGCCGTTCTTCAGCGTGACATGAGTCACCCAGACGGTGTACTTCTTGGCGTTCTTCTCGATCTCGTTGCCGGCGATGCCACCGGCGACGATGCCTGCGCCGGTGGCCACCGTCTTGCCGGTGCCGCCGCCGATCTGGTGCCCGACGATGCCGCCGACGACGGCGCCGCCCACGATGCCCAGCCCGCTGCCCTTGGGTTTGCGCTCGACGGTCTTCACATCGTCGACCCGCGCGCAGCCGTCGCAGATGGACGCGAGGCTGACAAGCGCTTTCTTCGCATTGGGCGTGCTGGCCCCGTTGTCGGCGGCGAAGGGCGCCGACGATGCGGTGCCCAACAGCACGGCCAGTGACAGTGATAAGCGTCCGAGGTTCATGTTGACTCCTGAAAGGGGGGTGGCCGAGCGCTGACTTGACGGCGCTCAGCCGGGTTTGCGCCCGTGCGGCTGGCGCCGCGTTGCATCGGGCACGTGACGGCCGATGCGGCGCTCGCGATCGAGGGGTGGCGCGCTGCGTGCGCGCTCCTCGAACTCGCGCCGCGCAATGGCCAAGAGACCGTCCAACTCTTCGAGCGCGACTCCCTTGAGAGCGCAGAAGTTGGCCGGGGTGAGGGTGGTGCTCTGGAAGTCCCGCAACAGCGTGGCCCGGTTCAGCCGTTGCTGTTCTTCGAGTGCGCGCCTTGCTTCCTGGTTGGCGCGGCGCCGCGTGAGTTCGTCGGCCGCCACCTTGCGGTGCTCGTCGCTCAGCTCGCCGCTCGGTGCGCCGTCGAGGTCGAACCGGTGGGTGGCCTTAGTGACGGCCACCAGATAAGCGTGGCTGCCCGTGTGGCGGCGCAGGAAAGCCGACAGCGCCTGCTTGGTGAACAGGCCCGGCGCGCGTTCCTGGATGTCGGCCTGGATGCGAAGCTTCAACGGCTTCGGAGCACCGCCGAACAGCACCGGAAACAGCTGCTTGAGCTGCTGGGCACAGTCGGCTGCCGTGAGATCGGCCGGAGCCGGGGGCAGCGCAGGGGTCGAGGACATGAGGCAGGCGTCGGAACAGCGTCGAAGGCCCTCATTGTGCCAACGGATGCGGCCGCGTTGCGCCTCGGCTCTCAGGCAAGCGCGGGGGCATGCCGCGCGGTCTGCGCGGGCTGCTCGGCGCCGCCACCGGCCGCGGGCGGGTCGCGCCTGAGCGCGCCGCCCAGTGCGCCGATCAGCTCGGCAATCAGCGGGCTCAGCTCGCCTGTCGTGATGGCCACGTCGGCGTCGAAGCCGTCGTCCGGCGTGCCGGACTGCGCTGTGGCCCCCTCGATGACGACGTCGAGCAGCTTGATCTTCTTCAGCGCCATCGACTCGGTGAGCACGAACGAGACGCGGCCGCTCCAGGTCAGTGCCAGTTGCGTCGGAATCTTGCCTTGTCGGATGTGTTCGCCGACCTCGTCGATCTCGAGCGTGTGGCGCGCGTACCTGACGGTGGACTTCTCGCTGTCGGGCTGCTTGAGCTCGCACTCGCGATCGACCGTGAAACCGGCAGGAGCCTCCTTGCTCGTCAACCACTGCGACATCGCCGTGGCCGGCGAAAGTTCGGTCTGCGCGAGTCGCAGCGTGAGGCTGCCGCCGAGCAGCTCCACCAGACGCGTGACGATCGCATCGGCCTTCTTGGCGCTGGCAGCGCCGATCAGCACGAGTTGCGCGTGAGGGGCGATCCAGACCGGCGTCGTCGCGCGTTTGGCGAACGCGCGCGGCAGCAGGTCGTGGACGATCTCTTCCTTCAACTCCTTGGCCTGTTTGCCCTTCGGGCGCCGGCCCGTCTGCTGTTCGATCTTGTCGAGGCGCTCGTCGAGCCGCGTCTTCACGACGAACGCCGGCACGGCCTTGGTTTCGGTGCACAGCTTGAGGATCAGCTGGCCGCCCACGCTTTCGATCAGCGCGCCGTGTTTCTCGCCGCGCGGCGCCACCCAGCCGGCCGATTCGATCTGCGTGGCACCGCACTCGATGAAACGCATCGCGTCGAGGCGGCTTTCGATGTCGGCGATGGAATGCCGATTCCACTGATCAATGTGATAGACGAATGCGTTCTTGAACATGGAGGACTGCGGGGTTGGGGCGCGGATTGTAGGCGAGCACCGGCGCGGCGCCGGCGTGACAATGCCGCTCGAACCTGCCTTGCCGCACCGCGCCATGAATCCTGTCGTGTCTTCCGCCTACCTGTCGCGCATCAACGCCCTGCTGGCCGACGGACAGCGCAAGCTGCTCGGCCTGGTGGGCCCGCCCGGGGGCGGCAAGTCGACCTTGGCTCAGGCGCTGCTCGACGCATTGCCGGGGCAGGCCGTGGTCGTGCCGATGGACGGCTTCCACCTCGCGAATGCCGAACTCGCTCGACTCGGCCGCGCCCTGCGCAAAGGCGCACCGGACACCTTCGACAGCGCGGGTTATGTGGCGCTGCTGCGCCGCCTGAAGGCGCAGCGCGCCGATGACATCGTCTATGCCCCCGAATTCCGGCGCGACATCGAGGAGCCCATCGCGGGCGCCATTGCCGTGCTGCCGCAGGTGCCGCTGGTCATCACCGAAGGCAACTACTTGCTGCTGGACACCGGCCCCTGGGCCGACGTGCGCGAGCAGCTCGATGAAGTCTGGTTCGTCGACATCGACGCTGCGCTGCGACAGGACCGGCTGGTGGGCCGGCACATGCAGTTCGGCCGCACGCTGCAGGAGGCACGCGACTGGGTCGCGGCAACCGATGAACCGAACGCGCGCTTGATCGCCGCGACGCGCCACCGGGCCGATGTCGAGTTCCGCTGGAATGAACCCACCACCAACGTCACGGCGTAGCCGCTTGTCTCACTGGAACTTCTTTGCCCGGTACGAGAAGTAGCCGTTCGCGTAGGCACTCGGCAGCAAGGTGAGCTGGAACGACAGCGCCGACGTGGCCGTGTCGAACTCGGAGACGTCACTGACCAGGCCGGGGAAGACGCCCCAGCCGACCAAGACCTTGCCGTCGGCAAACAGCTGCGCGCTGCCCAGGCTGGCGCTCGCATGGGCGTCCGACGTGAAGGCCGCGAACCCCGGCAACGCCGGGTTGGTGATCACCAGCGTCTTGCTCGCCTCGTCGAGGTTGAAGGCCAAGACGCGCGAGACGCCGCCTGCGTTGTTGTCGTCGAACAAGGTCAGGCGAGTGTCGGGTGCCCGGCGCGCGTCGTACTGGTGCGAGAACCTCTGCGCCGCGCTCAAGGCGAACTGGTCGCACGGGCCACCCAGGATCCAGGCGATCGATCCGTTCGTCCGGTTGATCTTCAACACCGCGTCCAGGTGGCGGAACGACGCGATCCAGTTGGCGTCGCCGTCCACCGCCACCGAGTCCCAATGCGCGTAGTCGGCGGCGTTGTTGGCGGCGAAATTGTTGTCCTCGGTGGAGCAGGCATACAGCTGCGGGTAGTCGGTGGACAGCCAGTTGAAGACGGCTGCACCGCTGCTGATCTCCTGCAAACCGGTGCCGCTCACGAACAGCGATTGGCCGGGCAGCGACGGGATGTTCGACACGGCCTTGGCCGCGACCACGCCGACGATGTAGTGCCCGTCGTCGAGGATCACGTGATCGCGCCAGTCCAGCGCGTAGGTGTTGCCGTCGGGAAACGCCAGCGGCGTGACTTCGGCCAGCAGATTGAACCCGGCATCCATCACGCGGATCGCGCCGGCCGCCGAGTCGTAGAAGCTGTAGCGGGTGGCGCCGCCGGGAATGACGGTCTTCTTGAAGTCGTGCAGGACACTGCCGCGCCGGCCGCGGTAGTAGTACTTGAGGCTGCCGTCGCCGGCAACGATGGTTGCGTACGGCGCACCGAACCCCGCGGGATCGAACGGGGTCAGGTACAGGTCGCCCGGCTCGGCCCCGTTCGTGCCGAAGCTGTAGCGCACGTAGTCCGGCGGCTTCGCGTGCAGCGTGTAGTTGGCCTGGGCGCCGCCCAGGTTGTCGGTGACCACGACGGCGGCGTCGGAGGCGGCGTCCAGCGTGGCGAACGGGATCGTGATGTATTGGTTGGCGCCGACCGTGGTGCCCGCCGCGCTGACGGTAATGCTGCAACTCGCGCAAGAGAAGCGCAATTGGGCACTGCCGCCTTTCAGATTCGATTGCAGCGCGAGGTCGGCACGCGCCGGGTTGTTGGACGTGAGGTCCGCGCCGCCGGTGCCGATCGCGTCGACCGAACTCAGCAGACCCGACACGGCCGGGTTGACGGCATTGAAGCCGGGGCTGGACGACGAGTAGCCGCCGCCGCAGCCGGCGATCACCGCCACCGCGGCCATCAGCACCAGCCGATCGAGAAAGCGTATGGGGTCAAGCTTCATGTCTGCTCCTCTGATTGGGCTGGCGCGATGAGCGGTCTACGCCGCAGGGTCACGCACAATTCCATTTCGATCGGGCTGCATGGGGCCGGTTCCGCGGCGCTAGGTCGGCTGCCGCAAGGAAGCCGGCTGTTGCACGACGACCTGCGCCGCGACGCGTTCGAGGAATCGGTCGTCGACCCCTTTGCCCACCTTGCCCGCGATCGCGACCGATGCGCGGCAGCCAAGCATCCGGGCGAACGCGTCGCGCACCTGAGGGGCCGACACGGCCTCGACGCGGGCCATGAACTCCGCACGCGAGCGCACCCGCCCGTGCACGAACAGGTCCTGCGCCGCCTCCTCCAGCCGTCGGAACGGCCGCTCCTGCGCGCGCAGGCTGCGCACCGCGATCTGGTTGCGCGCTCGCTCCAGGCCCACGGGGTCGATGGTTTCGGTGTGCTCGACCAGCAGCCGCGCGACCTCGACGAAGAACTCCTCGAGGTGTTCGGGCGCCGTCGAGGCCTCGATGACGAACTGCCCGCACAGTTCCAACACGTCGGCCGAGCACGCGGCGTAGTAGACGAGACCGCGCCGCTCGCGGATCTGATCCATCAGCGGCGAGCTCATCCCCTCGCCGAACAACGCCGCCGCGACGACGCCGGCGTGGTAGTCCTCCTTGAGCGTGGGGATCGGAAAGCCGAGCACCACGTGGGTCTGTGGGCAACCGGCCAGGCGGCGTGACTTGACGCCGCCGACATATGCCGGCGCCGCCACCACGTTCTCGCTGCCGCGCTGCATGGCCCCGAAGGCCGCGTTCGCGTCCGCCATGATCGATTCGGGATCGACGTTGCCGGCCACGCCGACGACGACGTTTGCGCCGGTGTACTGGCGTTGCACATAGTCGAGCAGCTCGGCACGCGTGAAGCGCTCGATGTTGCGGCGCGTCCCGATGACGGCCTGGGCCATCGGGTGCGTGCCGAAGCAGATCTTGTCGAACAGCTTGTACGCCGTCGACAGCGCATCGTCTTCGTCCTCGACGTACTCGTGCAGGATCACCTGCCGTTCGCGCTCGAGCTCGGCGTCGGGGAAGGTGCTGCCCTGCACGATGTCGCCGAGCATCTGCAGGAACTGCCGCGTGTGACGCACCATGCCGCGCATGTGGTACGCGGTGTGGTCCTTGTCGGTGTGGGCGTTGACCTCGGCACCCAGCCGCTCGGCGTCGAGGTTGATCTGCTGGCAGTCGCGCTCGTGCGTGCCCTTGAACGCCATGTGTTCGGCGACGTGGCTGATGCCGTTCAGGCGCCGGCTCTCGTGCGCGCTGCCGGTGCGCACGAACACACTGACGCTCACGCTCTCGAGGTGCGGCAAGCGAATCGCGACGACGCGCACGCCGTTGCTCAGCGTGGCGACCGTGGTGTCGGGGGAACGGGTGGGGTCGGTCATTCGGGCGCGGCAGCAGCAGGATAGGCTTTGGCAGTGCTCGCGTTCAGCTGCGCGGCCCATGCCATCGAACGCCCGATCTTAGTTCCGACGGTGCGCCTCGCCAGGCTCCGGCGGCGGCCTCCAAGTGCCGGGACTTGTCGCGCCCCCAATGGGCCCGTCAACGGCCCGTGCTATGTTTGGCCACCTCGATGCAGCGCAGGAGCCAAGGTGGACCCCAGGCCGTTTCGTATCGCGTTGGCGGCGCTGTTCGGGCTCATGCTGGCGGGGTCCATCGGTGCTCGGACCGCTCAATCATCCGCTGTCGTGCTCTTCGACAACATCCACTGGACCGCCGGCTATGCGGCGGGTGCGCTGCTGGCCTGGCGCGGCTATGCGCAAGCGGGTGATTCGCCCCGCCGCGGAACTGCGGCCTGGTTCCTGGGCGGCATGCTGCTCCTGACCGTGGGCCAGCTGGTTTGGGACGTGCAGGTCTGGATCGGCTGGCTACCGTTTCCGGGCCCGTCGGATCCGTTCTTCCTGGCCCTGGGGCCGGCGCTGGCCATCGGGATGTGGCAGATCGGGCGCGCCCGACTGTCGTGGATGGACTGGCGAACCGCACGCCTGGACGCTGCCGCATTCCTGGTGGCTGTGGTCGCGGCCACGCTCGCGCTGTTTCTTCCGCGCCAGGGCAACTACAGCCTGTTCCAGATTCTCGTCATGGTGGCCTACCCGTTGGGGCTGATGGCGCCCGCCTGCCTCGGCGTGATCCTCGCGCTCACGCTGCGCGCGCGACTCGACTGGCGCTCGTTGCTGCTGCCGATCTCGGCGGTGGCGTTCACGGTCTGCTGGGTCGTCTGGAACCTGCGTTTCCTGGGCGATCGCCTGGTCGACGGCGATTGGTTGAACATCAGCTTTTCGTGGGTGGCGGTGCTGATCGGCGCCGGCATCTACGCCTATCGACTTGAACCGGTGCCCGACCCGCGATGGGATCGGCGCTGCGAGGGCATGCTGCGCTTGCTGCCCTTGCTGCTCGTCTTGATCGCTGCCGGCGGAATCGTCATTGCCAGCCTCCCCGGCGTCAGCCAGGCCACGGGCATCAGTGTGGCCATTGGGGGTGGCCTCGTGGTGGTGATGGCGGCCATCCGCCAAGGGCTGCTGCTGCGCGAGCGTGACCGCCTGATCGCGACCGAACGCATGTTGCGCCAGCGTGAGGCCGAACTCGAGGCGCGGGTCGAGGAACGCACACGCGACCTCGCGTTCGCCACCGATGCCGCCACCGCCGCCAACAACGCCAAGAGCGAATTCCTGGCCAACATGAGCCACGAGATCCGCACGCCGCTCAACAGCGTCATCGGGCTCGCCCATGTGGCCTTGATGACGTCACAAGACGTGAAGCAGCGCGACTACCTGGAGAAGATCCAGTCGTCGGGCAACCACCTGCTGCGCCTCATCAACGACGTGCTCGACATGTCGAAGATCGAGGCCGGCATGATCGATCTCGAGCGCACGCGCTTCGATTTCAACCAGGTCGCACGTTCGGTGAGAAACCAGGTCGGCAATCTGGCCGACACGAAGGGGCTTGCGCTCGTGTTCGACATCGAACCCGCCGCCACCCAGCCGCTGATCGGCGACCCCTTCAGGGTGGGCCAGGTGCTGATCAACTACCTGACCAACGCCATCAAGTTCACCGACACGGGCACGATCGAAGTCGAGGTCAGGTCGATCGCCGACAGGCCCGATGATTGCGTCGTGCGCGTCGATGTTCGCGACACCGGCATCGGCATGACGCCGGAGACGACAAGCAGGCTGTTCCAGGCATTCCAGCAAGCCGACAACTCCACGACGCGACGCTTCGGCGGAACCGGCCTCGGGCTTGCCATCAGCAGGCAGCTGGTCGAGCTGATGGGGGGTGACGTCGGCGTCGACAGCACGCCCGGTCGGGGCAGCAATTTCTGGTTCACGGCCCAGTTCGGCAAGGCTGGCGCCGCCGAAGAGTCCGCCACGCGGCCGCTGGATGACCCCGACGATGCGCGGCGGCTCGCCGGCACGCGGATCCTGCTCGCCGAGGACAACGAACTCAACCAGTTGGTCGCGACCCGCCTGCTGGAACGCGTGGGTGCCGTGGTCCGCGTTGCCGGGAGCGGGCGTGAAGCCATGGAACTGCTTGGCAACGAAGAGTTCGACGGCGTCCTGATGGACGTTCAGATGCCCGACATCGACGGGCTGGAGGTGACGCGGTGGATTCGCTCCGACGAATTGCTGGCGCACCTGCCGGTGGTCGCGATGACCGCCAACGCACGCGACGAAGATCAGGAACGTTGCCTTGCCGCGGGCATGGATGACTTCATCACGAAACCGGTCGAGCCGCGTGTGCTGTATGCAACGCTGGCACGCTGGGTGCGCCGGCCGGCCGGACCTCGCCGCGCTGAATAGCCGCGGCAGCGCTGTTCATGGTGTGCTGACCCGGCGCGCGATGGGGAAGTTCTCGCCCTGGGCCGAGCGCATCGGGCGCTGCTGGTAGCCGCCCGCCTTTTCGGTGAGTTGCGGCACCCGCTTGGCCACGTAGTCGGCCAGTGCATCGACCTCGATCACTCCGGAGTCGCGTGGAGCGGCCGCACCGGCCAGTCCC
>JBGQEX010000104.1:0-14745 GCA_041496605.1 Piscinibacter sp.
CAATATCGCGACGGCACCCTGCTGAGCGAGTTTGCGCACATTCGCTTCAGCTTTGTCTGGAGAGTTCTCATCATCCAGTTGCCTCAGGACGATCTGGTGCCCACTGATGCCACCGGTCCTGTTCACACTTGCCAGCATGGCTTTGATGCCGAGCACTGGCTCCGTCGAGAAGCTGGCGACCGGGCCGCTGCCGATGTACGTCTGCCCTACGACGATGGGCTCACTGCTCTGCGCGAGGCACGTGCTGCCCACACTCGCCGCCACAACAGAGATCAAGGCGAGTCTGAGGAGACTCACGGGTTGAGTCAGGGAATCCAAGATGAATCCAATCTGATGTGGGTGGACGGCCAAGGGCAAACGCCGGGTCGCCACGGGCCGGGGGGCATGCTCTTCGTCTACCTGCGCGACCCTGACGGTCATCGCGTCGAGGTGTTCAACAGTCACTATCAGACGATTGACATCGAGACAGTGCCGGTCCGATGGGAAGCCGCGGCGAGGAACCATCGGCAATAGGCGATGAAGCGATGCCGAGTTCGTTGCAATTGCGCGGGAGGCGGCGCACGCCGGCAGCCCCACCTCTTTCCGACGGCGGAAGCAGGTCGGCATCACCAGACATAGTCCGGACTTCCCGCAGGCATTGGAGTAGAAAAGCCATTGTCAGCTCCTTCGATGACAAGGTCACAAGTCCACGAACCAGAAGCCGTTGTGGCCGGCAGCCAATGCACCCCGGTGGATTCAAGCGCCACCGTGTCCACACCGAGCTTGACCAGCCAGCGTGCCAGCTCACTGAGGTCGTCGCTTATCGCGCCGACCTCCCGCGCCGGTTCGTCGCCAGGCGCCGCGGCCAGGTGCAGTTCAGAACGCGTACCTGATCCCGATTTCGTAGCCCTTGGATGTCTTGCCTGCCGCTGCAGCAGGCGGGGTGCCAACGACAAACGCCGCATTGCCTTCGTTCTTCAGCTGCGAATACGCCCCATACAGCGCGAGTTCCTTGGACAGGTTGTGCACGTATCCAATGGCCACCTGATGCGCGTCGTTGCTCTCAGTGCCGGCGCCGGAGGCATCCGCGCGCTGGTAGCTGGCCTTCAGTTGACCAGCCGCTCCAATGGGCGCCGTCAGTCCGACCTCCCAGTTGGTCTGCTTCTTGGCGGCGTACTTCGCCACATTCGTCAGCGCCATCGCGGTGACGACGCCAAAGTTGTATGAGACGCCGGCGTTCACCACCTTGAAATCGTCGGACGTCGCCGTGCGAGTGGCCGCAAGGGCGACTGCGACGTTCAGCGGTCCCTGCTGATAGCCGAGCCGACCTCCCTTGTAGGCGTTGCCTGCAACGCCTTCTCCGGCTGCCACCTCGAATTGCCCATAGAGGCCTCCAAGGCTGGAGGGCAGGTAGTAGCTGATGGCATTGTCCGCGCGAAGCAGGGTGGCTGCGCCGCTGCCGAGGTTGGTGGCCAAGTTGAAGCCCGAGCCGACGCCGCAGGTGCCAAAGGGGTCGAAGATGGACAGATTCCAGAACGATGCGTCGAGGTCTCGACCAATTCGAACTTCACCGAATGGGCCGTACAGGCTCACCGTCGAGCGACGATGCCAGAACTTGCCGGAGGCGTTGATGGTGCCGGTGTCGGGATTGACGCCGGCCTCGAGCCACGCGCCGGCCTTGAGTCCGCCGCCGACGTCGTGCTCTGCCTTGAATCCAAGGCGCGAGTTGCTGATCCCGTCGGTTCCGAGCTGACGGATCGTGTTGCTGCCGTTGGTCACTGATCGGGCGCTGAGATCCAAAATGCCGAAGACCGTAATCGAGGGCTGTGCCTGCACGCTGGCGGCCGTTGCGAAGAGTGCGACTGCTGCCCAAGCCTTGCTGTTCATGCTTGTCTCCAATGGGTGGTGTGCGATCGGTGGCGATTCCTGTGGCGGGCTGATCAAACCGACCATCAGGGCCCTGCTACCGGGGCAATTTGGGAAAAATGGATTCCCCTGGCTCATCCGACGTGACGGCCATGAGAAGGTCTGTCGTGTGCCCCAAGGCGATCTAGCGGTTACGAGGGGCGAGGAGAAGGCCGCTCTGCGCTACGAAGGGAAGAGAGGCACACCGAGCGCGAGCAGGCGCATCCGGTCCCAAGGCACGTCCCTGGTCTCTGGATGCCGAGCCGTCGGCAGCAAGGCGGACCCGCTCACGCGCGTTCTCCGATGACCACACGCAGGTGGCCGAGCGGTCCGATCTCCGCGTCGACGACGTCCCCCGGTATGAGGTAGGTTCCCGTGCGGAGCCCGACACCAGCCGGAGTTCCAGTGCAGACAACATCCCCCGGCTCGAGCGTGACGCGCTCTGACAGCTCAGCAAGAAGCTCCGGGATCGACCAGACCATGTCACGGGTGCTCCCGTCTTGCCGGAGCTCGCCGTTGACCCACAGCTTGAGGGGAAGCGCCGCCGCATCGACGTACCGCGCCGGCACGATGTTCGGCCCCATCGGGCAACTGTCGTCGAAGACCTTGCCGCTGAACAAATCGAACTTCACCATGTGCCTCGGGTCGCGTTGCCAGTCGCGCGCAGACAGGTCCAGCGCCACCGAGTACCCGGCCACATGCTCCATGGCTTCGCCGACACTGACGCGCCGCGCCCGCTTCCCGATCACAAGCGCCAGTTCGATCTCGTAGTCGAGTTTGTCGGAGTGCTTCGGGTAGCGGACGCGCTGTTCCGATCCCACAAGCGATGTGCTCGGCGGTTTGAGAAAGAACACCGGGTTGTTCAGTTCCTTGCGGAAGTCCGTGCGCCCAGCATCACCGTGAATGTGGTCGTAGTAGTTCGCGCCGACCATGAGCAGCTTGTTGGGATATTGCAGTGGCGCAAGAAAGGCCTCGGGGCGCACCGGGGTCGGCGCATCTTCACCGTCAGCCAGGCCTGCCGCGACGCGCTGAAGTTCGCCGTCCGCGTGCCCCCAGTCTTCGAAGACGTTCATCAGCCCACGAAGAGGTTGCGGCTGCAGCAACTGCGGCGCCACGTCCTCGAGCGCCCAGAATCGATCCGCCAATCCGATGACCGGCAGAGGGGCGCTCTTGCCCGAAACGACGACTGTTGACAGTGTGAACACGGCGCAAACTCTGAAATGTGCTATCGTTAGCACAACTTTATAGACCAAGCTTGCAGATGTCAATGTGTGTTCCTGCCACTCCGCTACTGGGTAACCCTCGATCTGGAATGCGAGGGGGCAGAGGGTCACTTGCGCGGTTTCACCTGGTGTTGCGCTCGCTGTCGTGCTATCGTTAGATCAACTCTTGCGAAAGTTGACCATGGTGACGATCAAAGACATTGCCGCGCGACTGGACGTCTCTGCGTCCACGGTGGGACGGGCGCTCGCCGACGATCCGCGGATCAGCAGCGCGATGAAGCAGAAGGTGCAGGAAGTGGCCAGCGAGATCGGCTACGTCGCGAATCGCGCGGCGCGGATGATGCGCGGCGTCTCCAGCAACCTGGTCGGGCTCATCGTGCCCGACATTCGCAACAGCTTCTACTCGACCATCGCCCACGCTCTGTCGAAGTGCCTGGAGCAGGACGGATTCCAGCTGACGCTGTCGGAAACCGACGATGACCGCGCCGTGGAGCTTCGCCATGTGCGCGAGTTGGTCAGCGCCAACGTGGTGGGGATGATTCTGGTGCCCAGCGCGAAGCCTCTGCCGGAAACGGTGCGCCTTCTCAAGTCGATGCCTCACGTCCAACTGCTGCGCCAGCACGCTGCCCTGGGTGAGCAGTGGTTCGGCATCGATGATCCCAAGGCGCTGGCCCTGGCGGTCGGGCATCTCCTCGAACTAGGCCATCGACGAATCGCGTACGTGGGCCCGTCGACCGATCTTCCCACCGGAGCAGCTCGAATCAAGGGCTACCGCGAAGCACTTGTGTCGGCCAAGGCATGGGATGCCGCGCTCGAGGTTTGCGGCTCGCCGTCCGCAACCGATTTCGGGCGTGATGCGCTGCGACGCCTGCTCGCGCTGGCGAAGCCACCCACCGGGTTGGTGCTCGGCGCCGTACAGCACACACACAGCGTGCTCGACGAATGCATCTCGCGCGGCATCCGCGTACCCGAAGAACTCTCGGTCGTTGGCTTCGGCGACGAGCCGGGCTTTCGGTGGTGGGGTCCGGGGCTCACGACGATCGGCTTGCCGGTGTCCGAACTTGCAACAGCGTGTGGCCTATGGTTCTTGCATCAACTGAGACAGCGACCGACCACTTTGCCCGACTACAGATCAATGTCGTCGCCGACCCTGGTGGTCCGCGGAAGTACTCGGGCGCAAGTGCACGTGACGACGAGCGCCGCGCAGAAGCGAGTGCGCTCGAAATCCACGACCGCCTGACACCGAACAATGAATCCTGTGCTGTTGAACGTCTCGATCGCCGGCTGCCATCCTTTCCCGGCCTTGTTGCACAACGGTCGGGTGCTCGCGCTTGCGTGGTGGAACGTTGCCGAACTCCGTGAGATCGAGAATGTCGAGCAACTCATGAAGCGTTGGCAATGCGTTGGACCGGCATTGCGAGCAGTGAGCGAGTCCCCGGACACGACTGCACTCATCTCGGAACATGGGGCGGCACTCGATGCTCTTCGAGTCCATGCGCCGGTTGTTCCGCGTCAGGTGTACTGCACGATCGGGAACTACCGCGCACAGGTGATCGAAGCCGCGGTTGACGCCGAGGACGGGCCGTCCGGGCCGCAGGCCGCGGCCCGCCGAGAAGCCGCTGCGGCCATGCTTGACCGCCGGCGCCGGGACGGCGTGCCGTACATCTGCGTCAAGCCGACATCAAGCGTTGCGGACCCGTTCGCCGAACTGGCTGTTTCGCCGGTCCTGCCAACGTTGGATTGGGAGGTAGAGATCGGCGTCATGATCGGTCGCGCGGCGTGGCAAGTGGAGCCTGAGCGCGCCTTTGAACACGTCGCCGGCTATTGTGTTGTCAATGACCTCACGCTGCGCGAGCGTGTGTTTCGTCCCGATCCACCGCTGCTGGGCACCGATTGGCTTCAGTCCAAAGGCGGGCCCGGCTGGTTGCCGGTAGGCCCTTGGTTCGTGCCCACCTGGAACATCAAGGATCCAAGCTCGCTGCGTCCATGGCTTCGACTGAACGGCGCAACGATGCAGCAGGGCCGTGCCAGCGACATGGTCTTCGGGATTGCCCAACAGATCTCCTATCTCTCCCGGCACACCCGACTGGAGCCGGGCGACCTGCTGTGCACTGGATCCCCGGCGGGCTTCGGCAGTCACCACCGCCGTTTCCTCAATCCCGGCGACATCGTCGAGGCCGGCGTCGACGGGCTCGGCTCTCAAAAGGTCCTGTGCGTCGGCGAAGGCCTTCCACTCCACTGAATTCGGATTTCCCATATGCCCGATACCGTTCTGCTCACTGATTACGCGTGGCCTGACGACTCCATCGAGAGAGAGGTCGTGGAAGCAGCAGGCATGCGACTCGTCGCCGGACCTGCCGCACCGTTGCCGGCCAAAGACATCGAGGCGCTGGTCGCCGCGCATCAGCCTGCTGGCATCATGACTTGTTGGGCCGAAGTGTCCGCCGATGCCATCGCGGCGAGCAAGCCGCTCAAGATCGTGGCCAGGCTCGGCGTCGGGCTGGACAACATTTCGGTGCGGGCCGCGACCGCTCGAGGGGTGTGGGTCACGAACGTCCCCGACTATTGCGTTGAAGAAGTCTCCGATCACGCCGTCGGCTTCGCGCTCGCGTGGACCCGCGGTTTGGTCCATTTCGATCGCGAAGTGCGCGAGGGTCGGTGGGTGCCGGCAAGCGCCAACTTGCGGCGCCTCGCCGCGCTGACCTGTGGCATCGTCGGCTTCGGTCGCATCGGGCGCGCGACGGCTCGCAAGCTGGCGGCGTTTGGTTGCCGCCTGCTCGCGCACGATCCCCACCTCAGCGGCGAAGCGGCGGGCGTTCCTTGTGTCGACCTGGCCACGTTGTTATCGCAGAGCGACATCGTCATCGTGCACGCACCGCTTCTGCCCAACACACACCACATGATCAATCGCGAGCGCCTGGCGCTCATGCCGAAGGGCGGGTTGCTGATCAACGTCAGTCGGGGTGGCGTGGTGAACACCGATGCGGTCATTGAGGCGCTGCAGAGCGGGCAACTCTCGGCGGCGGCACTCGACGTCCTGGAGTCGGAGCCGAATGTGCCTTCGGCGTTGCTGGCGCAGCCTGGTGCGATGTTGACGCCGCACGTCGCGTTCTCGTCCGACGCGTCGCTCGCGGAATTGCGCCGCCGGGCAGCAGAGGAAGTCGTCCGCGTTTTGCAGGGCCACTCGCCTGAGGAACCCCGCAACGTGCCCGCGATGCAGCCGTGAGAAGAACAGCCCACGAGATTGCGAGAAAGACATGACGACCGGATCGAGCAGCCCCGACCCCAAACTGGACATGTTCCTCAGCGAGAACATGCTCATTCCGCCAGGAGAAAAGGCGCTTTGGCAGCCGTTGTCCGGAGGGGTGTCGTCCGATATCTGGCGAGTCGACTATTCGGGGCGCTCCTTCTGCGTCAAGCGCGCACTGGCCCAATTGAAGGTTGCGGCCGAGTGGAAGGCGCCGCTGTCGCGCAATGCGTACGAGTGGGCCTGGATGAAGTTCGCTGCGCGGCACTGTCCGGCCAACGTGCCCGAGCCACTCGCACACGACGACGAGGTCGGCCTGTTCGCGATGTCTTACCTGGACCCCCAACGTCATCCGGTCTGGAAGCAACAAATCCTGGACGGCTTTGTAGTTCCAGGCACCGCATATGCCGTCGGCGAGGTGCTGGGTCGCCTGCACGCCGCAAGCGCGAGAAGACCGGAAGTCGCATCGGCATTCGAGACCATCGATAACTTCTACGCGCTGCGGCTCGAGCCATATCTCGTCGCTACGGCAAGCCGCCACGCTGAAGTTGGATCGGAATTGATCAAGCTGGTCGCACGGACTGCCGGAACCCAGCGGGTATTGGTGCATGGCGACGTCAGTCCCAAGAACATATTGGTCGGACCGTCCGGCCCGGTCTTCCTCGATGCGGAGTGCGCTTGGTACGGCGATCCCGCCTTCGACCTGGCCTTCTGCCTTAATCATCTGCTGCTCAAGTGCCTCGTCCGGCCCGCTCGGCGGGAATTGCTCCTCACGTCATTCCAGTCGATGCGGACAGGCTATCTTTCGCGGGTCGATTGGGAGTCGAAGTCGTCGCTGGAACTGCGTGCGGCGCACCTGCTGCCCGCCTTGCTTCTGGCTCGCGTCGACGGGAAGTCACCCGTCGAATACCTCACGGACGAAACGCATCGAGCCCTTGTGCGCGCTATCGCAATTCCCCTCCTCAAGACTCCCTCAGCGAGCCTTTCTGATGTGATGGAGGCGTGGGCCCATGCGCTCACGACGGAGTAGCAGACGAGCCGTGACCCGAGGCGGATCGCGTCGGCAACCTGCTCGGCGGTGGTGCAGAACACGATCAGGGCGGGCCGGCCAAAGGCCCAGGAGTTGTGTGACTGCTTTCAAGGGCGGGATTGCCGCGCTCCTAGTTCCGCTGTGGGTCGCGTGCTGCTGTTCTGCGAACTGCCGGAGCCAGCCAACCGCTGGCGATGCGGGATGACGCGCGGCGCGCATGACCTGTCAAGGGCGAGCCGCAGCCGCGACCCCATACAGAACCAGCGCAGCCACGACCACGGCGGTGAATCCGACATGGATCGCGAGCAGCGTGGCCAGCACCGCTCCGGTGACCGACGCACAGCCGTTGATGCCCCAGGCCCAGGGAATGAGCCGGGCATCCGTTGCCTCCACCCTCGCCAGCCCCAAGGGGAACGGCATGCCCATGAAGAACGCCAGCGGGGCGATGAGGGCGGCTGAGATCAGGATCCGCGCCGCATCCGGCAGCCCCATCGAGTGTTGGAAGAGCCAGGGAAGCAGGCCCAGGCAAAGCGCCGCTGACAGGCAAATCGCGAGCGCCACCGCCGCCAGCGGGTGCCGCAGCTCGGGCCCGGTGCCGTCCTGCAAACGTTGGGAAACGCGGCTGCCGATTCCGGCGAACAGCAGGAACGCGAACAGCACGACCGCGACCGCATAGAGCGGGTGGCTCAGAAACAGAACGAACTTCTGGATGAAGGCAATCTCGATGAACATGAAGCCGAAGCCGATCGCCAGAAAGTAGACGAGCACGCGTCCGCGCGATGCGGCGAGCGGCATGACCTTGTTCTGCCGAGCGCCGACCCACGTGACCCATGCCATGGGAAGGCCGATCAACAACAGGCTCGCGAGCGCCGCTTGAACAAGCGTCACCACGAGCACTGGATAGCCCCATTCCAGCAGCGGCAAGCCGCCTCGCCCCTTCAACGACAAGAGCTCGGGCAGCGAGCGCCACTTGAAGAAGTGGAAGAAGTGCGGCTTGTCGTCGGTGGCCGGGGAAATGTGGAACTTGTAGCTCTGCAGGAACTCTTCCCGGCCCGGACCGAGCAGCGCCGCCGCACCGTCGAACAGGTCGGGAGGTTCAACCACGTTGTAGCGGTTCGCTTCCTCCGGCCGCATGCCGGGATAGAACGCCACATCGAACGAGCGGGCGGCGCAGAAGGCCTTGATCGCCGCGATGTCGTCGCCGTCGAAGGCACCGTTCTTGACGAGCAGCGTGCTCGTTTTCCAGCTGCGCACCAGGGCGAGCCGGGACCCGGGGTCGGCGACGCGGAAACGCTCCAGCGCCACCACGGCAGCGGCAAAGAGCTTGAGCGCATCGCGCGGCGGCAGCGTGACCCAGCGCGTGATCGCCAGCAGGCCGCCGGGCTGCAGGTGCCGCAGGTCGTCCTGCAGGGCTTCGACGGTGTAGAGATAGTTCTCGGACAGCGCGTAGAGGCCGGCCGAGGAAGCGCTGAAGGAATCGAGCAGCGCCACCTGAATGAGGTCGTAGCGCTCCTTGCTGGCCGCGACGAAGCCGCGCGCTTCGGCCACGTGCACGCGCGCGATTCCAGAATAGATGCCGCCCGCATAGTCCGCGAACTGGTGCCGTACCAGATCGACGACCTGGGGGTTCAGCTCCACCGCATCGATCTGCCTGGCGCCGTGATAGTGGGCCTGCAGCACGTCCGCCCCGGCGCCGGCCCCCAGCACCAGCACGCGCGGATGGCGCAGCAGGTGATAGGGCAGTGCCGAGCTGATCTGATCGAGATGGACCAGGCTGTCGCGCCGCCCGTCGAATCGGGTCAGCGCGCTGAGGCCTTCGCCGTCGGTGAAGACCCCCAATTGCGGCGGCGGCTCGGCCGTCGCGTTGAGGCTCAATCCCGGGGCGTGGCGCAGCGGTATGCGCGGACTCTCGACCACGCTGACGAGGCCCAGTGGACTCGATCGTTGCTCCACCACCCGGGCTTCGGGAATGCGCAAGGTCTGCGACAGTTCCTTGTACGGCGACATGGCGGGCTCAACCCAAGCTTGCGGCAACAGCAAGGGAAGGCCAGCCAAGGCCATCAGTGCTGCCGCCGGCCATCGGCTCGGGCCGCCGCATTCGAGCCACGCCACCGCCGCGGCGACCCACCCCAAGGCCCCGATCAGCTTCAATGCGTCGGCCGGCGACAGCACGAACAGCAGGCCCACGACGCCCAAGCTTCCCGCCCCCGCGCCCAGGATGTCGAAGCTGTAGATGCGCGACAGCCTGCCGCGGAAGCACGACAAGGCCATGCACACGCAGGCGCCGGCGCACAGGAAGGGCAGCACCAGCAGCAGGTAGACGGCGAGCAGGTACGCGAGTTGGCGCGGGTCCCAGAGGATTTCCAGCGGATTGAACGGCACGCGCTGCGCCAGCACAAAGCAGGCGATGGCGCTGACCCCGAAAGCCGCAGCGGCCGCGCTGAACAGCGGCGCAAAACGCTGGCAAACGGCGTGTTGCGCCAAGGTCAGCACGGCGCCGCTGGCGCCGTAGCCGAGCAGCGCCAGGCTGATGATCATGTAGGCGAAGTGGTGCCACAGGATGATGGAGAACAGCCGCATCAGCAGGATTTCGTAGGCCAGCGCGGCGGCCGAGATCAGGGCAATGGCGATCACCGGCGGGGCGGCCCCGCCAGGTGCAGACACGCGTGTCGCGGTCATCGCCGTTCTGGGCTCAATGCTTGCCGGTCAGGGGAACGAAGGCCACCGGCAGGATCTGCCGGGTCGAGACCGTCCCATCGAGGTTCTTCTCGACCAGCATCAATTGCTGGATCAGGAACGATGCGCCCACCGGAATCACCATCCTGCCGCCGGCCTTGAGTTGGCGGATGAGCGGCGGCGGAATGTGGCTGGCCGCCGCGGTGACGAGGATGACATCGTACGGCGCATGTTCCTCCCAGCCGTGGTAGCCGTCGCCCAAGCGCACCTGGACGTTGTCGTAGCCCAGCCGCTGGAGGCGTTGCGTGGCCTGCAGTCCCAGCGGCTCGATGATCTCTATGGTGTAGACGGCGCGGGCCAGATGCGCCATCACCGCCGCCTGGTAGCCCGAGCCGGTGCCGACCTCGAGCACCTTGTGGCCGGGTTCCACGCGGGCCAGATCGGTCATCAGCGCGACGATGTAAGGCTGCGAGATGGTCTGCCCGTGGCCGATCGGCAGGGGCCGGTTCTGGTAGGCATAGGGACGCTGGTCAGCGGGAACGAACTCGTGTCGCGGCACACCCGCCATGGCGGCCATCACGCGCTCATCGAAGGCTCGCTTGCCGATCTCGTCTCGGGTCTCGCGAACGAGCGCCGCGATGTCTTCCATCATTCGCCGGCGCTCGGACGCGAAGTCTTCGGCTGCGGCCGTCTGTGCCCCTGTCATGGTCAAGAGGAGCGCCGCAGCAACAACACAGCCGGTGGGTGTGGCCATCGCTTCGGTTCGTCGACGGGCTTGAATCTATGCAGGCGCAACGCCGCCCTGCACCGCCCGGCGCAGCGCCGCCTGCGCAAGCAGGCGTGTGGAAGCCAGTGTCGGCAGCGGCGAATTCGAGTCGTTGATGATCAACGGGATCTCGGTGCAGCCGAGTACGACGGCGTCGCAGCCGTCATCTTTCATGCGTCCGATGACCCGCTGAAAGGTGGCGACCGCCTCGGACTTGAAGACGCCGCAAACCAACTCGTCCATGATGATGCGATTGATTGCTTCGCGTTCGTTGGTGTTCGGGCGCACCAGCTCCAGTCCGCGCGCCGTGAGCTTTTCCGGATAGACCTCGCTGTCGACGAGCCAACGCGTGCCGGTCAGGCCGAGGCGCCGATACCCGCGCTCGGCGGCCTGCGCGGCGACGACCTCGGCGATGTGCAGCCAGGGCAGCGGCGACCGCGCGTCGATGCAGGCAAGCGCCTGGTGGATGGTGTTGTCGGGGCAGATCAGGAAGTCGGCACCGATCTTCGCGAGCTTGTTGGCGGACGAGAGCATCAGTTCGCCCACACCCTGCCAGTCGCCGCGGTCGAGGCAGTCCACGTACGCGGCGAGCGAGTGCGTGTGCATCGAGACCTCGGGGTGAGCGTGCGGGCCGAGAAACTGCGCACCTTCCGCGCAGATGGTCCGATAACAATGCGCTGCGCCTTCGGCGGAGCAGGCAACAATTCCGATGTGCTGGGGCATGACGATCGCGCTCCATGACGTGGTGTGGATTGTTGCCCAGGCCGGCGAGGGTATGCTGGCCGCGTCATTGGCCGGGAGGAAGCGATGAACCCGCAAGTCCACCACATCACGCACCCGCTGATCCAGCACAAGCTCACGCTGATGCGGCAGAAAGACCGCAGCACCAACAGCTTTCGCCAGCTGCTGGGCGAGATCAGCATGTTGATGGCCTACGAGGTCACGCGCGACATGCCCACGCAGTTGATCGAGATCGAGACGCCGCTCGAAAAGATGCAGGCACCGGTGATCGACGGCAAGAAGACGGTGTTCGTGAGCATCATGCGCGCCGGCGCCGGCTTTCTCGACGGCATGCTCAACGTCGTGCCCGGCGCGCGCATCGGCCACATCGGCCTGTACCGCGACCCGAAGACGCTGGTCGCGATCGAGTACTACTTCAAGATGCCGCACGACATGCACGAGCGCGACGCGATCGTGCTCGACCCGATGCTCGCCACCGGCAACTCGGCGGTGGCCGCGGTCGACCGGCTGAAGGAGACGCACCCGAAGTCGATCCGCTTCGTCTGCCTGCTCGCGGCCCCCGAGGGCCTTGCGCACTTCCATGCGGCGCACCCCGACGTGCCGGTCTACACGGCAGCCATCGACCGCCAGTTGAACGACCATGGCTACATCATGCCGGGGCTCGGCGATGCGGGCGACCGTTTGTTCGGGACGAAGTGAGGGCGATCGAGTTACTACACAAATAGTCATTTTGTGTGGTAACTTACGGCGACCATGTCGACGCTGTACCGCGAGCTGTCCTTGGCCGCACAAACCACGTATGCCGAAGTGCTGGACCAGTCACGGGCGCTGGAGCTGAATGCGCTTGCCGGGCTGACCGGTGCATTCCATCGCCGCACGATCAAGGGCTGCGACTACATCTACTTCGGCTACCGCGATCCGATCGACGGTGCGCAACGGCGCGTCTACGTCGGCCCGGCGGACGAGCGCGTCAACGCGCTGGTTGCGCGCTTCAACGACATCAAGGCCCCGAAGCAACTCGCGCCCAACGCGCAGGCCGCCCTGGCGTTGGGGTGTGCAGGCACCTTGCCGAAGCATCATCGCATCGTGCGCCAGCTCGCCGCCTATGGTTTCTTCAAGGCCGGCGGCGTGCTGATCGGCACGCACGCGTTCATCGCGATGTCCAACATGCTGGGCGTGCGCTGGGTGAGCGGTGACAAGACTTTGGACGTCGATTTCGCCCATGCCGGGCGCAACGTTTCCCTGGCCCTTCCCTCCGATGTGCAGCTTTCGGTACACGACGCGCTGAGCTCGTTGGAAATGGGGCTGCTGCCGATCCGCGAACTGTCGCGCAAGGCGGGGGCGCAGTACCGAAATCCGCGCGACCCCGAACTTCGCCTCGACTTCCTCACGTCCCTCACTAGCGACGGCGAACCGGTGGTGATCGACCGGCTCGGGCTCGCACTGGAGCCGCTGAAGTTCATGGAGTTTTCGCTCGAAGGCACGACACAGGCGGCGCTGCTGAGCCGCGACGGCGCATGCCTGGTCAACATCCCGGCCCCGGCGCGCTATGCCGTTCACAAGCTCATTGTTTACGGCGAGCGCGACACCGCCGCGCGCGTCAAGGCATTGAAGGACATCGAGCAGGCCGCCGCACTGGCGGAGTGGCATTTGCGCGCTGGACAAGCCGCCACGTTCAACGCCGCATGGGTCGACGCCCTGAAGCGCGGCAAGGGCTGGCGCACGCGCGCCCAGGAAGGCCGCAGCGCCTTGGTCGCCAAACATCCGGCGCTGGACGACAAGGCGCTGTGGCGCGGTCCCCGTTCCGCGGCACTCAGCCCTTGAACGGATTGGCGGTCGCGAACCACAGCCCGATGCCGGTGGCGATGATGAACGCGCCGTCGAGCACGCCCACCAGCAGGAACACCTTGGTCTGCAGGCTGTTCATCAGCTCGGGCTGGCGCACCGACGATTCGAGGAACTTGGCGCCCATGATGCCGATGCCGATGCACGACCCGATGGCGCCGAGCCCGATCATGTGGCCGACGGCCAGCGGAAGCAGGTCGATCGAGGTGGCATCATGCATGGCAGGCTCCTAAGGAAACGCCGGGCCGCCCCAAGTTTCCTTGACCCCCGCGGGGGGCGGGTCGCCGCAAAGCGGCGACCCTGGGGGCAGTCAGTAGCGCGTGGTGGACCGATGGCTGCATCGTGACGGCACCGCTGCGCGAAGTCGATGACCTCGCAGGTCATGGAAAGGCACCATGCTCGCCATCGTCAACGCCACCCTTCCCGACGGCCGCAGCGGCATCGACGTGCTGATCGAGTCGGGCCGCTTCGCCGCCATCGGCACGGGCCTCGCCGTCCCGGCGCACGCCGAGCGCATCGACGCGCAAGGCTGGCTGCTCTCGCCGCCGTTCGTCGACGCGCATTTCCACCTCGACGCGACGCTGTCGTACGGCCTGCCGCGCGTAAACCAAAGCGGCACGCTGCTCGAAGGCATCGCGCTGTGGGGCGAGCTGAAACCCCAGCTGACGCAAGACGCGCTGGTCGAACGCGCGCTGCAGTACTGCGATTGGGCGGTGGCGCGCGGGCTGCTCGCGATTCGCTCGCATGTGGATGTCTGCGACGACCGGCTGCTCGCCGTCGAGGCGCTGCTGCAGGTGCGGCAACAGGTGAAGCCGTACCTCGACCTGCAGCTCGTCGCCTTCCCGCAGGACGGGCTGCTGCGTTCGGCCAGCGCGCTGGCCAACCTCAGGCGCGCGCTGGACATGGGCGTCGACGTGGTCGGCGGCATTCCGCACTTCGAGCGAACGTTTGCCCAGGGCGCGGAGTCGGTGCGCATCCTGTGCGAGCTCGCCGCCGAGCGCGGCCTGAGGGTCGACATGCATTGCGACGAGAGCGACGACCCGCTGTCGCGCCACATCGAGACGCTGGCCTTCCACACCCAGCGCCTCGGCCTGCACGGCCGCGTCACGGGCTCGCACCTGACCTCGATGCATTCGATGGACAACTACTACGTGTCCAAGCTGCTGCCCTTGATGCGCGAAGCGCAGGTCAATGCAGTGGCCAACCCGCTGATCAACATCACGCTGCAAGGCCGCCACGACAGCTACCCGAAGCGCCGCGGCATGACGCGCGTGCCCGAGCTGATGGCCGCCGGCATCAACGTCGGCTTCGGTCACGACTGCGTGATGGACCC
>JBGQEX010000105.1:0-14542 GCA_041496605.1 Piscinibacter sp.
CCTGGCGCGAACTGGCGACCGTGTGGGGCCTGGCACTCGGCGACGGCGACCCGTGCCAGGCCGCCGAGCAACAGCAGGTGGTGTGCTTTCGCAGCAGCATCAGCACGCTCGCGTTGATCCGGCAGCTCGGCCGGCCGGGCATCGTGACGCTGCATGACGAGTCCCACCAGCCGGTCTACGCCCTGCTCAGCGGCCTGTCGAACGAGGGTGCGACCTTGCGCATGGGCGGCCTCTCGCACACCGTGTCGCTGCTGTCGCTTGCGCAGATGTGGCAAGGCGACTTCGCGACCTTCTGGCGCGCACCGCCGGGCTATGCCAACCGAATCGTCGACGCCGGTTCCGGCCCGGCCGCCGACTGGCTGGTGGCGCGGCTCGCCACGCTGCAGGGCGACGCGCCGCCAGGCGACAAACGAGCGCCCGACGCTGCCTTGAAGTCGAGGGTCTATGCGTTCCAGTTGGCGCAGGGACTGAAGGCCGACGGCCTGGCAGGCCCGACGACCTTCATGCAGCTCAACCGAGCCATCGGCGTCGATGAGCCGCACCTGCAGAACTGAGAGCCCCACCGATGTCATACATCCTCGACGCCCTCAGGCGAGCCGATTCCGAGCGCGAGCGCGGTTCGGTTCCGGGCCTTCACGCGCAAGCCATCGCGGTCGACGAAGACGACGACGAAGCGCCCCGCCGCGCGATACCGTGGACGTGGATCGCCATCGGCTCGTTGGTGGCGCTGATCGCGCTGCTGGCCTGGCAACTGCTCGATCGCGACGCGCCGCGCGAACTCGCGCAGCCCGCGCCGCCGGTGGCGGCAACGCCGGTGCCCGCGCCGGTGGCACCGGCGGCCACGGTGAAGCCCGTATTCGCGCCGACGACGCAGCCTGAGCCCGATGCATCGAACCGCAAAGCCGCGACGGCGCCGGCCCGCTCCGAGACTCCCGCTAGCGCAAGCGCCGGCGACAACCACGTCTATGCCGTCAACGAACTTCCCGACAACATCCGGCGCGAACTGCCGGCGCTGAACATCGGCGGCTCGATCGGCTCATCGAACCCGGCAAACCGCATGCTGATCATCAACGGCCAGCTCTTTCACGAAGGCGACAAACTGGCCGCCGAGCTGTCGCTGGAACAGATCAAGCTGAAGGCGGCCGTTCTCAAGTTCAAAGGCTATCGCTACACGATCAGCTTCTAGCCAGCACGGCTTCCAGAGCCGCACCGGTGTGGCTGGTCCGGCACTTCACCAGGCTCTCCGGCGTCGTTTCGGCGACCACCGCGCCGCCTCGCACACCGCCCTCGGGCCCGAGGTCGATGACCCAGTCGGCCTCGGCGATGACATCGAGGTCGTGCTCGATGACCACCACGCTGTGGCCGCCGTTGACCAGCCGGTGCAGCACGCGCGTCAGCTTCTCGACGTCGGCCATGTGCAGGCCCACCGTCGGTTCGTCGAGCACGTACAGCGTGTGCGGCGCCTTGTTGCCACGGCGCGTGATGTCGTCGCGCACCTTGGTCAGCTCCGTGACGAGCTTGATGCGTTGCGCCTCGCCGCCCGACAGCGTCGGTGACGGCTGACCCAGCGTCAGGTAGCCCAGGCCCACGTCCTTCAGCAACTGCAGCGGGTGCGAGATGTTGGGCATCGCCGCGAAGAACTCCACCGCTTCGTCGACCTCCATGCGCAGCACGTCGCCGATGCTCTTCCCCCGCCAGCTCACCGCCAGCGTCTCGGCATTGAAGCGCTGGCCGTGGCAGACGTCGCACGGCACCTTCACGTCGGGCAGGAAACTCATCTCGATGGTGCGCACGCCCTGCCCTTCGCAGGCCGGGCAACGGCCGTCGCCGGTGTTGAAGGAGAAGCGCGCCGGCGCATAGCCGCGCGCGCGCGATTCGAGCGTGTCGGCGAACAGGCGGCGGATGGTGTCCCAGAAGCCGATGTAGGTGGCCGGGCACGAGCGCGGCGTCTTGCCGATCGGCGTCTGGTCGACTTCCAACACCCGGTCGATCTGCTGCCAGCCTTCGATCGCGGTGCAACCCTGCCAGTTCGGCTTCGCGCCACGCGTGTTGATGAACTGCAGGTTGGCCAGCAGCACATCGCGCGCGAGCGTCGATTTGCCGGAGCCGCTGACGCCGGTGACGGCGACCAGACGCTTGAGCGGCACGGCCACGTCGAGCCGCCTCAGGTTGTGCAGCGACGCCCCTTTCAACGCGAGCCATTGCATCGGGTGGTTGGCGCCGTTCGCGAACAAGTCGACGCCACGGCGCGCTTCGAGCGGATGAACCAGCGGCCGTGCCAGAAAGCGCCCGGTCACCGAATCGGCTTGCAGCGCCAGGTCGGCCGCGCTGCCCTGCGCCACCAGGCGGCCGCCGCGCTTGCCCGCGCCCGGGCCGATGTCGATGATGTGGTCGGCACGGCGAATCGTGTCTTCGTCGTGCTCGACCACCACCAGCGTGTTGCCCTTCTCACCCAGCTTGTGCAAGGCATCCAGAAGAATCTGGTTGTCGCGCGGGTGCAGGCCGATGGTCGGCTCGTCGAGCACGTAGCAGACGCCCTGCAGGTTGCTGCCGAGCTGCGCCGCGAGCCGGATGCGCTGCGCCTCGCCGCCGCTGAGCGTCGGTGCGGCGCGGTCCAGTGTCAGGTAGCCGAGGCCCACTTCCTCCAGGAACTCGAGCCGGCTCTTGATCTCGGTGATGACGTCGCGCGCGATCTCGGCATCGCGGCCGGTGAGCATCAGCGATTCGACCCAGTGGCGCGCATCGGCCACCGACCATTGCGCGATCCAGGCGATCGAATGCCCCTCGAAGGTCACGGCGCGCGAGGCCGCGTTCAGGCGCGTGCCGGCACAGTCGGGGCATGGCGCGTCGACCACACCCTCGACCTCCATTTCCTCGGACGGAAAGCTCTGCTCGCGGCCCTTGTTGTCGTCGTCCTTGATCGAGTCGTCGTAGGCCTTGCGCTGTTCGCGCGTCAGCGCGAGGCCGGTGCCGACGCAGGTCGTGCACCAGCCGTGCTTGCTGTTGTAGCTGAACATGCGCGGGTCCAGCTCGGAGTAGCTGGTGCCGCACACCGGGCAAGCGCGCTTGGTCGAGAACACCTTCACCGCGCCGATGGCGGCGGTCGGCCCATCGCGCAGCATCGCGCCCTGCAGGCCGTCGAGCGGCGCGAGCAGGTGCATCACGCCCTTGCCGAGTTCCAGCGTCCTGGCCAGCAGCGTGCGCAGCTCGGCTTCGTGGTCGGCACTGACGACGATGTCGCCGACCGGCAGCTCCAGCGTGTGTTCCTTGAAGCGGTCCAGCCGCGGCCAGGGGTCGACCGTCAGGAACTCGCCGTCGACGCGCAAATGCGTGTGGCCACGCGCCTTGGCCCATTTGGCGAGGTCGGTGTAGACGCCCTTGCGGTTCACCACCAGCGGCGCGAGCAGCCCCACATGCTCGCCCTTGTGATCGCGCAGCAGTTGCGCGGCGATGCTCTCGGCGCTTTGCGGCTTGACCGGCGCGCCGTCCTTCACGCAGTGCTGCAGGCCAAGCTTCACGTACAGCAGGCGCAGGAAGTGCCACACCTCGGTGGTGGTGGCGACCGTGCTCTTGCGCCCGCCGCGGCTCAGGCGCTGCTCGATCGCCACGGTCGGCGGAATGCCGTAGACCGCGTCGACTTCGGGCCGCCCTGCCGGCTGCACGATGCTGCGCGCGTAGGCGTTCAGCGATTCAAGGTAGCGGCGCTGCCCCTCGTTGAACAGGATGTCGAACGCGAGCGTGCTCTTGCCCGAGCCCGACACGCCGGTGATCACGCTGAACTTGCCGCGCGGAATGCTGACGTCGAGCGACTTCAGGTTGTGCTCGCGCGCGTTGACGATGCGGATCATCTCGTCGCCGGCGCGCCGTTCGTCGCGCGAGCGCTTGAGCAGGCTTTGCAGCGGCAGCCCATCTTCGACCCGATGTCCGTCCAGTCCCATCGCCACGTCGTAGTCGGCGAGCGCGTTGCCGGTGTGCGAGGTCGGGTGCCGCTTCACGTCTTCCGGCGTGCCGGTGCAGACCACGCCACCGCCCGCCTCGCCGCCTTCGGGGCCGAGGTCGATCAGCCAGTCGGATGCGCGAATCACGTCGAGGTTGTGCTCGATGACGACGATCGAGTGGCCGGCGTCGAGCAGCTTGCGAAATGCGCGCATCAGTTTCGCGATGTCGTCGAAATGCAGGCCGGTGGTCGGCTCGTCGAACATGAACAGCGTGCCCTTCTTCGCCAGCGGTTGCCGGCTCGAAGTTCCGCTCTGCGCCGCTTCGGCCAGGAAGCCGGCGAGCTTCAGGCGCTGCGCCTCGCCGCCGCTCAAGGTGGGCACCGGCTGGCCGAGCTTCACGTATTCGAGGCCGACATCGACGATCGGCTGCAGCACGCGCAGCACCTCGCGATCGTTGGCGAACAAGGCCACCGCTTCGCTGACCGTCAGGTCGAGCACGTCGGCCACGCTGAGGTCGCGAATCGCGTCGCCGGGCAGGCGCCGGTCGATCTTCACGTCAAGCAGCTCGGGCCTATAGCGGCGCCCATCGCAATCGGGGCAGCGCAGGTAGACATCGGAGAGGAACTGCATCTCCACATGCTCGAAGCCCGAACCGCCGCAGGTCGGGCAGCGCCCGTCGCCGGCGTTGAAGCTGAACATGCCCGCGCCGTAGCCGCGCTGCTGCGCCAGCGGCGACTCGGCGAACAGCTTGCGGATCTCGTCGAAGGCGCCGACGTAGCTGGCCGGATTGGAACGCGCCGTCTTGCCGATCGGCGACTGGTCGACGAACACCGCGTCGGTCAGCCAGTCGGCGCCGAGCAGCCGTTCGTGCGCGCCCGGCGTCTCGGTGGGCTTGCCGAAATGGCGCTCGAGCGCGGGGTACAACACGTCCTGCATCAGCGTGCTCTTGCCCGACCCCGACACCCCCGTCACGCAGACGAGGTGGTGCAGCGGGAACTCGACCGTGATGCCCCTCAGGTTGTGCTCGCGTGCGCCTTCGACGATGAGCTTCGGCGTGGCCTCGCTCACCAGTCGCTTGATGCCCATGCCCACATGCTTGCGTGCGCCAAGGTAGGCGCCGGTCAGCGTGTCGGCGTGGCGGATTTCGTCGGGCGTGCCGTCGAACACGATGCGGCCGCCGCGCTCTCCGGGGCCGGGCCCCATGTCGATCAGGCGGTCGGCTGCCAGCATCACCGCCGGGTCGTGCTCCACCACCACCAGCGTGTTGCCGGCATCGCGCAGGCGATGCATCGCCTCGATGATGCGGTTCATGTCGCGCGGGTGCAGGCCGATGCTCGGTTCGTCGAGCACGAACATCGTGTTGACCAGCGAGGTGCCGAGCGCGGTGGTGAGGTTGATGCGCTGTACCTCGCCGCCCGAGAGCGTGCGGCTTTGCCGGTCGAGCGTGAGGTAGCCCAGGCCCACGTCGCACAGGTACTTCAGCCGCGTGCGGGTTTCATCCAGCAGCAGCTTCAAGGCCTCGTCGAGCATCGTGCTCGGCAGCGACAGCGTGTCGAAGAAACGCCGGATGCGGTCGATGGGCATCAGCATCAGGTCGTGCACCGTCAAGCCGGGCATGGCCTCGAGTTGCTCGCGCGACCACGCCACGCCCTGCGGCATCACGCGCTGCGCCGGCGGCAGCACCGCATCGGCATCAGCTTGGCTGCCGAGCCGCCACAGCAGTGCCTCGGTCTTCAGCCGCGCGCCGCCGCAGGCGTGGCAGGGCGTGTAGCTGCGGTACTTGGACAAGAGCACGCGGATGTGCATCTTGTAGGCCTTCGATTCCAGGTACTCGAAGAAGCGTTTGACGCCGTACCACTGCTTGTTCCAGTTGCCGTTCCAGTGAGGCGAGCCGTTGATGACCCAGCCGCGCTGCGCCTCGGTCAGCTGGGCCCAGGCGGTGTCGCGCGGTATGCCGGCCTCGCCGCCGTACTTCATCAGGTCGTCCTGGCATTCCTTCCAGGCCGGCGTCTGCATGGTCTTGATGGCACCGGAACGCAAGGTCTTGCGGTGGTCGGGAATCACCAGGCCGTAGTCGACGCCGATCACACGGCCGAAGCCGCGGCAGGTCTCGCAGGCGCCCATCGCCGAATTGAACGAGAACAGCGCCGGCTGCGGATCGGTGTAGCGCAGATCGCTGTCGGGGCAATGCAGGCCGGTGGAAAAACGCCACAGCTGCGGCTCGGCTTCTTCGGCCAACGCATAGACGTTGACGCGCCCGCTGCCGCGCTTCAACGCGACTTCGATGGCTTCGACCGCGCGCACCTTTTCGATGCCCTGCAGGCGGAAGCGGTCCGCCACCACGTCCAGCAGCTTGCGCGGCCCGGTCGGCGACGCCACCTCGCGCTCGCCCTGCACCTTGGTGAAGCCGCTGGCAGAGAGCCATTGTTCGACTTCGTCGGCACTGGTGTTGGCCGGCAGCTCGACCGGGAAGGTGACCACGACGCGCGGATCGCTCGCACGCGTGCGCTCCAGCAGCTCCGCGTAGATCGTCTCCGGTGAATCGTGCCGCACGCGCTGCCCGGTCTGCTTGTCGAACAGCTCCGCGGCGCGCGCATACAGCAGCTTCAGGTGATCGTTCAGCTCGGTCATCGTGCCGACCGTCGAGCGCGACGTGCGCACCGGATTGGTCTGGTCGATGGCGATGGCCGGGGGAACCCCGTCGACCCGATCGACCGCGGGCCGGTCCATGCGGTCGAGGAACTGCCGCGCGTAGGCGCTGAACGTTTCCACGTAGCGGCGCTGGCCTTCGGCATACAAGGTGTCGAATACCAGGCTCGACTTGCCCGAGCCGCTCGGGCCGGTCACCACCGTCATCTCGCCGGTGCGAATGTCGAGGTCGAGATTCTTGAGGTTGTGCTGGCGCGCACCGCGGATGCGGATGAGCCCTGTGGACGGGCCGCCCGTGGACCGGGCGTGGTCGCCCTCGGGGGGACTCGAGTCGACGGCGAGAGGGGGCTGGCGAGGAACGCCGGAGGACATGGGTGGGGCCCGAGGCGAGGAAGGCGAACATTCTAGAGATGCGCGGGAATCCTGCCGGAGGCGGGTTTTTGCCACAGTTCGGCGGGCCCGGCTGCGGTTTTCCACATGGCACGGCACGCCGCAAGTCGCAACACTGCATCCTGGCTTCAGGAGACCAGCATGAGCACTTTGGCGAGCACCCGGCGCGCCCTGACCATCGGCCTGATCGCGCTGTCGATGACGCCGGCCTTGCAGGCGCAGATCGTCGTGGGCCAGACCTCCGGGTTCACCGGGCCGGTCGCGTCGGGTGTCAAGGAAAACACCGTCGGCGCCAAGCTCTACATCGATCACGTCAACGCGACCGGCGGCGTCAACGGCCAGCGCATCGAACTGGTCTCGCTGGACGACAAGTTCGACCCCAAGCTCGCCGCCGCCAATGCGCGCAAGCTGATCACCGAACGCAACGTGGTGGCGCTGTTCATGAACCGCGGCACGCCGCACACCGAGGCGATCCGCCCGCTGCTCGACGAGTTCAAGGTGCCGCTGGTGGCGCCTTCCAGCGGCGCGCTGGTGCTGCACAAGCCGGTGCACCCGTGGATCTTCAACGTGCGCGCCACCTACCAGCGCGAGGCCGAAAAGGCCATCACCCACCTCGCCACCATCGGCCTGACGCGCATTGCGCTGGTCCATGTGGACGATTCGTTCGGCGCCGATTGCGCGATCGGTGCGCAAAAGGGCTTCGAGCGCGCAAAGACCAAGCCGCTGTTCGTCGACAAGTTCGATCGTGTCAAGCCCGACTTCGCCGCCATCGCGGCCAATGCCGCCAAGGGCGAGGCGCAGGCGGTGTTCCTGATCGGCTCCGCCGGCGCGGTGGCCGACGGCACCAAGGCGATCCGCGCTGCCGGCTCGCGCGCGCAGATCGTCACGGTGTCGAACAACGCATCGGGCGGCTTCATCAAACAGATGGGTGAATACGCCTACGGCACCATCGTCACGCAGATCTTTCCATACGAGCGATCGCTGTCGGCACCGATCGTGAAGGAAGCGAACGACTACGCCAAGGCCAGTGGCGTCGGCGACGTGACGCCGGCCATGCTGGAAGGGTATGCCGGCGCCAAGGTCCTGGTCGAAGGATTGCGCCGCGCCGGAGCGAACCCGACGCGCGCCAAGCTGCAGCAGGCCCTGGAAACCTTCCGCAAGGTCGACATCGGCGGACTGGAAGTCAGCTACAGCGCCACCAACCACTCCGGGCTGGACTACGCCGACCTGTCCATCATCGACCACGACGGCAAGTTCAGGCGCTAGCTTCGCGTTCCGTCGCGCTAGAGTAGCGCGATGGACGAGCCGGCTTCTGCTCCCGACGGCGCACCGCGCTTCGATGGCGAGACGCAGGCCAGTGCCAACACGGCGCGCATCGGCCGCATGGAACGCGCGCTGATCAGCTCGCGCGACGGGTTCTGGGAACGCAATCTGCGCACCAACGTCAGTTGGTACTCGCCCAGCTTTCGCACCATGCTCGGCTTCACGCCCGACGAGCTTCCCGACGAACGCGACGTCGTCAACGCGCGGATCCACCCGGACGATCTGCCGACCTTTCTGGCGCGCTACGAGCGCGCCATCCGCACGGTCAGCCGCTTCGACTACGAGGCACGTTTCCGCGACCGGAACGACCGCTGGCGTTGGCTGCGCGGTCGCGGGCGCGCGTGGGCCGGCGCCGACGGCCAGGCCGAGCTGATCACCGGCGCGATCAGCGACGTGACCGCGGAAAAGGAGGCCCTGCTGGCGCTCGAAGAGCAGCGCGAGCAGCTGGAGCAGCAGGTGCACGAACGCACCGCCAGCTTGTCGGCGGCGCTGGCGGAAGCGGAGTTGCGGCGCAGCGAGGCCGACGCGGCCAACGAAGCCAAGTCGCGCTTCCTGGCGCACATGAGCCACGAAATGCGCACGCCGCTGAACGGCATCCTGGGGCTCACCGAGCTGGCCCTGCGGGTCACGCAGTCGCCTGCCGAACGGCGCTATCTCGAGGTCGCCTTGCAGTCCTGCCAGACCCTGCTGCAGGTCATCAACAACGTGCTGGATTTTTCGCGCCTGGAGGCGGGTCGGCTGGCGATCAACGATGAAGACTTCGACCTGGCCGACGCCATGGCCGACGCCATGCGCAGCGTCGTTCCGCTGGTGCGGACCAAAGGGCTGGCGATGCTGTACGACTACGTCGGCGAGGTCACCTGGGTGCGCGGCGACGCCGCGCGGGTGCGCCAGATCCTCACCAACCTGATCGGCAACGCCGCCAAGTTCACCGAACACGGCCACGTGCAACTGAGTGCCGACGTGCAGCGCAGCGGTGCCGGCACCTGCACCGCCACGCTGCGCGTCGCCGACAGCGGCCCGGGCATCGACCCGGCCGAGATCGCGCGCCTGTTCGATGCCTTCGAGCAGGGCGACACCGGCATTGCGCGCCGCCACGGCGGCACCGGGCTGGGCCTGTCGATTGCGCGCGGGCTGGCGCGGGCCCTGGGTGGCGACATCGTCGCCGACGGCGCGCCGGGTGCCGGCGCGGCGTTCACGCTCCGGCTGCCCCTGCACATTGCCGCCGACCCGCATCCGCTGGCCGCTCCGGCCCCCGGAAACGCCTGGCTGCTGTGCCAGCCGCAGGTGGAGGCCGACCTGATGCGCCACCGCCTGGCACGGCTGGGATGGACCTCGGTGCTGCTGTCCAGCGTGCCGCAGGCGCTGGCGCAGGCCCAGGCGCTCACAGGCGGCGAGCGGCCGCAGCTGGTCATGATCTGCGAGCAGGTGCTGGGCGATGCCGACGCGGATCTGCACGCGCTGCGCGCCGCGCTGCTCGACGCGCGCATCGCATTGCCGATACGCGTCGACTGGCTGGAACCCCGCCTGGAGCGCATCGCGCTCGAACTCGGCATGTCACTGGTGGTGTTGCCGCTGACGCCGCGCGATCTGGTGCTGTTGACGGGCGACAGGCGTGCCGGTGCGGCACCCGCCGCCGCCGCCGCGGCGGCGCCGGTGCAGGCGCTGGCGCCGCTGCTGCTGGTCGAAGACAACGAGGTCAACCGCCTGATCGGCGAGGAGTTCCTGCGCGCCTTGGGGCTGCCGGTACGCGTCGCCGACAGCGGCGAGGCCGCACTCGCAGCCTGCCGGGCCGAGCCGCCGTCGCTGGTGTTGATGGACCTTCAGATGCCCGGCATGGACGGCTTCGAGGCCGCACGCCGCCTGCGCACGCTGCAGCGCCAGGGCCAGTTGCCGCCGTTCCAGATCGTCGCGCTGACGGCGCACGCCATGGGCAGCGACGAAATTGCGGCCGCCGAGGCCGGCATGGTGGGTTTTCTGACCAAGCCGATCATGTTGGCCACGCTGAAGACCGAGTTGGAACGCTGGCTGCCGCAGCTGCGGGCCGGGTGAAATGTCGGCCCCCACGTCGCTTCGCTCCTGCCCCCCGAGGGGGCGCCACGCCTGGGCCCGGGAAACCCGTGCCCGGCGCGTTGCTTGAGGGGCACTTCGCTTTGCTTGTGCTGGACAGGCGCTCAGCCGGCCCCGTCCGCATTCAGAAAACGCTCGACCAGGGCGTACTGAGCGGGCGTGTTGAGCGCCGGCGCGTGGCCGCAGCTGGCAATCTCGACCACCACCGCCCGCGGTCCGCGCTGGCGCATCTGGTCGGCGGCCTCCGGCAGCAGCAGGTCGGAGTTCTCGCCGCGCAGACACAGCACCGGGAGGTCGAGGCTGTCCCATTCGTCCCAGCGCAGATAGTCGTCGGCGTGGTGGGTGAACTGCATCACCATCGCCGGGTCGTAGTGCGGCGTCACGCGGCCATCGGGCAGTCGGCGCGTCGAGGTCTCGGTGAGGCGCCGCCACTGCGCGTCGCTCAACCAGCCATAGGGTTTGTAGATGGTGCGGAAGTACTGCTCCAGTTCGCTGACGGTCGCGAACGCCGGCGGGCTGCCGGCATAGCTGCGGATGCGCGCGATCGCCGCATCGGCGAGCTGCGGGCCGTTGTCGTTGAGCACCAGCTTGCGGATGCGGCCGCGCAGCGCGCCGGCGGCCGCCACGGTGCCGATGGCGCCGCCCATCGACGTGCCGAGCCAGTGCATCTGATCCAGCCCGAGCTGGTTGGCGAGCGACAGCGCGAGCTGGGCGTAGAACGCGAGGCAGTATTCGCGCGCCGGTTCGGGACTCCACTGGCTCAGGCCCCGGCCGATCGTGTCCGGGCACACCACCCGATAGCGTTGCGACAGGTGCAGGGCGATGTCGTCCATGTCGCGGCAGGTGCGGGCCAGGCCGTGCCAGGCGATCACCGTCTCGTCATGCGCGGCGCCCCACTCGGTGTAGTGGATCTCGCGGCCTTCGCAAACCATGTACTGAGAGACGCCACTCACGGCTTGCGCCCTCCGCTGGTGATTCCCATGGCGCGCAGACGCCCGACCACGCCGCTGGGGAAGTGATAGACCGACAGCACGAACAGGATGCCCAGCCAGAGCAGCCAGCGGTCGGGCGACACGAGCTGCGAGACGACCGGCACGCCTTCGACGGCGGAGGCGCCGAGCTTCATCAGGTCTTGCAGGTAGCTCTGCGCCAGCACGAACAGCACGCCGCCGACCACCGAGCCGTAGATCGTGCCCATGCCGCCGATGACGACGATGAGCAGGATGTCGAGCATGATCTCGAAGCTCAGCGAGGTGTCCGGCCCGTTGTAGCGCAGCCAGAGCGCCAGCAGGCAGCCGGCCAGCGTGGCGAACAGCGCCGACAGCACGTTGGACAGCGTGCGGTAGATGACGGTGCGGTATCCGATCGCCTCGGCGCGAAAGTCGTTTTCGCGGATCGCCTGCAGCACGCGGCCGAACGGCGAGTTGACGATGCGCAGCATTGTCAACACCAGCAGCACGGCGACGCCAAACAGCAGGTAGTAGGTGACGAAGCGGCCATCGATCGAGGCGCCGAGGATCGGCCCTTCGAGGTATTGCGTGCCCGGCTGCAGCGCCTCGGGCACCTTGAAGTTCAGGCCATCCTCGCCGCCGGTGAAGTCCGACAGCTGCGACGCGAGCGTGAGGAAGGCCGACGCCACGGCGAGCGTGATCATCGCGAAGAAGATCGCCTTCACGCGCAGGCTGAACGCGCCGATCAGCAGCGACAGCAGCAGCGAGACGACGAGCGCCAGCCCGACGCCGAGCGCGAGCGCACCCCAGGTGGGCCCGAGCCGCGTGCAGGCGATGGCGACGCCGTAGGCACCGATGCCGAAGAACATCGTGTGCGCGAAGCTGACGATGCCGGTGTAGCCCAGCAGCAGGTCGAAGCTCGCGACCAGCACGATGAACACGATGATCTTGGCCGCCACGTTCAGCGCCTTGGTGCCGGGGAACACGAAGGGCGTGAGCGCGAGGCCCAGCACGATGACGATCAGCAACAGCGCGAGCCAGCGGCTGCGCGGCAGGTCGTGGGAGAGGATTCGATCGAGCACGATGCGCCTGCTAGCGATTGGTCACGGGGTACAGGCCCTGCGGCCGCCACAACAGCACCACGACCATCAGCCCGATGTTGGAGAACATCGCGACCTTCGGCGCCAGGAAGCCGGTGTAGTTGGCCATCAGCCCGACCAGCAGCGCGCCGACGAAGCACCCGAGCGTGGAGCCCAGCCCGCCAATGATGATGACGATGAAGATCAGCACGTTGACGCGCGCGCCCATCTGCGGCACGACGCCCTGCTGGTACAGCCCCCACAGCGCGCCGCCGAGGCCGGCCAGTGCCGAGCCGGCGACGAACACGCCGACGAACAGCCGGCGTATGCGGTAGCCCAGGCTCTCGACCATCTCGCGGTCTTGCACGCCGGCGCGGATCAACAGGCCGAGCTTGGTGCGGTTGAGCGTGAACAGCATCGCGACCAGCACCGCGGCACCGATCACCACCGCGACGAGGCGGAACTTCTCGACTGCCGCGTCGCCGAAGATCAGCGCGCCGCGCAGCGCGGCGGGCAGCGGCAGCGGAATCATGTCGGGGCCCCAGATGACCTTGATCAGCTCCTCGCCGATGATCATGCCGCCCATCGTGATCAGGATCTGCTTCAGGTGCTGACCATAGACCGGGCGCACCAGCACGCGTTCGAAGGCCCAGCCGAGCGCACCCGCGACGGCCATCGCCACCAGCATCGCCGGGAAGATCGCGCCGAGGTTGCGCCACAGGCTGTCGGCGGCGGTCCAGTCGGCCATGAGGCCGAGCATGCTGGTGGCAACGAACGCGCCGAGCGCGATGAACACGCCGTGGCCGAAGTTCAGCACGTCCATCAGGCCGAACACCAGCGTCAGCCCCGACGAGATGATGAAGATGATCATGCCCATCGCGAGGCCGGCCACGGTCAGCGTGACCCAGGTCGGCGCCGAGCCGATGAAGGGCCAGGCCAGCAGCGCAAGCGCGGGCACCAGCGCCAAGGGCAGCCAGTCGAAGCTGGCCTTGGGGATGGCGGCGGCCAGGGGTGCGGACGCTGCAGGAGTTGCCACGGTGTTCATCGCCGCACACCCCCACGCAGTGCGTCACACCGGCGAACGCCGGTGTCCACTTGTTGCGGTGGATCCCGGCGTGCGCCGGGATGACACAGCGGTTGGACGGTCGTGTTCATTGATGCGCTCCCAGCGACAGCCCCAGCAGCTTGTGCTGCAGGCCTTCGTCATCCGCCAGCTCGGCCATCGCGCCGCGATGCACGACGCGGCCGTCGTCCATCACCGCCACGTGGTCGCCGAGCGCGCGCGCCATGCCGAAGTTCTGTTCGACCAGCAGCACGGTGGTCTGGGTGGTCTTGAGTTCGCGCAACGCGGCGATCAGGTTCTGCACGATCGCCGGCGCCAGGCCCTTGCTCGGCTCGTCGATCAGCAGCAGGCGGCGCGGCTCGACCATCGCGCGCGCCACCGCGAGCATCTGCTTCTGCCCGCCCGACAGCTTGCCGGCGGGGTAGAGCCAGAACTTGCGCAGCGCGGGGAACAGGCCGAACAGCCATTCGAGACGCTGCGTGTCGATGTCATCGATGTGGCGCGCCTTGCGTGCCGCCAGCAGCAGGTTCTCGCGCACCGTGAGGTCGGAGAAGATGCCCATGCTCTCGGGCACGTAGGCAATGCCCCGCTGCGCGATCTCGGGCGTGCTGCGCTGGCCGTTCTTGCCGCCGATGGGCTGGCCGTCGAACAGCACCTGGCCTTGCGATGCGGCCCACAGGCCCATGATGGTTCGCAAGGTGGTCGTCTTGCCCGCGCCGTTGCGGCCGAGCAGCATCGTCACCTGGCCGGTCGGCACCTCGAAGTCGACGCCGTGCAGGATGTGGTACGCGCCGATGTGCGTGTGCACTCCTTGCAGTGCCAGCAGCGAAGTCATGACAGCCCCTTGTCCGACGAGTACATCGGCCGGTCCCCCGAGAGGACGCGGGCCGGCTTGGGAGCGGCCCGGCGCTCGGCCCGCCTCATGCCGCACTCTCCGCGACCGGCGCCACGCCGAGGTAGGCGTTCTGCACAACGGGCGAGGCAATGACCGCAGCCGGCTCGCCGTCGGCCACCAGCTGCCCGTTGTGCAGCACGATGATGCGGTCGGCCAGCTCGCGCACCACGTCCATCTTGTGTTCG
>JBGQEX010000106.1:0-14477 GCA_041496605.1 Piscinibacter sp.
GCCGACATGGTGAGCCTGGCGCGCCCGCTGCTCGCCGATGCCGAGTTCGTCGCCAAGGCGGCGCAAGGGCGCAGCGACGAGATCAACACCTGCATCGCCTGCAACCAGGCCTGCCTGGACCACACCTTCAAGGCACAGCTCGCGAGCTGCCTGGTGAACCCGCGCGCCGGTCACGAAACCGAGCTGGTGTTTCACCGAACGCCCCGCCCCAAGCGCGTGGCGGTGGTCGGCGCCGGGCCGGCCGGGCTGGCCGCGGCGACCACGCTGGCCGAGCGCGGGCACGCCGTGACGCTGTACGAGGCCGCGGCCCACATCGGTGGCCAGTTCAACATGGCCAAACGCATCCCCGGCAAGGAGGAGTTCCACGAGACGCTCCGCTACTTCACGCGCCGCGTTGCGCTCGCCGGCGTGCGGCTGCAGCTGAACAGCCGCGTGTCGGCGCCCGAGCTGCTGGCGGGCCGCTTCGACGAAGTCGTGCTGGCCACCGGCGTGCTGCCGCGCCGGCCCGGCATTCCCGGCGCCGACGGCCCCAACGTGCTGAACTACATCGACGTGCTGCTGCACGGCAAGCCGGTCGGCCCCAAGGTCGCGATCGTCGGCGCCGGCGGCATCGGCTTCGACGTGGCCGAGTTCCTCGTCACGCAACCCGGCCATTCGCCGACGCTGAACCTGCCGGAGTGGCTGGCGGAATGGGGCGTGGCCGACCCGGCCACGGTGCGCGGCGGCGTGGTGCGCGCGCAGCCCTCGGCGCCGGCCAGGCAGGTCACGCTGCTGCAGCGCAAGGCCGGCAAGCTGGGCAAAGGCCTGCGCAAGACCACCGGCTGGATCCACCGCGCGGCGCTGCAGATGAAGCGGGTGGAGATGATCGGCGGCGTCAACTACGAGCGCATCACGCCGCACGGCCTGTTCGTCACCTATGGGGAGCAGCGCAAGGACGGGCAACTGATCGAATGCGACACCGTCGTGCTGTGCGCCGGGCAGGAACCCCAGCGCGAGCTGCTCGAGCCGCTGCGCGCCGCCGGCGTGCGCACCCATGTGATCGGCGGCGCCGACGAAGCGACCGAACTCGACGCCAAGCGCGCGATCGCCCAGGGCACGCGGCTGGCCGCGCAGCTGTGAGGCCTACTCGACCTTCACGCCCTTCCAGAACGCCACCCGGCCCTTGATGTTGGACGCCGCTTCGCTCGGCTCGGGGTAGTACCAGACGGCGTTCTCGTTCATGTCGCCCTTGACCATCAGGCTGTAGTAGTGCGCCTGCCCCTTCCATGCGCAGCTGCTGCGGTGGTTGCTGAAGCTCACGTACTCGCGCTTCAGGCTTGCCTCCGGGAAATAGTGATTGCCCTCGACCACCACGGTGTCGTCGCTCTCGGCGATCACCGCGCCGTTCCAAGTGGCTTTCATGAGTTCTCCTGTCCTGTACTCGGGTTGGTCCACCCCAGCCCGTTCAGGCTGAGGTATCGAAGCCCCGCTCGATGACACGGGCCCTTCGATACCTCAGGGCGAACGGACAACAACAAGCCGGACTGACGCTCAGCCTCAAGCGTACAACCGCGCCGCATTCTTTAGGCGCTCCGCGATCGCCGCGGCCAGTGCCTTGTCGCCGGCCACGACCACACTGTCGCCGTGGCGCAGGATGTCCATCGCGAGCTCGGTCGGGTCGCTATAGGGCACCTGCAATTCGTAGCGCCCGTCGTCCAGCCAGCGCGCCTTCTGCTGCGCATGCCACTCCTCGTTGGCGACCCACTGCGCGGCTTCGGCGCTGAACACCAGTGTGGCCCACTTGACCTTCGCGCCGCCGCCGTAGATGCCGTAGCCGGCGTCGAGATCGGCTTCGAGTTCCTTCACGGCGACGTGGCGCGCCCGGGTCTCCAGCAGCCGCGCCTCCTGCACCGCATCGAGCGCGAAGCGGCGCAAGCCCTCGCTTGCATGGCACCAGGCGTCGAGGTACCAGGTGTTGCGATAGTTCACCAGGCGCTGCGGCGACACCTCGCGCTCGCTGACGCTGCGGTCGCTGCGCTTGAAGTAGCGCAACCAGACGCGCTTGCGCTGCACCAGCGCGCTGCCCAGCAGCTCGAAATGGCGGCTCGGCACGCGCCGGCGCGCGGTGGAGATCACCTTCACGCGGCGCATCAGCTCGCGCGCCTCGCTCTCGTCGGCGCCGAGCATGCCCTGCAGCTTGTCCAGCATCGGCTGCAGGTGGCGCGACAGCACGCCGTCGTCGTCGAGGCCGGCCATCAGCTGGTGCATGGTCAGCAGTGCATGGATCTCCTTTTCGCTGAACCACATGCCGGGCAGCTCATGGCGCGCCGTCTTCGCGTTGTCGGTGGCGGCCTCGAAGCGGTAGCCGTTGTCGAAACGGTCGTAGACGATCGGTGCGGCGAGGCGGTCGCGCAGGTACTGGAGGTCACGTTTGAGCGTGGCCGGCGAGACGGCCAGCTCGCCCTGCAGCGCGTCGAAGCTGACGCAGCCGCGGCTGCGCAGCAGCAGCTCGATCTTGTAGAAGCGTTCGGTGCGGTCCATGGGTATCGGTTGAGTAGCTCACCAGGTGAGCCAGCGGCCGCGAGCATACGACAAGCAGGGTGGCTCACGCCATGAGCCAGTGGCTCGCAACACTGCCTCCATCGCTGCATCCCGCCGCGAACCGAGGAGCCAAGCCATGACCACCGAACTGTTCACCACCACCACGCTGACCACCCACGAGCACATCGGCTTCGAGCTGGGCTGGGACTACGCCCACCATCGCCTGGTGCCGCCCGCGCCCTACGCGCAGGAGCCTTCGCCGCTGCGCAACGGGCTGCTCGCGGGCCAGGCCACCTTCGGCACCCGCACGCTGGAGCCGACCCGTGCGGTGCGCAAGTGGCTGCAGCTGCGGCTGCACGCCTGGCTGCGCGGGCGCAGCGTCGAGCTGGTCCAGGTCACGCCGCACTACCTGCAGCAACTGGACGTGAGCCACTGCCCGATCACCCGCGTGGCGCTGTCCAGCGCCACACTGGAGGCGAGCGACGCGTCGGTCGACCGCGTGCGCAACGACGCGGGCTACGCCGCCGGCAACCTGGCGGTGATGAGCACCAAGGCCAACCACGCCAAGGCGGCTTACGGTTTCCGCGACGCGCTGCAGTTTGTCCGGCAGATCGAGACGGGCCAGCTCGGCGGCATCGATGGCCTCGACGCCGCGCAATGGTCGCGCGTCGCGGTGCTGTGCAGCTTGGTCGAGCCGCTGCCGCACGACGAGGCCTGCACGCTGCCGCTGCTGGTGCTGCCGCCGAACCGGCTGCGCCTGTTCAACCCGGTGCAGGCGCTGCAGGCCTTCGTCAGCCGGCAACTGCTGGCGCCCGGCTGGAGCCACCGCGTGAGCCGGCTCGAAGCCATGCTGCCCGGCAAACCGGCGCAGCGCGCGTTCCAGGCCTTCTTCCACGCGCTGCTGCCGCGCGTGCTCGAAGCCGGCGCCCTGTCCAAACACGCTGCGGCGCCGCAACGCGCCGGCTGGGCGGTCGAGGACGCATGGCGCAACCCGCTGGTGCTCAAGCGCTGGATCGCCTTCGCCCGGCTGCTCACCGCAGCGCAGTGCGAGGCCATCGTCGCCAAGGCAAGCGCGCGCAAGCTGGGCACGCTGCGCACCCTGCAGGTCAGCGACGCGCAAGCCACCGACGGCTGGAACCTCGAGTCGCGCGGCTATGTGCCGCACGCGGTGCTGATGCGGCGGTCGCCGCCGGCGCGGCGCCCGGCAGCAGCCGAGCCGGACACCTGGCAAGCCAGCCTGCCGCTTTGACGCTGCCGCGCCGGGTGGGGGCCGTCCCTAGAATGGCCCATGCCCCGCAGCACCGTCCCGCACCGAGACAGCGCGCTCAGCCGCATCCGCCTGCGCCACCTGCAGTGCTTTCTGGCGGTGGCGCAATGGGGCAACCTCAAGCGCGCCGCGCAGGCCTTGTCGATCACGCAGCCGGCCGTCACCAAGACGCTCAACGAACTCGAAGCGCTGCTCGGCACGCCCTTGTTCGTGCGCGGCCGCAAGGGTGCCGTGCTGACGGCCGAGGCCGAGCTGTTCATGCGCCACGCCAACGCCAGCGTGACCGCGCTCACGCAGGCGGTCGACAGCGTGGTGGGCGCGCCCGACGAAGCGCCCTTGCGCATCGGTGCGTTGCCCACCGTGGGGCCGTCGTTCATGCCCGCCGTGCTGCGCGCGTTCCATGCCGAGCGCCCGCAGGTCGCCGTGCGCGTGACCAGTGGGCGCAACACGCAGCTGCTCGAGCTGCTGCGCAGCCGTGAACTCGACGCCGTGGTCGGCCGCCTGTCCGACCCCGACCAGATGGTCGGCCTGACCTTCGAACACCTCTATGCCGAACCGCTGGTGATCGCCATGCGCCCGGGCCACCCGCTGGCGGGCAGCGGCGCGACGCCGCTGCCCGCGCTGGCCGACTTCCCACTCGTGCTGCCGCTCGCCGGCACGCTGATCCGCCAGGTGGCCGACGGCTTTCTGGCCCGCCACGGCATCGCGCCGCGCGCCGGCCTGATCGAGACGCTGGACACCTCGCTCGCGCGCGCCCTGGTGCTGGAGGGCGATAACCTGTGGTTCACTCCGCTCGGCGCCGTCGCGGCCGACCTGCGGGCCGGCACGCTGCTCCGGCTGGCCGAGCCCATCACCCCCGAAGAAGCTGTCGGGCTGATGCTCCGCACCGACGGCGTGGCGAGCGCCGCACTGCAGGCCATGATCGCCACGATGCGCAGCGAGGCGTCGGCCCGGCGGACCATGACCATAACCAACGGTTAATCGACGACCGAACCGAAATCAATTGTCTTGACCTTTGGCAAACCCTAGAGTCGGTGGCTCCAACCAGGAGAGACAGCGATGGGACGAAGCCCCGCGGCCGACGCCGAATTCATGATGCGCGACACCACGTCGCACCCACCGGCCTATGCGCCGGCCTACAAAACCAGCGTGCTGCGCAGCCCGAAGAACGCGCTGATCTCGCTGCAGCACTCGCTGTCCGAAGTCACCGCACCTGTGTTCCGCGCCGACGAGTTGGGCCCGCTGGACAACGACCTGATCAAGAACTGCGCCAAGGACGGTCTGCCGGTGGGCGAGCGCCTGCTCGTGCACGGCCACGTGCGCGACCAGCTCGGCCGGCCGGTGAAGAACGCGCTGGTCGAGGTGTGGCAGGCCAACGCGAGCGGCCGTTACCGCCACAAGAAAGACCAGTACATCGGCGCGCTCGACCCCAACTTCGGCGGTTGCGGGCGCGTGCTGACCGACGAGAACGGCTACTACTTCTATCGCACCATCAAGCCCGGCCCCTACCCGTGGCGCAACCGGGTCAACGAATGGCGGCCGGCGCACATCCACTACGCGATCTCGGGACACGGCTGGGTGCAGCGCCTGATCACGCAGATGTATTTCGAGGGCGACCCGCTGATCGCGACCTGCCCGATCCTGCGCAGCGTGCCCAGCGAGGAGCAGATCCGCGGCCTGATCGCGCTGCAGGACACGAGCGCCTTCGTGCAGCTCGACAGCCGTGCCTACCGCTTCGACATCGTGCTGCGCGGGCAACGCGCGACGCTGTTCGAGAACCATGTGCAAGGAACGCCGCAATGACTCAGCAGCTGAACATCCTGCGCGAGACCGCCTCGCAAACGGCCGGGCCGTACGTGCACATCGGCCTCGCGCCGCAGCAGGCCGGCTTCGACATCTTCGAGAACGATTTCGGCAACGTGTTGACCACGCCGCAGACCAAGGGCGAGCGCATCCGCATCGAAGGGTGTGTGATCGACGGCAGCGGCACGCCGCTGCGCGACGTGCTGATCGAGATCTGGCAAGCCAACGCCGAAGGCAAGTACGCCCATCCGGGCGACCGCCAGGCGGGCAAGTCGGTCGACCCGGCGTTTCGCGGTTGGGGCCGGGCGTGCAGCGACTTCGAGACCGGCGTGTACTGCTTCGAGACCATCAAGCCCGGCGCGGTCGTGGGCCGCGACGGCCGCTTGATGGCGCCGCACATCAACTTCTGGATCGTGGCGCGCGGCATCAATGTCGGGCTGAACACGCGCATGTACTTCGGCGACGAGACCGCAGCCAACGCGGCCGACCCGGTGATCAGGCTCATCGAATGGGAAGTGCGGCGCAAGACGCTGATCGCGCAGCGCGAGGCGCGCGACGGCCAGGTCGTCTACCGCTTCGACATCCGGCTGCAAGGCGACGACGAGACGGTGTTCTTCGACATCTGACCCCCGCACCGCCGCGGCGTCGGGGTACGGCGCCGTAATTACACCCCACTTCAAGCCGGGGTGTTGCCGGCGCACCATGCTGTACGCCCGGCGACACCCCCTAGGTCGCAGACTGTTGCGTTGGAATTGCGCTTAACTCAATCAATCGATTGATTAAGTTTGCTAGAGTGCGCCGCTCATGAGCGCAGTCCTTCCCGATCGACCCCCACGCGCGCCGCGCAGCGACGGCGAACAATCGCGCAGCCGCCTGATGCAGGCCGGCCTGCGCCTGTTCGCAGCCCAAGGCTTCGCCAAGACCTCGACGCGCGAGATCGCCGAGGCGGCGAACGCCAACATCGCGGCGATCAGCTACTACTTCGGCGACAAGGCCGGCCTGTACCGCGCGGTGTTCCTCGAGCCCGTCGGCGGGCCGCGGCCCGACATGTCGCCGCTGTTTGCGCCCAGCTGCTCGCTGGCCGAGGGCCTGCGCTGCCTGTTCGCAAGCTTCACCGAGCCGCTCAAGCACGGCGAGAGCGTTCGCCTGTGCATGAAGCTGCATTTCCGCGAGATGCTCGAACCCACCGGCCTGTGGGAAGAAGAAATCGCCAACGGCATCAAGCCGATGCATGCTGCGCTGGTGGCCCTGCTGTGCCGCCGCTTCGGCCTCAAGCGCGCCGACGACGAGCTGTACCGCCTGGCGGTGTCGATCGCCGGGCTCGGCGTGCACCTGTTCGTCGGGCGCGACGTGATCGAGGCGTTGGCGCCGCAGCTGTCGGCCACGCCGGAACGCATCGACCTGTGGGCAGACCGCTTGCTGATGTATGCCGAAGCCATGATCGACGCCGAACACAAGCGGCGCAAGAAGGCCGCCAAGACCAGGCCGACCCGACCACCAAGAAAGGCCAGCTGATGCGCCTCCCCCGTCTCAACCGTCTCGCCCCATTCGCGCTCGCCGCGCCACTGGCGCTGGCGCTGGCCGCTTGCGCAACCCGCCCGGCCGAGCCCGCCGCCGTCGCGGCGGCGGCGCCGGTGCAATGGCAGGCGCCGCGGCCGCACAACGGCACGCTGACCGACCTCACGCAGTGGTGGCAGCAGTTCAATGACCCGCTGCTCACGCAGCTCATCGACTCGGCACAGGCGCTGAGCCCCACCCTCGCGTCGGCGCGCACGCGCATTGCGCAGTCGCGCGCCACGCGAGTGTCCGCCGGCGCGACGCTGGGCCCCGCGCTGAACGGCAGCGCGAGCGTGGTGCGCGGCCGGCAGGACTTCCTCTCGCCACTGGGCACGCTCGCGCAGGCCGGCCTGCAGGCATCGTGGGAGATCGACTTGTTCGGCGGCAGCCGCGCCGCGCGCGATGCGGCACAGGCCCGCCTCGACAGCGCCCAGGCCGGGTGGCACGAGGCGCGCGTGTCGGTGGCGGCCGAGGTCGCATCGAACTACCTTGCTCTGCGCGCGTGCGAGGCCCAACTGGTGCAGACGCAGGCCGACGCCGCCTCGCGCGCCGAGACCGCGCGCCTCACCGAGCTGAGCGCGAAGGCCGGCTTCCAGTCGCCCGCCAACAAGGCCCTGGCCGGCGCCAGCGCGGCGCAGGCGCGCGCGCAGCTGACCGCGCAGCAAGCGCAATGCGACCTGGCCGTGAAGGCGCTGGTCGCGCTCGCCGGCATCGAGGAAGGAACCCTCCGCACCCAGCTGGCGCCGGGCAGCGCCACGCTGCCGCAGCCGGCGCAGATCAGTGTCGCCGCGGTGCCGGCCGAGGCACTGAACCAGCGGCCCGACCTCTACGCCGCCGCGCGCGACCTGGTGGCGGCGAGCGCCGAGGTCTCGCAGTCGCAGGCCCAGCGCCTGCCGCGCGTCAGTCTCGCCGGCTCCGTTGGCCCGGCGCATTTCGACGCCGGCGGCATCACCGGCAGCGGCACGCTGTGGGCAATCGGGCCGGTCGCCGTCTCGCTGCCGCTGTTCGATGGCGGCGCGCGCGCGGCCAATGTCGACGCGGCCCAGGCGCGCTACGACGAGGCCGCCGCCACCTACCGCGGCAAACTGCGCGCGGCAGTGCGCGAGGTCGAGGAGGCGCTGGTGCAACTGCACAGCACCGCGCAGCGCGGCGACGACGCGCGCGCCGCGGCGCAGGGCTTCATCGACTCGTACCGCGCCACCGAAGCGCGCTACCGCGGCGGCCTCGCCAGCCTGTTCGAACTCGAAGACGCGCGCCGCAATGCCGTGCAGGCGCAGATCGCGCTGATCGACCTGCAACGCGAGCGCGTGGCCGCCTGGATCTCCTTGTATCGGGCCCTCGGCGGCGGCTGGTCGTCCACCGCCGACCTGCAGTCCGCCTCCGCCGCCGGCGCCTCGCCCTTGTCGAAATGAACAACGCCATGAACATCCCACGCAAACCGCTTCTCCTCAGCGTCGCCGCGGTCGGCGCGCTTGTCGTCATCGCCGTCGTCGTCGCCCGGGTCCAGGCCGCCGACGACAAGAAACCTGCAGCCGCCGCGTCGGCGCCGAAAGCCGCGCTGACCGTCACGACGACCACGCCGCAAAGCGCGAACCTGCCGGTCAAGCTGTCGGCCAACGGCAGCATCGCGGCCTGGCAGGAGGCGAGCGTCGGCACCGAGGCCAACGGCCTGCGCCTGGCCGAGGTGCGCGTCAACGTCGGCGACGTGGTCAAGCGCGGCCAGGTGCTTGCGAGCTTTGCGCCCGACACGGTGCAGGTCGACCTGAACCAGACCCGCGCCAGCGTCGCCGAGGCCGAGGCCACGCTGGCCGAGGCTGCCGCCAACGCCCAGCGCGCGCGCGAACTGCAGACCAGCGGCGCGTTGAGCGAGCAGCAGATCAACCAGTACCTCACCGCCGAGCGCACGGCCCGCGCCCGCCTCGACTGGCAGCGCGCCGCGGCGCGCGTGCAGGAACTGCGGCTGCGGCAGACGCAGGTGCTGGCGCCCGACAACGGCATCATCTCGGCACGCAGCGCCACCGTCGGCGCGGTGCTGCCGGCCGGCCAGGAGCTGTTCCGCCTGATCCGCCAGGGCCGGCTCGAATGGCGCGCCGAAGTGGCCGCGGCCGACCTGACACGCCTGAAGCCGGGCATGAGCGTGCAGCTCAGCACGGCCGGCGGCGCGACTATCGCCGGCAAGCTGCGCATGGTCGCGCCGACCATCGACGCGCAGACGCGCAACGGCATCGTCTACGTCGACCTGAGCCCCTCGCCCGAGGCGCGTGCCGGCATGTTCGCGCGCGGCGAGTTCGAGATCGGCAGCGGCCAGGGCCTGACGCTGCCGCAAAGCGCCGTGCTGCTGCGCGACGGCTTCAGCTACGTGCTGCGCGTCGGCCCCGACTCCAAGGTCGCCGAGGCCAAGGTCACGGTCGGCCGCCGCGTCGGCGACCGCATCGAGATCACCGGCGGGCTAGCCCCGGACGCGCGCGTCGTCGCCTCCGGCGGCGGCTTCCTGACCGATGGCGACCTGGTGCGCGTCGTCGACGCCGCCGCCGCCAAGGCCAGCACGCGAACCGCCGCCAACGTCGCCGGCAGCGCCGCGGCCACCGCCACCAAGTAAGCCGCAGCCCATGGACGCCCGGAAAGGCCCGCGATGAAATTCAACGTTTCCGCCTGGTGCATACGCAACCCGATCCCGTCGGTGCTGCTGTTCATCATGCTCTGCCTCGGCGGGCTGGTGAGCTTCAAGGCGATGAAGGTCCAGCAGTTCCCCGACATCGACCTGCCCACGGTCATCGTGACCGCCTCGCTGCCGGGCGCGTCGCCGGCACAGCTCGAAACCGAGGTGGCGCGCAAGATCGAGAACTCGGTCGCCACCGTGCAGGGCCTGAAGCACATCTACACCACGGTGCAGGACGGCGTCGCGACCATCACCGCCGAATTCCGGCTCGAGAAGCCCACCCAGCAGGCGGTCGACGACGTGCGCGACGCGGTGTCGCGCGTGCGCTCCGACCTGCCCGGCGACCTGCGCGACCCGGTCATCAGCAAGATGGAGCTGGCCGGCACGCCGATCCTCACCTACACCGTCGCCTCGCAGCGCATGGACGACGAGGCGCTGTCGTGGTTCGTCGACAACCAGGTTGCCAAGGCGATGCTCGGCATCAAGGGTGTCGGCGCGGTATCGCGCGTCGGCGGCGTGACGCGTGAGGTGCGTGTCGAGCTCGACCCGCTGCGGCTGCAGGCGCTGAACGCCACCGCGGCCGAGATCTCGCGCCAGCTGCGCCAGATCCAGCAAGAGGCCTCGGGCGGCCGCACCGACGTCGGCGGCGCCGAGCAGTCGGTGCGCACCATCGCGACGGTGCAGTCGGCCGAAGAGCTGGCGCGCATGGAAGTGGCGCTGCTCGACGGCCGGCGCATCCGGCTCGACCAGGTGGCGCTGGTCAGCGACACGGTGGCCGAGCGGCGTTCGGCGGCGCTGCTCAACGGCAAACCCGTCGTCGGCTTCGAGATCGTGCGCAGCCGCGGCGCCGGCGAGGTGGACGTCGCCGTCGGCGTGCGCGCCGAGCTCGAGCGCCTGCGCAGCACCCACCCCGACGTGACCTTCACCGAGGCCTTCAACTTCGTCGACCCGGTGCAGGAGAACTTCGACGGCTCGATGATGCTGCTCTACGAGGGCGCCATCCTGGCGGTGATCGTGGTCTGGTTCTTCCTGCGCAACTGGCGCGCGACGCTGGTGTCGGCCACCGCGCTGCCGCTGTCGGTGATCCCGGCGTTCGCGGTGATGCACCTGTTCGGCTTCACGATCAACGTGGTCACGCTGCTGTCGCTGTCGCTGGTGGTCGGCATCCTCGTGGACGACGCGATCGTCGAGATCGAGAACATCATGCGCCACCTGCGCATGGGCAAAACGCCGTACCAGGCGGCAATGGAAGCGGCCGACGAGATCGGCCTCGCGGTCATCGCCACCAGCTTCACGCTGATCGCGGTGTTCCTGCCGACCGCCTTCATGGCCGGCGTACCGGGCAAGTTCTTCGTGCAGTTCGGCTGGACGGCGGCGATCGCGGTGTTCTTCTCGCTAGTCGTCGCGCGCATGCTGACGCCGATGATGGCCGCCTATGTGCTGCACGCGGCTGCGCCCACGCACCACGAGCCGGGCTGGATGGCGATGTACATGCGCTGGGCGGCCTGGGCGCTGAAGCACCGCATCAAGATCTCGCTGGCCGCGATCGGCTTCACCGTCGCCTCGTTCGGGCTGGTCGGCTACCTGCCGACCGGTTTCATCCCGCCCGACGACTTGTCGCAGACCCAGGTCACGGTGACGCTGCCGCCGGGCAGCACCTTGAGCCAGACCTATGCCGTGGCCGAACAGGCGCGCGAGCTCGTCGGCCAGAACCCGCACGTGAAGATGATCTACACCGCGATCGGCGGCGGCAACACCGGCGCCGACCCGTTCATGCCGGGCGGCGCGTCGGAAGTACGCAAGGCCACGCTGACCATCAACATGACGCCGCGCGGCGAGCGCCGCGGCCTGTCCAAGCAGGCGATCGAATCGCAGCTGCGCGATGCGCTGACCGCGGTGGCCGGTGCCCGTGTGAAGGTCGGCTTCGGCGGCTCGTCGGAGAAGTTCCTGCTGGTGCTCGCCGGCGAAGACGGGCGCGTGCTGGCCGCGCATGCGCGCCAGGTCGAGCGCGAGCTGCGCACCATCCCCGGCATCGGCGCCGTCACCTCAACGGTGAGCCTGGTGCGGCCCGAAGTGATCGTGCGGCCCGACTTCGCGCGCGCCGCCGACCTGGGCGTCACCTCGGCGGCGATCGCCGACACGCTGCGCATCGCGCTGTCGGGCGACTACGACCAGAGTCTCGCCAAGCTCAACCTCTCGCAGCGCCAGGTGCCGGTGGTGGTGAAGCTCAAAGCCGACGCGCGCACCGACCTCGAGCTGCTGGCGCGCCTGACCGTACCCGGCGCGCGCGGGCCCGTGATGCTGAGCAACGTCGCGAGCTTCGCGATCGACAGCGGGCCGGCGCAGATCGACCGCTACGACCGGCTGCGCAACGTCAACTTCGAGATCGAGCTCAACCAGCAGCCGCTGGGTGCGGTCGAGAAGGCCGCGCTCGCACTGCCCAGCCTGGCCAAGCTGCCGCCCGGCGTGATCCAGCGCAGCGTCGGCGACGCCGAGGCGATGGCCGAGCTGTTCGCGAGCTTCGGCCTGGCGATGCTGACCGGCGTGCTGTGCATCTACTTCGTGCTGGTGCTGCTGTTCAAGGACTTCGTGCAGCCGGTGACCATCCTCGCGGCGCTGCTGCTGTCGATCCCGGGCGCGTTCCTCGCGCTGTTCATCACCCACACGGCGGTATCGATGCCGTCGATGATCGGCCTGATCATGCTGATGGGCATCGCGACCAAGAACTCGATCCTGCTGGTCGAGTACGCGATCATGGCGCGGCGCGACCGTGGCATGACGCGCATGGAAGCGCTGCTCGACGCCTGCCACAAGCGGGCGCGCCCGATCGTCATGACCACCATCGCGATGGCCGCCGGCATGATGCCGATCGCGATCGGCCTGGGCACCGATCCGAGTTTCCGCTCGCCAATGGCGATCGTCGTGATCGGCGGCTTGATCACTTCCACCTTCCTGAGCCTGCTGGTGATCCCGGTGATCTTCACCTTCGTCGACGACGTGGTGCAGTGGCTGCTGCATCACCTGAAGCGCCGGCACCATGCGGCCGCGGCGCCGGCGAAAACCGCCGACGCGAAATGAGCGTCGCGCCCCACCGCAGGAGCAAGACACGATGAACGCCCCCGAAACCCTGGATCTGCAGCTGTCCCGCTTCATTCGCGCGCCGCGCGAGAAGGTGTTCGACGCCTTCGTCAACGAAGCCCTGATGAGCGCGTGGCAGTGCCCGCGCGGCATGAGCGTGGCGAGCGCCCGCGCCGACGCACGCGTCGACGGCCCGTGGCGCATCGAGATGCGTTCACGCGAGGGCACGCGCTTCGTCGTCGGCGGCCACTACAAGCAGCTGCAGCGGCCCGAGCGCCTGGTCTACACCTGGCAATGGGAGGGCGACAGCCCGAGGATGCCCAACGTGCAGACGCTGATCGAGATCGACTTCATCGCGAAAGACGGCGGCACCGAGATGCGCATGCGCCACAGCGGCTTCCCCGCCGCCGCAGCGCGCGACGCGCACAGCCACGGCTGGAGCTCGTGCTTCAACCGCCTCAACGACCTGCTGGATCCGCGCGGCAGCGCCGCCACGCTCACGCTGCTGGGCGACTCGCGCAGCAGCTACACCCGCACCGCGCGCATGGGCCTGGCCGAGAAGGGCATCGCCTACACCTTGCAGCCCTGCGCGCCGCATTCGCCCGAGATTCTGGCCGTGCACCCGTTCGGCAAGATCCCCGCGCTGCGCGACGGCGAGATCGAGATCTGGGAGACCAGCGCGATCCTCAAGTACCTCGACGAAAGCTTCGACGGCCCGTCGCTCACGCCCGGCCGCATCAGCGACCGCGTGACCTGCGAGCAATGGGTGAGCGCCGTCAACGCCTACCTCTACGACACGATGATTCGGCGCTATGTGCTGCAGGTCATCTTTCCCAAGGGCGAAGGCGGCCAGCCCGACCGTGGCGTGATCGACGGCGCATTGAAGGAGATGCCGGCCCAGCTCGCCGCGCTGGAGCGGGCCTATCGCCATGGCGAGTTCCTGGCCGGCACCAGCCTGTCGTTCGCCGACCTGTTCGTCGCGCCGATCCTTGCCTATGTCGAGGCCATGCCCGAAGGCGCGCGGCTGCTGTCGGACATGCCGCACATCCGGCGCGCTCAGGCCATCATTCGGCAGCGACCGAGCTTCACCAGCACGCAGCCGCAGCGGGCTTGATCAGCGCGCGGCGGCGAGCCAGTCGCGCACCTGCTGCGCGACCCACGGGCCATCGTCCAGCGGCAGGTCGTGGCCCGCGCTCGGGTGCTCGCCGAAGGCCAGGCCCCAGCGCGTCGCGAGTTGGTGTGAGCAACGCGGGTCGACCAGCGCATCCTTCGCGCTCGCCAGCACGAGCATGGGTGGCGCGGGCTTGGTCCACGGCGCCGAGAAGCGCGCTGCCGCCCACAGCTGGCGCAGCGCATTCGAGCGCGACACCGGACGTTCGCGCCGCAACGCGAGCCAGTCGCCGAGCACCGCGGCGCCGGCGTGGCGTGTGGTCAGGCGAAGAATCGCTTGCTCCCACGACCGGTCGCTGCGCGCGAACAGGAACAGCTTCAAAAGCGTGGCCGCACTGGCGGGGCGCAGCCGCTGGTGGAACGGACTGAACGGCCGCAGGCTGGTGTTGATCAGCACGCAGCACGCGACCTCCTGCGGATAGC
>JBGQEX010000107.1:0-14416 GCA_041496605.1 Piscinibacter sp.
AGCGCCGCCTTCACGGGCTCGACCTCGCCAACATCGGACCATGCCTTCGTGTCAAAGCTGAACTCGGCGACCGCGCTTGTGGGCATGTCGACGATCTGGCTCGACAGACGGTGCGCGAGGTCGGAAAACTCCGGGTTGTGGCCGAAGAGCATCACGCGGTCGAGCTTCTTGTCGAGCGCGCGAATGACGGCGAACAAGCGGTCAGGGCTGCTGGCATACAGCCGATCATCCACGACGATGTCTTTGCGTTTGTAGCCGACCTCGTCGGCGACGAGTTGCGCCGTCGTCAGCGCGCGCAGCGCCGGGCTCGACACGAGCAGGTCGGGCTTCACGTTGCGCTTGGCCAAGCGCTTACCCATCGTTGGCGCGTCCTGCTTGCCGCGTTCGTCCAGCGGCCGATCCCGGTCGGGCAATGACGGGTCGTCGCGACTCGATTTGGCGTGCCGGACGAGAAACAAGGTCTTCATGGTTCACTCTCCGCCGATGCACTTCGCCACTTTTCGGATTGTCGGTCCCGGCCAGCAGCCGCCTTTTAAGGTGATCTACCTTCGCAACCTGCAATGATCGGCCGCCTTGGAGGCCGCGTTGCTCCCTTCAAGACGCGGCGTCGGGCCGCAGCTTGAGCCTGCGTCCCAAGAGCTCCTCGACCTTGGCCGTCTTGGATATCAGCCGGCCTTCGGGTCCGGCGCGATAGTCCACCTTGATGTGCACGGCCACGCGCGGGAACTCGGCGGCCAGCAGTTCGAAGCAACGCGTCACCAGACCCATCGTGTCGGCCCATTCGCCTTCGATGATGGTGCCCATGGGCGTGAGCTGGTAGGGGATGCCGCTGCGGTCGATCACATCGAGCACACGCGCCACGTGGGCGCTGACGCTTTCGCCCTGGCCTACCGGGGCGATCGAGAATTCAAGCAGGACCATCGGGCTCTCCTCGTACAAAGGTCATCCGGCGTGTGCCTTGGGAGTCAGCATCCGGGCGAACTGTTCGGCCAGCACCTGGCGGCAGCGTGCGGCCAGGTCCGTGGGCGCGGCCTCGGCGGCGTGGGCGGCGCACCAGGCCCGGGCCACGCTGGTGAGCGCCTCGGCGCGGTAGTGTCGGCCGCTCTCGATCTCGCCCTCGAATGCATTGGCTTCGCGGGTGAGGGTTTGCGGGTCGGCGTCCACCACGATCACCGCGTGCGCCAGCACCACCTGGCGGCCGCCGATCCGGCGCCATGACTGCGCCGTGCCCGCGAGCTTGCGGCCCTCCACGGCCAGGTTGTAGCGCCCGTCGCAGAAGGAGCCTTCCACGGCTTGTGGACTCGCCATGATGCCCAGCCTCGCGAACGCCGCCGCCAGCTCGCCGCACAGGGCCTGGTAGATCGCGCCGATGTCCAGCGCCGCGGCAGCGCCGACCGGCCAGACGAGGGTCAGGTTCAGCAGACCAGGCCCTTGCGGAACCAGCCCGCCGCCCGACGCGCGCACCTGCACCGACTGGCCGCTCGCGGCCCACCGGTCGCGTGCGGCGGCGAACCGCGGCAGCCGCTCGTAGCTGCGCGGCACGACGAGTCCGGGCGCGCCCTCCCACAGGTGAGCCAGCGCGCGGCCGTGCGCCGCCGTGCCGGCCACCCATTGCGCCTCGCTCGCCACGCCGTCGGACAGGGGCCGTTCATGCGCCGTGACGAAGCCGAAGGTGGGGAGCGCCATGCGTGAAGCCTAACTCCCCGTGCTCGCTTCCACATGGGCGCGCAGCAGCGCGTTCACGTCGTTCGCCTTCTCCATCATTGCCATGTGGCCGGCGCCGTCGAACACCCGCACCGTGGCGCCCGGCGGGGCATTGGCGGCGTGCGCGGCCGGGATGATCCGGTCGTCGCGTCCCCAGAGCACCAGCACGGGCTTGCCGGTCGAGGCCAGCTCGCGCCCGGGCAGCGCCGCCTGCCTGCCGCCGCCGAACAGCGCATCGCCGAGCTGCGCGAGCAGCAGCTCGACGCCGTCCAGGCGCTTGTACTTCAGCACGTCGTCGACCATCTGCCGCGTCACCAGCGTCGGATCTGCGAAAAGCTGCTCGAGCACCGGCTTGAGCTCGCGGCGCGACGGCGACTTGGCGAAGCCCTCGATGTAGCCGGCATTGATCTCGTCGCCGAGCCCGGCGCTCGCGATCAGCGCCAGGCTCGCCACGCGCTCGGGCGCGTCGAGCGCCATCCGCGCTGCGATCGCACCGCCCATCGAATGGCCCACCAGATGCGCCCGGTCGGCACCGATGGCCTGCATGAACGACACCACGAACTCCGCCAGCGCAGGGATCGAGTGGCCCGGCAGCCGGACATCGCTCTGCCCATGGGCCGGCAGGTCGAGTGCGATCACCGGATGGCGCTCGGCCAGCGCGTCGAGGTTGAACAGCCAGTTGCCGAGATCGCCCCCGAAGCCGTGGATGAACAGCAGCGGCACACCTTCGGCCGGGCCGCGCCGGGCGTAGCGCACGCGAATGCCGTCGACCTCGACGAAATCGAAAGCGGCGCCTTCCTCCTCGTCGTCGCCGGACTCGGGCACCACATAGGCCGCGACGAAGGCATCGATGTCCGCGTCGCCGACATCGGCCTCGGCCAGCACGCCGAGCAGGGCCTTCACCGGAAGCGTTTCGCCTGCCTTGGCGATGCGGCGTCGAAGCAAGCCGGGGTCGGGCGCCTCGACGGCGTTGGAGATCTTGTCGGTCTCCACGTCGACGATGGGCGTGCCGACCTCGATGCGCGCGCCCTCGTCGACCAGCCAGTCGAGGATCGTGCCTTCACGCATCTCGAGCCCCCACTTGGGCATGACGATCGGTGTGATGGCTGCAGTCACTGGCGGGCCCCCTTGAGAGTGCGTCGCACCGCGTCGGCGATCTGCGCGCCGCTCGGGATATACAGGTCCTCGAGCGCCGGCGAGAACGGCACCGGCACATGCGGCGGCGTGACCATCTCGATCTGCGCCTTCAGCGCGCCGAAGGCCTGCATTGCGACCTGGGCCGAGATGTCGGCGGCGATCGAGCAGCGCGGGCTCGCCTCGTCCACGCAGACCAGCCGGCCGGTCTTGGTGACGCTGTCGAGCACGGTGTCGAGGTCCAGCGGCGACAACGAGCGCAGGTCGACGATCTCGACCTCGGTGCCTTCCTTGGCGAGGGTCGCCGCGGCTTCGAGCGCGCGATGCACCATCAGCCCGTAGGTGACGATCGACGCGTGCTTGCCCTCGCGCACCACGTGGGCCTCGCCGAGCGGGATGGCGTAGCTCGCCTCGGGCACCTCGCCTTCGAAGCCGTACAGGTTCTTGTGTTCGCAGAAAATCACCGGGTCGTTGTCGCGGATGCTCTGGATCAAGAGGCCCTTGGTGTCGTACGGCGTGCTCGGGCACACCACCTTGAGGCCGGGGATGTGCGTGAACAGCGGCGTCAGCATCTGGCTGTGCTGCGCCGCGGCGCGAAAGCCCGCGCCGACCATCGTGCGGATCGTGACCGGGGTCTGTGCCTTGCCGCCGAACATGTAGCGGAATTTCGCGGCCTGGTTGTAGATCTGGTCGAAGCAAACGCCCATGAAGTCGATGAACATCAGTTCAGCCACCGGGCGCATTCCGCAGGCGGCCGCGCCGATCGCCGCGCCGATGTAGGCCGACTCGGACAAGGGCGTGTCCAGCAACCGGTCGCCGTGCTTGGCGTACAGCCCCTTGGTGACGCCGAGCACGCCACCCCAGGCGTCGCGTTCGCCGTCGCCGCCGGCCCCGCCGACGATGTCTTCGCCCATCAAGATGACCGACGGGTCGCGCGTCATTTCCTGGTCGAGCGCTTCGTTGATCGCCTGCTTCATGCTGATCTTGCGTGCCATGGCTTGTCTCCTTGGGTGTCAGTAGCTGACGTAGACGTCGGTGGTCAGGTCGGCCAGGGTCGGCAGCGGCGCGGCCTTGGCCTGCTTGACCGCGTTCTCGATCAGGCCGAGCACGTCGTGGTCGATGGCCTTCAGCTCGGCGGCCGAAATCACTCCCGCGCCGGTCACGGCGGCGGAGAACTTCTTGATGCAGTCTTGGTTGGCGCGGATGTCATCGAGTTCGCCCTTGCCGCGGTAGGTCTGCGCGTCGCCCTCGAAGTGGCCGAAGAAACGGACCATCTTGCATTCGAGCAGCGAGGGCCCGCCGCCTTCGCGTGCGCGGCGGATGATTTCGCCGGCGGCCTCGTACACGGCGAAGAAATCGGTGCCGTCGACCGTGATGCCGGGCAGGCCGAAGCCGGCCGCGCGGTCGACATAGGAGTCGACCGCCACGGCGTAGTCGCGCGAGGTCGACTCTGCATAGCCGTTGTTCTCGACGACGAAGATCGCCGGCAGGTTCCACACGGCCGCGAGGTTCAGGCTCTCGAGGAAGGTGCCCTGGTTGCTCGCGCCGTCGCCGACGAAGCTGATCGCGACCTCGTGCTTGCCGCGGAACTTCGCGGCAAGCGCCGCGCCGCAGACGAGCGGCGCGCCGGCACCGAGGATGCCGTTGGCGCCCATCATGCCTTTGCTCAGGTCGGCGATGTGCATCGATCCGCCCTTGCCGTTGCATGCACCACCCTTCTTGCCGTAGATCTCCTTCATCATCGCGACGACGTCGACGCCCTTGCTGATGCAATGGCCGTGGCCGCGATGCGTGCTCGCGATGCGGTCGCCGTCGCCCAGGTGCGTCATGATCCCGGTGCCGGCGGCCTCTTCGCCGGCATAGAGATGCACGAAGCCCGGGATGTCGCCGCGACCGAAGTCGACGTGAAGGCGTTCCTCGAACTCGCGGATCGTGCGCATCGTGCGATAGGCCTGGAGCAACTCGGTCTTGCCGAGCGGGAACGGATTGCCTGCCATGGTGCTGTCTCCTGTGAGGGGCTACGGGGATGAATGGCGGAACAGGCCCTGCGCTGCGGCGGTCTGCATGCAGCGGGCCACGTCCACCGTGGGGAACGCGTTCTCGCGCAAGGTGATGCGCACCCGGTCGCCGCGGTCGAAGGCGAGTTCGCGTTCACCGTCCAGCGCGACCACGCCGCTGCCCTGCACGACCGCGAACTCGCGCCCCGCGGGCATCGCTTCCCAGTGGGCGATGCCCACCGGCCGCACCATGCCGGGCGCGATCGGCGCGTCCAGTACCACGCGGCACATGGACGGCTCGGCGCTGAGCTGAATCGCCAGGCCGCCGGGGTCGCGCCGGCCCACCGGCTGCAACAACCCGCCGACGGCCGACAGGCCGATCGCCTGCGGGTCGGCGAAGGCGAGGTAGATAGCCGCGAGGCTCTCGGTCTTCCACAACGCGCGTGCGCCGGTGAAGCGCTCGGTCGAGATCACCGCATCGACGAGCGCGACGTCGTGGCGCTGTCCTTCGTTGATCGACACCTCGAGCAGCTTGTTGGGCGCCAGCGCCACCTCGGGGGCGATCCGCCCGGTGGCGTACAGCCCGACCGCGAGCGCGCAGATCGTCGATTCGCGCATCTCCGGGAAGGCGTTGTTGGTGCCGGTGGACAGCCCGGCGATCGGGATGTCGCTGCACTCCCGCACCACCGCGCGGTGGGTGCCATCGCCGCCGAGCACGACGATCGCCTTGACGCCGGCGGCCCGCATCATGCGCGCCGCCATGAAGGTGTCGTCCACGGTCGAGCTCGGGTCCATGGCGAGGAACTCGACCTCGGGAAAACGGTGGTGCAGGTTGTGCTCGCGCCGCAGGTGGCGCAGCAGCATCGCGCGGATGCCGCCCTTGTCCGGCATCATCAGCACGCGCGACACGCCCAGGCTCGCCAGCGCCGTCAGCACGCGCAGCACGATGTTGACGCGGTCCGCGATCGCGAGGTTGCTCGCGTTGGCGATGACGCGACGGATGTCGCGTGCCGACACGGGGTTGGCGATGATGCCGACCACGGCGTGATCGGCTGACGCGGCGATGGGCACGCGGTGTCTCCTTGGGCATTGCTGCAGACATGCATCGCAATGCCCGTGCCGTGCCGGCGCGCGACGTTCGGCCGGCCTCAGGACAATCCCAAGTGCTTGATTTGTCGGGTGTTCACCCCGGCGCGGCAGAGCGCGGCGATGCCGCGCCGGCCGTCACAGCGAGACAGGTGTCACGGTGGGGGTGTGACAGCGCCGCACCGCATGCCCGGGTCAGTCCGCCGTGTCGGCGCGGTGGCTCGGCAGCGCGATGCCGTAGCGCAGCATGCGCCGGTACACGGTCATTCGCGCGATGCCGAGCTGACGCGCCACAGCGCTCACGTTCCACTGCGCGGCACGCAGATAGCTCAGCAGCAGCGCTGCGTCGTCGCTGGGGGCAGAGGGTGTTCGCATGGTTCCGGTCGAGCCAGCGTCCGTGGCGCCGCTCGTGCGCAGCAGGTCGTCGGGCAGGTCGTCGACCTCGATCACGCCATCGCTGCACACCGCCTGCGCGAACTCGAGCACGTTGCGAAGTTCGCGCAGGTTGCCGGGCCAGAGGTAGGCATGCAACAACGCACTGGCCTGCGAAGAAATCTGCGGTGCCGTGCCGTGCTCCGGCCTGGCGAGCATGCGCTGGATCAACCACGCCAGGTCGCGCCGTTCGCGCAGCGGCGGCAGCACGATGTGCGCGCCGTTCAGGCGGTAGTAGAGGTCGTCGCGGAAGCTCCGCTGGCGCACCAGCTCCTCGAGGTCGCAGTGCGTCGCGGCGATCACGCGGACGTTCACCGGCACCGGCCTGGTCGCGCCGATCGGAAGCACCTCGCGTTCGGCCAGCACGCGCAGTAGCCGCGCCTGGAGCGCAAGCGGCATGTCGCCGATCTCGTCGAGGAACAGCGTGCCGCTGTCGGCTTCCTGGATGAGCCCGCGCTTGCCCTTCGGGCTGGCGCCCGAGAAGCTGCCGGGGAGGTGGCCGAACAGCTCGCTTTCGATGAGCGTTTCGGGAATCGCGGCGCAGTTGACGGCGACGAACGGGCGGTTGCGGCGCTCGCTCGCGCGGTGAAGCGCCTTGGCGAAGAATTCCTTGCCACTGCCTGTCTCACCCGTGAGCAGGATGCTGACCGGGGAGTTGACGAGCTTGGCTGCGCGCTCGATCTGGCGATCCAGCGCCGGGTCGCCGCCCGAGAGCTCGACCAGCGGCGCCGGGATCTTTCGCTCGATGCGCTGCAGCGGTGGCGTCGCGCCGCGCGTCGGCGCAGGCGAGGCCAGCATGAACAGCACGCGGCCGCTGCCGACGAGCGTGACGGCGCGCTGGTCGGCGGGGCGCAGCGACGTGAAAAGTCCCAATTCGTCGGGTGCCAGGTTGAACATGCGCTCGAACGGCATGCCGATCACCGAGGTCTTCCACTGCGCCTCCAGCAGGAGCTGCGCGCGTCGGTTGTGGCCGATCAGGCGCCCGAGCGCATCGATCGCGAGCAGGTACTCCGGGTTGACGTCGAGGAACTGCGGTGCGCCGCTCAAGCGCAGGATCCAGTCGTGGCGGAAGGTGTAGAGGAAGCTCGCGTTCTCGATGTGGTGCGCGTAGACCTTGACCAGCTGCATGGCCAGGTGCTGGCTCTGCTTGGGCTGCGACGAGCTGAGTTGCGAAATGTCGAGGACGGCGTTCAAGCGGCCGGCCGCGTCGAACACCGGCGCGGCAGTGCAGGTGAGCGGGATGTGGGTGGCATCGAAATGGTCGTCCAGGTGCACCGTCAGTGCCTCGCCGGTGCTGATGCAGGTGCCCACGCCGCAGGTCCCGGCATGATGCTCGCTCCAGTCGGACCCGAGGTAGAGACCGGCCTTGCGCAAGTTGCCGTCGAGATGCAGGTCGCCGATGAAGTCGACCGTGACGCCACGTGCATCGGTCAACAGCACGCAATAGCCCATGCCCGCCACCTGCTGATACAAGGTTTCGAGGCCATGGCGCGCGATATGAAGAAAGGCCTCGATCCTGTCCTGGTGCTCGCGCAGCTCGGTCTGCGGCAGGATCACCGCCTCCTGCATGCGGGTCGGGTCGAGCCGGTGTTCATGCACGCAGCGCGCCCATGAGGCGCGAATGACTTCGTCGTGGTCTTGGGCCAGTGGGGCGCCGATGCCACGCTCGGCCACGTGCATCACCGTTGCAATGTGCTCCTGCTGCTGCGAGTGCATGGCTTGTCTCCTGCCACGGTTCGGGCGCGTCGCTCTATCGATGCAATGTACCCGAGTCACCGCGCCGGCGGACGCAGCGCCGGCGAGACGTCAAATGCATTGACGAACCTTGGGAATATGCGCTTGTGCGCTTGCGCTGGACTTCACCACTGAGGGAGCAAAGGAACTCTTTGCCGACACCTCGAGCGAATGCGACCGGCCTGCCGTTCTTGTGTTCCGCATAGTTTGCTGGGGCGCATCACGCCCATCGTCTTCAGCGCGTGCCAGCATGAAGATCCAATAAAGGTGCCGCCTTGAGCTAACGGAGGCGCCGGGTGCGGCTGAGGTCAGCGCATTGAATGAGCGAATTGGCGCGTTGGAGACTTAGCCCGTCCGACGACCACCATCGCGCGCGATTCCGAAGAAATTCGCACCGCCGATCTGCCCTCCCTTGAGCACGATCTCGAGTCCGTCGCGTTGCGCTACGTTCGACCACACGCGACATATTGGCGCCCCCGGTGCGAGGCCCGCGGACACGGTCAGCGCCTGCAGATCGAGCGCGCTCGCGACCTCGCCAGAGCTGTCGCCGCCAGCGACAACGATGCGCTTCAGCGGCGCTCGATTGAGCAACCTGCGCATGACATCGGCCAGGGTCGCGCCCACGCGGCGCGCGGCATCGGCACGGGGCAGTCCCGCCTCTCGGGCGATCGCATCGAAGCCGACGACGGTCGCGTCATCCGGACCCTCCGCGCTGTACACCAGGGGGCTGATGCCCTGGGCGAGCGACGTCATCGCGATGCCGACTACACGCTCGATCTCCGACTCGCGCGTGCGCTCGTCGAGAGCATGAGGCAGTTGCAGACGTTCCACGCGGAACCCGTGCTCGCGCGCCCAGGCGATCTGCGATGCGGTGACGGGCGAACAGCTACCGCTGACGACCGCAATGGCGGGAACCGCTTCGGCCGCTGGCAGCGATGCCTCTTTCGGCAACAGCCCCAGTTCACGCCAGTAGGCCGCCAGGGCGTACTGCAATCCGGACGACGAAGCGCTGAAGAGGCCCGTGCCGCGGTGCTCCCACACCAGGCGGCCGGCCGCCGCCAGCGTCTCGTCGTCCAGCACGTCGATGAACACGACGGGTACGTCGTCGCCTTGCAATTCGTCGACGCGCCTGGCGGCTGTGCCTTGGCGCAGCTGCAGCATGTCGATCAACTCGATTCGGCGCGCGGTCTGCGCGGCCAGGTGTCGTCGAAGATCCGATTCGGTCATCGGCGTGACCGGATGCCGGGACATCGTCGGATGCCGGTCGAGCCGGTGGCCGACGCCGTCCACCGCGGCAAAGAGGTGACCGAACACCTGGTAGCGCTTCAGGCGAGGCGATCCCACGATGGTCGGCGACCAGCGGCCCGTCTGATGACGCACGCCCAGGTCGATCGCGCGGCCGATCGAGCCGGTCGACGGCGACGAGTCGAAGGTCGAGCACACCTTGTAGTGCAGCACCGGGACCTTCAGCGCCGACAGAGCCGAGAAGGCCTTGGGCAGCTCCGCGTCCATCCACTCGAGACCGCGCCCGCGCGACGAGCCCGCGATGCCGATGCAGCGCGCTTGCGGAAACCGCGCCAGCATGTCGGGACTGGGCGTGTCGAGGAACAGCACCGTCGGCACGCCGGCCGCGCTCATCGCCTCCATCGCGTCGGTGGAGCCGGTGAAGTCATCGCCATAGTAGGCGAGCAAGGGCCCGTCAGGCCATTCGGCGGGCGCGGTCATCGCCAGAACCGCAGGGCTTCGGCCAGGGCGGGCACCCGCTCGGCGTGTCTTGCGAGCGGCACGCCCTCCATGGCTGCATGCCAGGAGGCACGCAAGGCTTCGACGCCCGCCGGCACGCCCTTCGGATGGCCGAAGATGCCGCCGCCCGCGGTGTGGATCAGGTCCGCGCAGCCCAGGGCTGCATAGGTGTCGTGCGCCTGCAGGCCGGTCTGCCCCGAACTGAAGACCGGCATCGCCGGCATGGCAGCCTCGGGCATCACCGGCGCGAGAACGGCGCGTGCTGCTGCAATGACACTCTCGTCCGGTTCGCTGAACTTGTTGCGCAGGCCGTTCACGTGTAGGTGATCGGCACCGGCCAGCCGCCAGATCTTCTGCAAGGGAGCGAAGTCGAATCCGAGCGCCGGCGAGCGCGACAGGTAGCCCCAGCCAGCGCGGTGGGCATGAATCGGCAACTGTGAATGGCGCCGCAGTTCGTGAAGGCCAAGGACTCCGACCGAGTTCAGGCACGCCATCACGCAGGTGCCGCCTTCGGCGAGCACGAGATCGTGGCGGCGGCGCATCTTGTCGAGATCCCCGGTAAGGTTGAAGGCCACCATCACCTTCTTGCCGCTGCGGTCCGCCGCCTCGTTCACCACGCGCATCACGGCTCGCACGCGCTCGTCGAACGGGCAGTTCGGGCCGTCGGACTGGAGTTCGTCGTCCTTGATGAAGTCGATTCCGCCGGCAACAAGCTCGCGCACCTGTTGCGCCGTCTCTTGCGCCGAGAGACCGACACTCGGCTTGATGATCGTTCCGATCAGCGGGCCGTGGGCGACGCCGGCGAGCCGGCGGGTCCCTTCGACGCCGAAGGCGGGTCCCGGGTAGGCCGCCGCAAATGAGGGCGGCAACTGCAGGTCGAGCATTCGCAGGCCCGTCACGGCTCGCAGTTCGTACAGATTGCCGGCGATCGTGGCCATGAGCGTCGGCAGGCACGGCCCGAGGTTCTCGATCGGCCACGACAACTCGAGGGTGCATCGCGTGTAGCGTGTCGAGACCTTGGGGCTCGGCAGACTCGGCGCACTCGCGGTGTCGATGACCTCGAGGCGTTCGACGCGCGCGCCGGCGCGGGCCTTGAGCTCGGGCGTCTCGGTGGCCAGGGCAACGAAAGTGCCGCTGGACTGTTCACCCGCGATGACCTCGGCTGCCTGAGCCGGATTGCCGCCGGTTTCGAGCCAGTAGGTGGCGTGAATGCGTTCGCCCATCGTGTTCTCCTAATGGGCGGGGTCAGGTGATGCGGCGGATGCTTTCGGCGATCTCTTCGCGCTCGAAGACCTTGAGCCAGTCGTCGCGCATCAGACGCAGCTTGCCGAAGGTGATTGCCTTGTTGCATGCGTCGGAGAACGCACCCGGGATCTCGTTGAAGATCACCGCGCCGAGGATGTTCATGTGGCCGAGCAGGAAGTCGCGTGCGCAATCGTGCGGCACGCCGCGCCGCACGGTTTCGTCCATCGCATCGCGCATGACTTGCAGCAGCGTGGCGCAGACGGTTTCCGACAAGCCGGGCTCGAGAATGGCCATCTGGTCGACCGTCAGGCGGTAGGAGTCCTTGATCGGCGCGTAGATGGTCTTCGCGACGGCTTCGCCGAGATCGAAGGCCGAGTCGGGCCCCTGCATGAGTGCGCTGGTGATCGACTGCTTGGCAGCCCCACCGCCGAAGTAGTCGCGCCGCGCGGCTTCCTCGGTCTCGTCGTTGTAGATCGTCGGATGGCAGGGGTGCGCGACGAAGTACGTCAGATCCTTGCGGTCGGGCAGATGGCCTGCGAACGGGGCCGCGGCGTCGAGCGTCATCACCATCGTGCCCGACTTGAGCTTCGGCGCGATCTCGCGCGAGATCTTGCCGATCAGCGTGTCAGGAATGGCCAGGATCACGACGTCGACGTTGTCCAGTGCCGCATCGACTCCGACGCAGTCGATGCCGAGTTCGTCTTTCAAACGCTTCTGGCCCGCCGCGCCGGGTTCGACGTGGGCGACACGGTAGTGCGACTTCAGCAGGTTCTTGGACAGGCGCACGCCCATCTTGCCGCCGGCACCGAACAGGGCAATCTTCTCTTTCATGATGAGGTTCTCACAGGATGGGTGAAACAGGTGGAGCCGGTCACTTGGCGTGACCCTGTGGCTCCAGGGCAAAGGGGCCAGTGGCGGCTGGCACGCTCGAGCGTGCTGCGGTGATCCACATCACGAGGGCACCCGACAGCGCCATGAATCCGCCGACGACGAACATGGGCACTTGGTAGGAGCCGGTCGCGTCTTTGATGGCGCCGGTGATGAAGGGCGCGGCAAATCCGCCGACGTTGCCGAAGGTATTGATCAAGGCGATGCCCGCCGCGGCACCGGCGCCGCTCAGAAAGCGCGCCGGCAGCGCCCAGAAGTTCGGCAGGGCCGCGAAGATGGCGCAGGCGGTGATGGTGACCACGGCCACCGTGGCTGCCGGCGATTGCATGAAGAGCGCGCAGGGAATGCTGAGCGCGCCGACGAAGGCCGGAATGCCGACGTGCCAGTTGCGCACGCCGTGGCGCGTCGCATGGCGGCTCCACAGGAACAGAACCACGGCGGCCGGCAGGTACGGAATCGCGGTGATCAGCCCCTTCTGGAAGACGTTGAACTTGCTGCCGAACTGGGCTTCGAAGCCGCCGATGATCGTGGGCAGGAAAAAGGCCAGCGCATACAGCCCATACACCAGCCCGAAGTAGACGAGCGCGAAGACCCAGACGCGCGGATCGAGCAAGGCCTTGCCGGCGTGGCGGCCGTTGTCACCGGCTTTGGAGCGGTCTTCCTTCGCCAGCTCGAGCGTCAGCCAGTTGCGCTCGCTGTCTGTCAGCCACTTGGCGTCGGCGGGCTTGTCGACGAGGTAGAACCACGCGATCACCCCGACGACGATCGCCGGCACCGCGACACCGAGAAACATGATTCGCCAGCCTTCGAGGCCGAACGCGCCATTGGCGCCGATAAGCAACGCAGCGACCGGGGCGCCGATCACGATGGTCAGCGGCTGCGCCAGGTAGAACAGTCCCAGGACATGGCTGCGATGCTTGGCCGGTACCCACAAGCTCAGGAAGAGGATCGCGCCGGGAAAGAAACCAGCCTCTGCGACGCCGAGCAGGAAGCGCAACCAGTACAGCCCTTGGATGCTGCTCACCCAGGTGAACAGCAGCGCAACGATGCCCCAGGTCACCATGATTCTCGCCATCCAGCGACGGGCGCCGAACTTGTGAAGAGCGAGGTTGCTGGGAATCTCGAGAAGGATGTACCCGACGAAGAAGATCCCGGCGGCAAAGCCGAACTGCGCGGCTGTGAGCCCGAGGTCCTTGGTGAGACCGTTCGGGCCGGCGAACGAAATGGCCGTGCGGTCGAGGAAGTTGATGAAGAACATCAGCGCCACGAAGGGCACGAGTCGGATCGAGACCTTTCGGATGGCTGATCTCTCGACGGCTGCTACGGATGAGAGTTCCACGTTGTCTCCTGCAGAGAGGGGTTGAGGGCACTTCGCATAACTGCCCAGCCGTTCTATAGATCTTATGTGCTGGTATGATGAGTACACCACTATATGAGACCTCAATCCATAAGGGTTTGTACCAGCATCGACCCTCTTCTCGGTCCGGCCGAGGTGCAAGGCCACTCACCCGTACGGCACAGTCTGCGCAATCGGTGGTACCGTCATCACACCAGATGCCGCAGAGGTATCGTGACTTCCAGGAAGGCTGCAGCGGTGACCGAGACGATTCAGCGTCGAAAGATCTATCAAGAGGTCCACGACCGTCTGATGGAGCGGATCCGATCGGGCGCCATTCCACCTAACGCTCAGCTGCCTTCGGAGCGTGAGCTGATGGAGGAATACGGCGTCGGTCGGCCCGCGGTGCGGGAGGCGCTGCAGGCGTTGCAGAGCTCGGGCATCGTGGAGATCGTCCACGGCGAGCGGGCGCGAGTTGTGGTGCCGACTGCGCAGCGGCTGATGTCCCAGATTGCCGGAGGCGCGATGCACCTCCTGCGCACGCAACCCGGAACGCTCGAGCACCTGAAGGAAGCGAGGCTATTCCTCGAGACCGGCACGGCACGCATGGCCGCAGAACGAGCGAACGAGGAGGACGTGGCGCGACTTCGGCTCCTGGTGGCCAAGCATCGAGCCTCGATGGTCAACCTGGAGCGCTTCATCGAGCTCGACATGGCGTTCCACCGCGAGATCGCCGGGATCAGCGGCAACCCGATCTTTCCTTCGATCGTCGAGGCGATGTTTCAGTGGGCCGGGGAGTACTACCAATCCATGGTTCGTGCGCCTGGCGCCGAAGAACTGACCTTGGCAGAACACGAGCGCATCGTCGATGCGATCGCCGCGCGCGACCCGGCTGAAGCAGCCGCGGCCATGCACGCTCACCTTAGTCGTGCCAACACGCTTTATCAGCGGCTGATTCACGCGCACTGACAGGCCGGGCCAAAGTGCGGAACGTCATGCCGGGCCGCTTCCGGGAACCCGGACGAATGACTTCCGGCTTGCCCACGGCGCGATCTCCTGGTCTCGGATGGTCAGAACAGGGCAGGCGGTGTTGGGCGAGGCTGCAGACGCAACGCGA
>JBGQEX010000108.1:0-14403 GCA_041496605.1 Piscinibacter sp.
CGGACTCCTGCGTCCGCCACCGCCAGCGCCGTCATGTTGACGACGCGGCGCACCGTCGCCGACGGCGTGAGGATGTGCACCGGCGCCGCCGCGCCGAGCAGGATCGGCCCCACCGTCACGCCCTGGCCACCGGTCATCTTCAGCACGTTGAACAGGATGTTCGCGGCGTCCAGGTTGGGCAGGATCAGCACATTGGCCGCGCCGGTCAACGTGGACTCGGGCAGGAAGCGCTGACGCACGTCTTCGCTCAGCGCGGCGTCGCCGTGCATCTCGCCGTCGGCCTCGACCTCGGGCATGCGCAGGCGGAACAGGTCGCGCGCCGCGCGCATCTTGCGTGCCGCCTCGCGCTTGCTGCTGCCGAACATGGAGTGCGACAGGAAAGCCACCTTCGGCGGCAGCCCGAAGCGGCGCACCTCCTCGACCGCCATTGCGGCAATCTCGGCCAGCTGCTCGGCCGTGGGGTCGTCGTTGACGAAGGTGTCGGCGATGAACAGCGTGTGCTTGTCGAGCATCAGCGCGTTCACCGCCGCGAACACGCGTGCACCGTCGCGCAGCCCGATCACTTCGCGCACATGGTCGTAGTGGCCGTCGAAGCGGCCCACCAGCCCGCACAGCATGCCGTCGGCGTCACCCAGTTTCACCGTCATCGCGGCAATGGTGGTGTTGGAGCGGCGCAGCGTGGCCTTGGCCATCTCGGGCGTCACGCCGTCGCGTGCGTTCATGCGGTGGTAGGCCTCCCAGTACTGGCGGAAACGCGTGTCGTCTTCGGGGTTGATGAGCTCGAAGTCGCGCCCGGCCTGCAGGCGCAGCCCGGCGCGCTCGATGCGCGCCGCGATGACGGCCGGCCGCCCGACCAGGATCGGCCGCACCAGCCCTTCGTCGATCGCCACCTGCACCGCGCGCAGCACGCGTTCGTCTTCACCTTCGGCGTAGGCAATGCGCTTGGGCGTCGCGCGCGCCGCGGCGAACACCGGCCGCATGAACATGCCGGTGTGGGTGACGAAGCGCATCAGCGACTGGCGGTAGGCCTCCAGGTCGGCGATCGGGCGGGTCGCCACGCCCGACGCCTCCGCGGCCTTGGCCACCGCCGGCGCGATGCGCAGGATCAGCCTTGAGTCGAACGGCGTGGGGATCAGGTAGTCGGGGCCAAAGCGCAGCTCGCGACCGGCGTAGGCGCTGGCCACCTCGGCGCTGATCTCGGCCTTCGCGAGGTCGGCAATCTCGCGCACGCAGGCCACCTTCATCTCTTCGGTGATGCGCGTGGCGCCGCAATCGAGCGCGCCGCGGAAGATGTAGGGGAAGCACAGGACGTTGTTGACCTGGTTCGGATAGTCCGAGCGGCCGGTCGCGATGATGCAGTCGGGCCGCACTTCGCGGGCGAGTTCGGGGCGGATCTCGGGTTCGGGGTTGGCCAGCGCCAGGATGATCGGGCGCGCCGCCATGCTCTTGACCATCTCCGGCGTCACCGCGCGCGCGGCTGAACAACCGAGCAGCACGTCGGCGCCATCCATCACGTCGGCCAGCGTGCGGGCCGCGGTGCGCTGGATGTAGCGCTGCTTCGATGCATCGAGCTTGTCTTCGCGGCGGTCGTGGATCACCCCCTTGGAATCGCAGACGAACACGTTCTCGCGCTTCACGCCGAGCGCGATCATCAGGTCCAGGCACGCGATCGCCGCGGCGCCGGCGCCCGACACCGCGATCTTCACTTCGGCGATCTTCTTGCCCACCAGTTCGAGCCCGTTGAGCACCGCGGCGGTGGAGATGATGGCGGTGCCATGCTGGTCGTCGTGGAAGACCGGGATCTTCATGCGGTCGCGCAGCTTGCGCTCGATGTAGAAACACTCGGGCGCCTTGATGTCCTCCAGGTTCACGCCGCCCAACGTCGGCTCGAGTGCGGCAATGATGTCGACAAGCTTGTCCGGGTCGTGCTCGGCGAGTTCGATGTCGAACACGTCGATGCCGGCGAACTTCTGGAACAGGCAGCCCTTGCCCTCCATCACCGGCTTGCCGGCCAGCGGCCCGATGTCGCCGAGACCGAGCACGGCCGTGCCGTTGGTGATCACGCCGACCAGGTTGCCGCGCGAGGTGTATTCGGCCGCCAGCGTCGGGTCTTTCTCGATCGCCAGGCACGCGTAGGCGACGCCCGGCGAATAGGCGAGCGACAGATCGCGCTGGTTCGACAGCGGCTTGGTCGGCACCACGGCGATCTTGCCGCGTGTGGGCGAACGGTGGTATTCGAGCGCGGCCTCGCGCAGCGCTTGTTCGGCGGCGGACAGCACGCCCTTGGGGGTCGACTCGTTCATCGCGTGTCTCCTGGAGTTGTGACGCAGGCCGGACGGAAGTTCCGGCGCCAAACCACTAACCAGCCCATTGTGCGGCTGCGGAATTTACCCGGCAATGCGCGTTTGGCTGCCGACGGCATGCGGTTGTTGATGGCCGTCAACGCTGCTCCAGTGCCCGCGTCGCTCGCGGTGGTGCCGCTGTTCGAACGCGTGGGCTGAACGCGGGACCTCAGATGGCGCGGACCTTCTTGGCCAGGTTGCACCAGTGTTTCGGGTCTTCGTAGCCGGTGACGCCCCAGCGGGCACGGTGCATCTCACCGCAGACCAAGGGCCGCAGGCGTGCGAAATCGAGCTGCTCGTAGCTGAGCCCCCACAAGCAGGTCGCAGCGTTGTACGAAGCGCAGGCTGGATTGCCGTCGGGCATGATGGTGAAAACCAGCGAGCCGCCATTCGGCGGTGGGAAGTTGTACGAGGGCCAGCGCGCGCGCCGCGCCGCCGCGGCCTTCTCGGCGGCCAGTTGCCTGGTCTCACGCTCACGTCTGGCCTGGGCCATCTCTTCGGCGGCCTTGTCCGTTGCGGCCTGGTCCGCCGCCGCCTTGTCGGCCGCGGCCCGGGTTGCCGCCACCCTGTCGGCCTCGATCTGGTCGGCCGCCTGCTTCGCGGCAACTCTGGCGGCTTCCTTGCGGTCCGCCGCTTCCTTCGCAGCCGCCGCTTCGCGCTCGCGCGCAGCGGCGGCCTCCTGGGCGGCGTTGGTCGCCGCGACGGCATCTTTGGCCGCGTCGTTGCGGACGAGGTCCGGCGCGGCGCGTGCGGCCGGGGCGGTTTCGGTGGGCGGAGTCGGCGCCGCGACCCACTGGTAGGCAACGAGCGCGACCACGATGGCCGCGGCCGACGCACCAGCGATTGCCAGGACCGCGCGTTTGTTGGGTTGCGGTGCCGCGGCCGCCGCGTTGCCCGCGCCCCCTGCCGGGGCGCCGCTCGTCGCTTCGACATAGGGCTCCAGTGCCTTGATCAGCAGCTGAACGTCCGAATCCCAGCGCGCGTGGCTCAGTTCGACACTGTTGCGATAGGCGAGCTCGGCCAGGTCGGGCGGCAGCTGCTCGGCTTGCGGCATGTTGGCCCCTTGGACCAGCACCGGGATGACCGGGATGTCGCGCTTCAGTGCCGAGGCGGTTTCGAGGCGGACGAAATCGGCCGGGTCATCGAGACGGCGTCGGCCCGCGGCATTCTGCGCGGTGAGCCAGTTCTTGCCGATGATCGCCAGCAGCACGCCGCAGGTGGCGACATGCTCGTCGATGACCCGGCGGAAATCCCGGCCGGCCGCGATCCCGGCCACGTCCATGAAGACCGCGTCATGGCCGAAGTGACCGGCCAGGTCTTTCAGCAGGCGCCCCGCCTGACCTTCCGAGTCATCTCGGCGATAGCTGATGAAGATGGCACGCATGCGGGCTTTCCGGGCGCTCGGCATCGTCACGCGTCATCGCGCCGCGACGGGCCTGGGCCTCAGAGTTTGGACTGACCGCCGCAACGGTCGAGATGGTCGTCGCGGATCTTCATCTCGTTGCGCCACGTGCCCCGGGACGTCAGGCACCAGTCGTAGTGCCGCTTGTAGTCGGTGTGCCAGCGGCCGTCCGGCGGAAGCTGGCACTTGCGGGTCTTTTGCATGATGCGGAACTGGTCCAGCGCGCGGCGGGCGTACTGCTCGCACTTCTCGTTGACCACCGGCAGCTTTTGCTCACGCGGCGGATCGAGGGGCGCGTTGGCACCGACACGTCGACCGGCCGCCGCGCGGTTGTCGGCGGCAGTCTGGTCGCGCGTTCCCGGCGTCACGCACACCAGATCGTTCGGCACCGCCTCGCGCCACACGAAACCGGGCAGGCAGGTGGCGGGGCCGTAGGCGCCGCCGCCCGGCTGCCTGCGCGCCGTGGCCTGCGCGTTGTCGTCGGCTGCCTGTTGGCGCACACCGGGCGTGACACAGACGAGGTCGCCCGGGACCGCATCGCGCCAGACGAAGCCTTGCCGGCAGGTGTCCGCCGGCGCGGCGGTTGCGGGCTGCACTGCGGCGAAAGCGCCGAGCGCAATGATCACCAGCGTCTCGAGTTCCATGGGGCACCTCCCCGCACCGTGAGCGTGCCGCTACTCTAGTCGAGGTGGTCCGACGATCACACGGCTTGTCGCGCCGAGTCCCTAAGTTGAAGGTGGCGGGAAGGTGGGCGGCATCCGCCGCTCACTTCACCGGCATCACGCGCATGCCGAGCGGCCTGCCACCGACGCGATCAAGCAGCTGGACCGTGGCCTGCCGCGGGTGAAAACCGTCCGGCAGGCGCAGGCTGCCGCGCAGGCTCTGGTGATTGCCGACCGCGATGGCCACCGGCTCCAGGTTGACGGTGCTTGCGGCGCTGCGGCTGGATTCGCCGGCAACGACGAGTTGCATCAGACCCGTCAGCGCCTTGCCGCCTGCGCGCTCGCGCGACAGCACGACATCGTAGGTGAGCATCCCGTTCTTGACCGCGAAACGCGCCATGCGCACCTCGATGACGCCGCCGCGCGGGTCGGGCGGCAGCGCTTCGACCAGCGAGGCGACATCCTCGTGCAGCCGTTCGGCGCTCGCGCGGCTGGTGACGAGTTCGTCGGCCAAGGCTTTCCTTTCGGCGACGGCGCTCGCAAGCCGCTTTGCGGTGTCGGCGAGATCGTTCTTCAGTCGCAGCCGATCGGCCTCGGCCTGTTCGAGCGCGGTGCGCAGTTGGGCCGACGCGTCGGCCGACAGCCGCGGCGGCAGGTGGCGTTCCTGAACATAGACCACAGCGCCGGCGCCGATCGCGATGCCCCCCAGCAGCAACACGAGCCAACGCGGCACGGCCCAGCGTGAACGCCGCCTGCCGTAGGGTTCGAAGGCGACGGGTTTGAATTGTCCGAACATGGGTGGGGTGGGCTTTGCGCTGCGGTCGCAAAGCGTACAACGCCGCCGCGCTGGGCCTGCAACACGATGTCATTCGACCACGCGCTTTGAACCGCAGGGCGGCACGCCGCAACCCAAGCGGGCGGCTCAGGCGCAAGCAGGGCCCCACTGGAGTCACGAGATGAACTCAGCATTCAGACTGGCAGGCACGGGCGTGGTCGCGCTGGCAACGGCATCGTCGATGGCCGCGGACGTCGTCGTCAACGGGGTGGCGCTGGACCCGCCGACGCGACAGGCGCTGGAGCGTGCCTACCGCGTTCCCGTCGCGCCCGGCCGCTACTGGTACGACCCCGTGTCCGGTGTCTGGGGGCTGGAAGGCGGCCCGAGCGCGGGGCAGATCCACCCGGGGCTGCGCCTGGGTGGACCGCTGCGGCGCGATGCCTCGCGCGGCCGCAGCGGTGTCATCGTCAACGGCCGCGAACTGCATGCCTACGACGTCGCGGCCTTGCAGCGCTGCGTGCGTGTCGTGCCGGGACGCTACTGGGTTCTGGCCAATGGCGTGGGCGGTGTCGAGCACGGCCCGCCGCAGTTCAACCTGGCCGTGCTGTGCGGCGGCACCGCTTCCGGCGGATCGAGCACACGCTGCGAGAACTATGGCGGCGGCCAGTTCAACTGCAGCAACTCGCGCACCGGCATCGGCATGATCAGTGAAGGCGGCGGCAAAGGCGCGGTCTTCGTCGATGGCAAGGTCTTGATGACCCCGAACTGACGGGTGAAACCCCCTGCGCAATGGCGAGCCCAGTCACCTCGACTCGATCGCAGCCAGCTGGTCTGCAAGGTCGGACAAGCTGGCGGCGGACAGGTCGACCGCCACGCTGGCGCGGCTCTCGCCCTGACCCGGTCCGTGTTCGTTCGGCCGCGCAATGAAGGCCGTGCGCAACCCCACCGCCGCGGCGGCAGCGAGGTCGGATGAATGCGCCGCAACCATCATCACCTCGGGCGGTTCGCAATCGAAGGCGGCCGCTGCCGAAAGGTAGACGACGGGCTTGGGCTTGTAGTCACGCGCAAACTCGGCACCGAGGATCGCGTCCCAGACCAGGCCGTTGCGCCGGGCCAGATCGACCATCAAGGAAATGTTGCCATTGGAGCACGGTGCCACGCGAAACCGGCTTCGCAAGCGCGCCAGGCCGGCCGCCACGTCGGGCCAGGCGTCGAGGCGGTGCCAGGCCAGGTTGAGCTGCGCCCGCGTGGGCTCATCGACGCCGCCGAGTCCGAAGTTCTGCATAACGACGTCGAGGTTGCGCCGATGCAGCGCATCGAGCTTGCTGAACGGCAGACGGCCCGTTCGCACCTCGTCCATCGCCGGCTGATACTGGCCGCGCCAGGCGTCGGCGAACGCGGGCCAGTCGATGGCGATGCCCAGCGGCGACAGTGCCGCCTGGGTCTCGCGCGCGATGGCGCTGCGCCAGTCGACCAGCGTGCCGAAGACATCGAAGATCAGGGCTCTGATCTTGGTCATCGCGCGCTCAGGTGCCCGCTGACTTGGCCAGCAGCGTGAAGTGCTCGACCACCGGCGGCGCCGCGAAGTAGGGCCCGACGATGGCCCGCCACTGCGCAAACAGCGGGCCGCCGCGGAAGTCGACCGTGTGGTTTTCCAGCGTCTCCCAGAAGATCATCAGCACGTAGCGTTCGGGCGACTCCAGCCCCTTGTTGACCTTGAAGCCGCGAAAGCCCCGGGCCTGGGTGATCACGGTGGCGATGCCACGCTGGATGGCCTCGTCGAATTCGGCCTGGCGGCCGGGCTGGATGCGGATGTCAGCGATTTCGAGGATCACGGCTCACCTTTCTCGGGGGTTCAATCGGCACGCCATTGTGGCTAATGTCCGGGTGTCGCTTAAGCCATCCCAGGAGACCCCATGACAACCCAGCTCGACGTCATCGTCATCGGCAGCGGTCAGGCCGGGCCGTCGGTGGCGGTGCGCTTCGCCGCGGCCGGCATGAAGACCGTGCTCGTCGAACGCGAGCATCTCGGTGGCACCTGCGTCAACGATGGCTGCATCCCGACCAAGACGCTGGTCGCGAGCGCGCGCGTGGCGCACCTCGCGCGGCGTGCCGCGGACTACGGCGTCGTCGTCGGCGGCCCGATTCGCGTCGACATGAAGGCTGTGAAGGCGCGCAAGGATGCCGTCGTCGCGCAGTCGATCAACGGCCTGCAGAAGTGGCTCGGCGGCACGCCGAACCTGCGCCTGGTCTGGGGCGCGGCGCGCTTTGTCGGGCCGCATGCGGTGGCCGTCGGCAGCGAGGTGTTCGAGGCACCGAAGATCTTCATCAACGTCGGCGGCCGGGCGGTCGCGCCCGACTGGCCGGGGCTGGCCGAGGTGCCCTACCTGACCAACACGTCGATGATGGACCTCGACGTGCTGCCGGACCACCTGATCGTGGTCGGCGGCAGCTACATCGGCCTCGAGTTCGCGCAGATGTACCGGCGCTTCGGCTCGCGCGTCAGCGTCGTCGAGTACGCCGACCGCCTGATCGCGCGCGAAGACCGCGAAGTGTCGGGCGAGGTGCAGGCGATTCTCGAGCGCGAGGGCGTGGAGTTCACGCTGGGCGTGCGCGACGCGCGGGTGGCGCGCGCCAGCGACGGCCGCATCCGGCTGTCGTTGACGACGGGCGGTGTGGCAAGCGATGTCGTCGGCAGCCATCTGCTGGTGGCCGTCGGCCGGCGCCCCAACACCGACGAACTCGGGCTCGACCGCGCCGGCATCGCCACCGATGCGCGCGGCTACATCAATGTCGACGACCAGCTGCAAACCAACGTGCCCGGCGTCTGGGCGCTGGGCGACGTGAACGCGCGCGGTGCCTTCACCCACACCTCGTACAACGACCACGAGATCGTCGTCGCCAACCTGTTGGACAACGATCTGCGGCGGGTCAGCGACCGCATTCCCGCCTATGCGCTGTTCACCGACCCGCCGCTGGGCCGCATCGGCATGACCGAGACCGAAGTGCGCGCCACCGGACGCCCGGCGCTGATGGGCGTGATGCCGATGACGCGCGTCGGCCGCGCCAAGGAGCGCGGCGAGACGCAAGGATTCATGAAGGTGCTGGTCGACGCGCAGACCCAAAGAATCCTCGGCGCCGCGCTGCTGTGCGTCGAGGGCGACGAGATCGTCCACTCGCTGCTCGACGTGATGGCCGCCGACGCGCCCTACACGGTGATCCAGCGCTGCATGCACATCCACCCGACGGTCAGCGAGCTGATCCCGACGCTGCTGGCGAGCATGCAGCCCTTGACCTGAAGCGGCCCGCGGGCCGCCGCTTGGTCACTTGCCGATCACCCAGGCGCCGCGGGCGCCCGGCGTGTCGTCGGGCACGGGCCAGCCGTAGCGCGCACGGCGCTGCTGCGGAGGGTCGTGCCAGTACAGCTGCGCGCGGATGTCGCGCAGCACGTCGAGCTCCTCGGCCACGTAGCTGTGTCCGAGCTGGAACAGTCCCGAGCCGCGCACGCGCACGGTGTCGATGCCCGGCAGCACCAGCACCGGAGGCGCACCGCCCGCGCGCAGGCCCTCGGCCAACCACTCGACCGCGGCGATGGCCTTGTCCTGGTCGGCCACATACAGCGTTGTGCGCTCGGCGATCTGCGGGTACACGCTGGCGAGCTGGCGAAACAGCTTCGCGTCGACGTCGGGCGCGGCGAGAAAGATTTGGCCGAAACGCGTGCCGGCGCGCAGCGCCGCCTGCGTGGTGGCGCGGTGCATGGCACGTAGCAGCCCGCAATTGCCCATGCTGTGCGCAATGATGTGAACCTTGCCGCGATCGGCCAGCGCCGTCACGCGCACCAGGAATTCGGCGATGTGTTCCTCGCTGGCCTCGATGGACGACACGTCGGTGAGGTAGGCGCTCACGTTGCCGCGCGAGGGCCAGCTGTAGACGGCCGTGATGCCCGGCACTTTCAGGTCGAAGCCCAGCTGCGCGGCGCGCAGAGTGGCTTCGTCGAACGAGGTGTTGAAGCCGTGGATGTACACGAGCACGTTGCGGTCCGCCGGGTCGAGACCGGCAAGGAAGCTGCGAACGTCGCGCGCGAACGCGTCCTCGGTCAGCACGGTTGCCGGCTCCACGGTGATGCGGTCGTCGACGCCTGACAGCAGCCGCTTCCACAGCGGCGAGCCGAGCTCGCCGGGGCGATGGGACGTGGGGATGCGCACGAATCGCTTGCCGAAGTGGACGCGGTCGTCGAAGTCGGCGCCGAAACCCTTGTCCGGATCGCTGGCGTCTAGCGGCTTGCGGTTGGTGCCGAACCACACCGGGTAGCAGGTGCCGGAAAACTCCGGCGGGCAGGGCACTTCGCTGCGAACGCTGCGCATCCGGGGCGCTTCGGCCACGGGTGCCGGCGGCGGGGGCGGTGAAAGCGGCGGCGCCACGCAGGCCGCGAGCGCGAGTGCCAGCACCGGCCACAGGCAGCGCAGGGTGATCATCGACGGCCCCCGCCTGGCGTGCCCCGGCCCGGCATGGACGACAGCGCGGACGCGCGCATCACGTCGGCTCCGCCGGGCTGCGCGCGGGCGCCCGTGCCAGTTCGGCGAGCTGCGACTCGTATGCCTCACGGAAGGCGCGACCGAACAGCGAGTCGAAGTCGCCCTCGACTTCGCGCAAGATCTCCGCGTAGCGCTCGCCGTAGTGCACCCACAGCTTGGCCTCGCGGCTGCCGGAAAGCAGGTTCTCCCACATGCCCTTGGGCGCCAGACGCTGCTCGAGCGCCTCGGGATTGAAACGCGACAGCACTTCGTCCAGCGCGGCGCGCATGCCGGTCAGCACCGCGACCTCATGGGCGCGCAGATCGTCGAAGGCATCGGCCACGGCGGCCAGCGGCGCGATGAAGCCGCGCTGCGCCGGACCGAGCAAGTGGACGAGCGCGGTGTCGGTGTCGGGTGAGAACTTGAGCGGATTGTTTTCGCGCGCCTGCAGCCGTGTTGCGCTCTCGCCCAGCTCGCGCTTGGCGATCGCACGCGCTGCCAGCAGCTCGAGCGTGCCTTGAACCGACTGGCGCAGCAGCGCCCCGACCAGCCTGAGTTGCTGCACGGATTGCCCGACCGGCTCCGGCGCGGGCAAGCCGAGGCCGGCATACAGGGCCGAGAAGAGCTCCGCCACGGTCAGGGCCTGCGCGCCCTGCATCGGCGCGGGCGCAATGGCAGCCGGGCGCTGGCCGGCGCCGGTCGGGTCGCCGACGACCAGATCGATTTCGTGCACCCTGCCGACGAACGGTTCGGCAGGCGCTGCTGCGCCCAGAACATCGCCGAACACGCTCGCGCGGGCCGTCGGCCGCTTCTTCACGTTGAAGGCATCGAGAAGATCGTCCGCGCTCTGCCGCTCGCCGACCGCGGCCGGCGGGATCGCCGGTGACGACGGCTGGCGGAACGCCGGCACCGTGCCGGGCGCCGGCACCAGGTCGGCGCGCAGCAGGTAGGGGCCGATGCGAATCCGGGCGCCCGGCTCGAGCGGGTAGTCCACGTCGAGCGCCAGCGGCACTCCATCGAGCTCGATCGCCAGGTTGGCGCCGACCTGGCGGATGAAGTGACGGCCGTCGCGGCAGGCGATCAGCGCCTGGCGGCGCGAGATGCGGCGATCGGGGTCCGCCAACACCAGCGTGCAATCGGCACCCCGCCCGATGGCGCCGCCGGCGTCGCCGAAAGTGGCTGACAGTGGCGCGTCGAGCGCCGCCCCCGAGAGGGACACGACCCGAATCCCTAACATGTGCACCGCCCCCGGTCCTTTTTTCAACTGAAAAAGCGTAAGCTGATATTACTGCTGGGCTTTGGCCTGTGCACTCGAGGGCGGTACCGATGGCGGTATGCCCGTCGATGTTGTCCGCAACGGGCGCGGTCGACGGAAGGCACCGAGAGTGCGGGTCTGATTCAGGCTAACCACGAACGCCGGGGCCAGGCCCATGGCGAGGAGGTTTGCGGCAATGATGCGTGGACTCATCCTGGCTGCGGCAATGTTGGCGCCCTGGAGCGCCTCTGCTGCCGACCCGCCGGGCACGATCACCATCCTCGAGGGAGAGGCGCTCATCTATCGCGGCGCGGGGCGCTTGTTTGCGAGCGAGGGCGTGCGACTGGCGCTGGGCGACATCGTCGAGACCGCGGCGTCCACCTTTGTGCAGGTCGAACTGCCCGATCAGTCGGTCATCCAGTTCGGGCCGGCGACGCGCGCGATGCTCAGCGGCTCCGCCGAGCATCAGAAGCTGCAGCGCTGGCTCTACGTGATGAACGGCTGGTGCAAGGTGGCGGGTCCGAAAGCCGGCGCCGGCAGCGCGGGCAGCGTCGACGTTCGCTCCCGGCTGTTCGACATCCCGGCGAACCCCGGTGTGGTCGTGTTCCAGGTCACGCCGGCGGAGGTGACCCTGTTCGTCGAACGCGGCGATGTCCGTCTCGCGGAACGTCAGGCGAGCGGCAGTTCGATCGCCACGTCGCTGAAGGCCGGCGACTACTACCGCCGAAAGGCGCCCGTGCGTGGGGTGATCAATCCCGGCGCGACCGACACTTTTCTCGCCGAGATGCCGCGCAGCTTCCGCGACTCGCTGCCGCTGCGCATCGACCGTTATCGCGACAACGAAGTGCGGCCGAGGGACGCGCCCGACTTTGCCTATGCCGACGTGGAACCATGGCTGAAGGCCGAGTCGTGGCTGCGCCGCCCCTTCGTGCAGCGCTGGCGCGCCAAGGCGAGGGAAGCGGCGTTTCGCGCGGCGTTGATCGCGAACCTGCCGGCGCATCTGGAGTGGGACCCGGTGCTGTTCCCCGAGAAGTACCTTCCCAAAGACCCGCCGGCCAAACGTGCGGCGTCTGCGTCGGCGCCCGCACCGGCGCACGCACCGGCGCCCGCACCGGCGCGGCCGGCCGGCGTCGTCGCGTCCCCCTCGACCCCCTAGCGGAGGCCACCCCGTGAAGCTGCTGCTCAAGTTCAACCTCGTGTTCCTGCTGATCTTCGCCGCCGGGATCGCGGCGACCGGTCGCGTCTCATGGACCCTGCTCGAGCGCAACGCCCGCGAAGAGATCGCCGAGAGCGCGCGCCTGATGATGGACACGGCGTTGGCCGCGCGCACGTACACGTCGACCCAGATCGGGCCGCTGCTCGATACCCAGATGAAGTACAGCTTCCTGCCGCAGTCGATTCCGGCCTATTCGGCCACCGAGGTGTTCAACGACTTGCGCAAGAAGCACGCCGAATACGGCTACAAGGAGGCGGTGCTCAACCCGACCAACCCGCGCGACCGGGCGGTCGACTGGGAAGCGGACATCGTCACCCAGTTCCGCGCCAACAAGGACATGGGCGAACTCATCGGCGACCGCGACACGCCCACCGGACGCTCGTTCTACATCGCGCGTCCGATACGCATCACCAACCCGGCCTGTCTGCGCTGCCACAGCACGGTGGACGCGGCACCCAAGACGATGATCGAGCGTTACGGGCCGGCCAACGGCTTTGGCTGGAACCTCAACGAGGCCGTGGGCGCACAGATCATCTCGGTGCCCACGCTGGTGCCGCTGGCGCGCGCCGAACGAGCGTTCAAGGTCTTCATGGGCTCGATCTCGGCCGTGTTCGTCGTCATCGGCGTCATGCTCAACGTGATGCTGTGGGCGATCGTCGTGCGCCCGATCGGCAAGCTGTCGCGGTTCACCGACCGGGTGAGTCTCGGCGAACTCGACATCCCGGACTTCGAGCGCATCTCGCGCGACGAGATCGGCGTGCTCTCTCGATCCATCAGTCGAATGCGCACCAGCCTGGTCAAGGCGATGAAGATGCTGGACACTTGAACATGTCGACCCCCACGTCGCTTCGCTCCTGCCACCCGAGGCGGCTGAACGCCGGCTGAACATGGCTTCGTCGTCGAAAGTGAACATCCCGGAGCGTCTGGGCAAGTATCCAGTCACCGACGTGCTGGGCAAGGGCGCGATGGGCATCGTCTACCTCGGGCGCGACCCCGTCATCAAGCGGCGCGTGGCGATCAAGACGATACGCAAGGAGCTGATCGAGGACGACGACAAGGTCGAGTCCATGTCGGCGCGCTTCCGCCGCGAAGCGCAGGCCGCCGGCGCGCTCAACCATCCCGGCATCGTCGCCGTCTACGAGTACGGTGAAGACGATCAGTACGCCTTCATTGCCATGGAGTACGTGGAAGGCAACACCTTGCGCGAGTACCTGTCGCACGGCGCCACCTTCGATGAGCGCGACACGGTGAGCATCATGGCGCAGCTGCTCGACGCGCTCGAATTCGCGCACGCCAACACGGTGTGGCATCGCGACATCAAGCCGGCCAACATCATCATCATGAGCAATGGCCGCATCAAGCTGGCCGACTTCGGCATTGCGCGCATCGAATCGGCCGACCGCACGCGGACCAACCTGCTGATGGGAACGCCCGGCTACATCGCGCCCGAGTACTACCTCGGCGAGCAAATCGACCACCGGATCGACATCTTCTCCGCCGGCGTCATCTTCTACGAATTGCTTTCGGGCCAGGCGCCGTTCCGCGGCCGGCCCGAGGCGATCATGCACGACGTCTGCTACCACGACCCCACGGCGCCCTCGGAGGTCGACCCCTTGCACCGCTGGCCGCGCTACGACAGCGTTGTCGCCCGCGCGCTCGAGCGGTCACCGGCCAACCGCTTTCAGAGCGCCGGAGAGTTCCGCGCGGCGTTGCTGGCCGAGTACGCCCATCCGGTGAGCAACACCATCTCCGAGGCCACCATCATCTCCAACGTGGTGCGGCCGATCGGCGTCGATCCGGGCACCCCATCCGCACCCAAGACACCTTCGTTCCCGAACAGCACGCTGGCGCCCAGCGATTGGAGTGTCCCGGTACTGGCCGGCATCGAGATCGAGTTGGCACGTTTCATCGGGCCGGTGGCCAAAGTGCTGGTGCGGCGCGCCGCGCGCACGCACAAGGACATCGGCGCGCTGGTGGTCGCCCTGCTCGAGACGCTCGATCGCGCCGAGGATCGCGAGGCGTTCGCGCATGCCGTGACCGGCCGCGCGCTCGCCATGCCGTACGAGGCGGTCGGTCCCGGGGGTGACTCCGTCGCGCCGGGAACCCCGACGCCGGGGCCGGCCGTGACGCCCGCGGACGTCGAACGCGCCACGCAGCTGCTGACGCCCTACATCGGGCCGATCGCGCGCGTGGTCGCCAAGCGGGCCGCAGCCGGCGGCGTGAGCCGTGCCGATTTC
>JBGQEX010000109.1:0-14365 GCA_041496605.1 Piscinibacter sp.
CCGACCCTGAGCTGAGATTCGCTGACCCGAACTCGTCGCCAGAAAGCGGGCGCCCATTGGGTGCACCCGCACGCTGCCGAACGCACTGCTGCAACACCGTCTGGTGGTTTTCACGGGTACGATTCGCGGCACCAAATACACGAGGGAGATCGCATGTGCCGGATCGGGGTGTCGCTAGTTGTTGTCGCTGCTGCGCTCACGGGGCCTTGCCTCGCGCAGTCGCAGCCTCAAAATTCACCCGACCTCTCGTGGCGCCTTGAGCGGCAAATTGAGGAGCACGTCATTGCGGCCGATGGCACGGAGCAGGCGACGTACACGCTGGCCAGCAAGATCCTCAAGGAACCCGCGCTTGAGCCGCTGAAACAGGCGAGCGTTACGTACAGCAAGAGCGCCCAGACGCTCGAGATCCTCGAGGCCTATACGCGCAAGGCGGACGGGCGGCGGTTGGACGTGCCCAAGACCAACTACCAGGTCCACAGCGAGGGCGGTCAGGGTGGCAACAGCCCTATCTTCTCCGACTACAACCGCACGTCGGTGGTGTTTCCAGAGGTCGCGGTCGGCGACACCGTGGTCATCTCATACAAGCTCACCACCACACAGGCCTGGTTCCCGGGAAAGATCTCTCTGATAGGAACGTACCCGCGGACGATGGCCTATGACGATATGAAGGTTACGGTGGACGCGCCTGTGTCGATGAATGCCCGCTTCAAGTCCCGCGGCATGACCGAGACGGTCAGCGTCAAGGACGGTCGGCAGCACATCGAGTGGAGCTACGCAAACAAGGAGCCGGTCAAGAGCGAGCGGATCGACTTCTCCGTCTACAGCGTCGAGTCCGAGCCGGGATTCCTCTATTCGACCTTCGCCTCGTATGACGAGGTGGCCAAGAGCTACATCGATCGCGCCAGCGTGAAGGCAGCGGTTACGCCCCGAATCCAGAAGCTCGCGGATGAGGTGACGCTGGACAAGACCGGCGCGCCCGAACAGGCGCGCACCCTGTATGAGTGGGTCAGCCGGAACATAACGTACGCGGGCAACTGCGTCGGCCTAGGCGCCATCGTGCCGCGCGACCTCGACGTCGTGCTTGACAACAAGATGGGCGACTGCAAGGACCACGCGACGCTCCTGCAAGCCTTGCTGGCGGCCAAGGGCATCCGAAGCGAGCAGGCGCTGGTCAACGCGACCAACATCTACGAGTTACCTGACGTGCCAATCGCCTCGCTCGTCAACCACGTCATCAACTTTCTCCCCTCGCTCAACACGTTCGTCGACTCGACTGACACGGGCATGCCCTTCGGGATGCTTGCCATGCCCGTGCAGGACAAGCCGGTTCTGATGGCCGCCTCGGGCATGCCCGCAAAGACGCCGGCGGACAAGCTGGGTGCGAACCGGCAGGTCATGAAGACCAAGCTCCTCATTCATGAGGACGGCTCCGCAGATGGCCATGTTGCGGTAAGCGAGTTCGGCATGTTCGCGGTCGCGGCCAGACGCAGCCTAAAGGGTCTGTCCACTGACGACATGGCGACGGCCGTCAAGGGCTACTTCCGCGGCATGGGGCTGGAGGCGGAAGGCACTCTGACTAGGGGTGACGTGACGTCGATGAGCGACCGCTACCAGTTCGAGGCGACCTTCAAGGTGGCCAACCTCATTCCCTACCCTGGATCCGGCGCGTTCTACGTCACCCCGCTTTTCTTCAACGTGGCTCCGGTCGCCCACTTCGCTCAGCAAGCAACGGTGCCGATGGGTGACTACGATGGTGCGTGCTCTAGCGGCTACACCGAGGAGGAGTTCGAGATCACTTTGCCGGAGAAGCTCAGCGTCCTCTCCCTGCCCGACGCGACGGCCTTCAGCTCGCCCGTGGTCTCGTATGAGAGTAGCTATCGCATTGACGGACGGGTTCTAAAGGTCCGCCGCGCGCTCGATGACAAGAGTCCCGGCAATGTCTGCCGCGCCGCACTCCTCAAGGAGTACAAGGCTGCCCTGCAGCCGGTATGGAAGAACGTCAGGCAGCAGGTGCTCTACAAATGAGCAGCTCCCGCTCCGCGCGTAGTGAAGAACGCTCAGACGACATCGTCGCAGACATTGACCCGCGCGGGCGCTGGGCCGCGCCGCGATGACGAAGAGTGCCAGGCACGTGGTCGGAGTGGCGGCGATTTCGCAATAGCCAGATGATCCCAAAGCTGCCGCCCCGCAGCGTCAGCTCATGGTCGCGACCGCGCCATACGAACGGCCGCTGCCGCGACGCTCATTTTCAAGGTCAGCAGGCCGCCTTCGAAATTCGTCTTGCGACTTGGTGAAGTCGACCCGTTGCTGACTCACCCTGCCCTCGACCCCACTGCCGCAACGCCGCATCCAGCTTCGGATGCGCAAGATAGCGAGCCACATAGTCCCGCTCGCTGCGCCCGCCCTTGGCGCGAATCAGGTCCGCCAGTGCGCGGCGCTCATCGTCCTGCCACGCGCCGAGGTCGAGTCGCGTGAGGATCGGCGCGAGGCGGCGCCAGGCCTCGCGCTGGTCCGGCGAGAAGCCGTGCAGCGATGCCAGCGCGCAATGCCGCAGCAGTTCGGTGCTGGCTTCGTCGACGGCACGTTCCCGGTCCGACCCTGTCCGGGCCGACAGCGCGGCCCCTGAACACAAACCCAACGCGGCCAGCGGAAACAGCGGGTGCGGGCGTGCCGGCTCGAGATCGAAGAACAAGTGCCGCTCGGCGAGCCGGCGCAGCGTAGCCGCTCGGGTGCGATGGCGCGGACTGCGCTCCACACGCGAGAGCTCGTCGCGGGCCAGCCTGGCCGTGGTCGCATCGCGCGGCCGAAATCCGAGCTTGGCGTAGAACCACCAGGCGCCGGATTCGAGCGCTTCGTCGTTGCCGAGCTGATACGGGTCGACGCTGAACGAGGTGATGCCGAACACGTGCCGCAGCGCGGCCAGCCAGCACGCGAACGTGAACGCCGCTTCGCCGCCGCGAAAGGTGTCGAAGGTGTTGAACGACAGCGCCGCGCCGCAACCGACGATGTCGGCCTGGTGGTAGCCGACGGGCACGCCGTTGCGCAGCGTCAGGCCGCCGTAGTACGAGGCCACGGCGTGGCGCCGTGGCGGGATCACGCCGACCAGTGCGGTGGCCAGTCCGTCACCATGGTCGACGATCCACGCGTCGCGCGCGTCTGCGAACGAGAAGGCCTCGAGTGATCGATGGCGCACGACCATCGCGGCGCGCGCCAGCTCGATGATCGCCGCGCCGTCGCGCGCCGGCATGCGTCGCAGCGAACGCGGCGCGCGCGCGATCTCGGCACGCAGATCGGGGCGAACGCGCGGCGGCGCTTCTTGACGAAACACCACCGGCGTTCCGGCGAAGTGGGCGGCGGTTCGCGACGGCGTGCCGGGCCCGGGCGCGAGCACGAAGCCCGCATCCACGATGTCCGAATACGCCTCGCGCGTGAACCCGTCGGCCGGCATCGCGGCAATGCGCCGCAGCAGGAACACGGCGTCTGTTTCGTTCGTGCCGCGAAGCCGGTCGAGTGCAGCGTAGCCCGGCAACTTCAGCTCGATCAGCGCACTCGCCTCGGCCGGCGTCACCAAGGGCGGCAGGGCGCGCGCGACGCGCTCGTCGGCGCCCGGTTCGCTGCGGTCCAGCCGCAGCTCGTCCGGCCAATGTCGTGCGAGCCATTGCGCCTGGCCGGCGAAGAAGCGGTAGTGCGTCGCCGTACCGGCGATGCCGGTGTCGGCCAGCGCGAGGCGGTGCGCTCGCAGGTCGGAGCGACGGTCGAACGCGGCAAGCATGCCTTGCACCTGCGCCAGTACCGCCGCGTCGTCGGGGTAGGCCCGGATGAAGCACAGGGCTTCGTGCAGGCGCATCACGGCACGCGCGCTGCCGAGCCGGGTATGCGCGAGCTGCTTCAGCAACGCCAGCTTCGCTTGCGCCGCCACGGCGCCGAACTCGAGGCGGCGGCGTTCCAGTGCGGCGAGCGGCGTCGATGACATGGCGGCGTGATGTTAGTACGCGTGCCGCTCGCCGCCGCTCGATCAGCGACGCCGGCGACATGGAGCTGTGTTTGACCTGCGACATGGCGTGCGCGCCCGGATCGGCAATCCGAAGACGAGGGAGCCTGAACCTGACGGTCGCGAGCACCCGCTTGTGGCCGGGACTGTGAGTCCACAGCTGCGCCGGTGAGCTGTCCTTCGATGCTGGAGCCTCGCGCCCGCCAAGGGCAGCTTTCAGCAACCTTGGCGAGTTCACAGTCCCGGCCAGAAGCTGTCGCCAATAGACTACTGCTACGGACCAAGCTAGCACGCCCCGTACCAATGCAATGAAAGGCAAGCGGTTCGTCTGGGTGCTGGTGGTACAACGTGCATCAATCACTCTCGCATATCCGCCATGGCGCTATACGAATTCACTGACGATACGAGGCTTGTTCGAGTCGAGCCTCAAAAATTCTCAGAGCTGATGATTCTTGAGCGGACGCACTTACAACGTGCCCTGCGCGAGGCCATCGACGCCATTACACCGGGCGTCATCACAATGGTTTTGACGGAGGAGTTTGGCGAGTGGAAGGATGCGAATCGGCGAATCGACCTTCTATGCCTTGACTCCGACGGCCACCTTGTGGTCGTCGAACTTAAGCGTACTGAGTCGGCGGGACATGCCGATCTGCAAGCGCTGCGCTACGCAGCGATGGTTGCTCCCATGACCTTCGATCAAGCGGTGACCGCTCACGCTAAGTACCTGGCAGTAGTAGGTCAGGACCCAACGACCGCCGAGAATTCGATTCGTACCTTCCTAGACCAAGAGTCCGGCTCGGTGGCGTTCAAGACCGAGGTTCGGATTGTGCTGGCGGCAGGAGACTTTGACCCCGAAATAACTACCTCAGTCCTTTGGCTCAATAGCATGGGCCTTGACATCCGCTGTGTACAGATGCAGCCACATCTGGTGGGCACGCGGCGGATATTGGACATCAAGCAGTTGATCCCGCTGCCAGAGGCGGCTCACTACCAAGTTGCTATCCGCGAAAAGTCTCGGGAGCAGGTTGCCGCTCAGGAGGGCGCCTACCGTGATTTCACGAAGTACGACCTTCTCGTTGACGGCACCAGCTATCCCCGCCTACCTAAGCGACGGTTCATCTATTTCATTGTCAGAGCAGCGATCGATCGCGGAATGACACCTGAAGATGTAGCCACGTGTGTCCCGTGGCGGACGATGGCGGCAATGTTTTTGAATGCGAGCGGCGAGCTGACGTCTGCCATGTTTGCAGAAGCAAACGCCGATCGAGACATCCCCCGCTGGTTCGCGGACGACTCAGAACTATTTCATTCGGGCGGGCGCACCTATGCCCTCACGAAGATGTGGGGCGAACATACAGAGAAGGCGGTAAAGGCAATACTGGAAGCGCTGCCCGACAAGCAAGGCATAACGTACACGGTGTCGGTCGGAGCCTGAATGCACAACTCGGTGATCGGCGCTAGTCGACCGGCCGCTCTTCGGCCTGTGGATGGGATTGGACAACCGGCACCTTTGGGTCGGCAGTTCCAGTTCGCTGCCTTCGAATGCTGCCGTTTGGCCGTCAACGTCGATTGCAGTGGCTGTCACCCGCTCGACGACTGGCGAACGTCAAGTTTCATTTAGGTTTGTCCAACACCCGCCCTCAGACTGGTGCCATCCGCAGCGTCGTGGCCTCGCCCGGGCAGGTATCGAACAAACCTAAATGGCAGCGGCCTGTCGCGTCCGGCCCCGGAACTGGCGCGTTCGACCCTAAGCCGCCCTATGGAAGTCCGATCGGGTCGCGCTGAAGCGGTCATTCGATTGGCTCATCAACGTGGTGGGGATCAACGGCAAGCTGGCCGCTCGGCTGGCTGCGGTGAGGCGAAACGATGGTCCAAACCAAGAACACGCTTGACATCCGGTTCGGACCCGCGTTGCCGGATCTCTTCCTTGATGGGCGAATTGCGTTCATGGCGTGCGACGGCCTCGACCAGGTGGGGCAGCCATTCGAAAGCCGCTTGCGTTTCAACCGATGCGAAATGCTCCCACCAGCTCCGATAGCTTGATTGCGACATGCTGGGGCGCGTTGCCGGGGTAAAACCGGGTTGGTGCAGGCGGCGATCGACATTGACGCCGCCGTGCGAACACACTACAAGTTCCAGTTTGTCGATCACTGCGCCCGACCGAATATGCGCAGCCTGGAGGTCGAAGGGCGGCACCAGCGCTCGGTGACCTTCGTCGGCGACGGGGGAGTTGACACGCCGCTTTCAGGAGCTGATTCCATGGTTCTCGACATTCAGCATCAACCGGTACATCGCATGACATTCGATCCGCTTGCCAAATCGTTGGTCGCCGCGGCACTCGCGCTTTGCGGTCTGGCCGCGCAGGCCGCGTCGCAGGCCCCCGTTGCCGCAGAGAACGGCATGGCCGTCACGGCCCAGCACCTGGCGACCCGCGTTGGCGTCGACGTCTTGCGCGACGGCGGCACTGCGGTCGACGCCGCGGTGGCGGTTGGTTACGCACTCGCTGTCGTCTACCCTGCCGCCGGCAACCTTGGCGGCGGCGGCTTCATGACGATCCAACTCGCCGACGGACGCAAGACCTTCCTCGACTTCCGCGAGAAGGCGCCGCTGGCGGCTACTGCCAACATGTATCTCGACAAGGACGGCAACGTCATCAAGGGCGCGAGCACGATCGGCCACCTCGCGGTCGGCGTGCCCGGCACCGTGTCAGGCCTTGAATATGCACGCGCGAAGTACGGCACGATGAAGCGCGCCGCGCTGATCGCACCCGCGATCACGTACGCGCAGAACGGCTTCGTGCTCGACCAGGGCGACGTCGACTTGCTGCGCACCGCGACCGAAGACTTCCGCAAGGATGCCGCCACCGGCGCGATCTTCCTGAACAAGGGCGAGCCATTCGCGCCGGGCCAGAAGCTCGTCCAGAAGGATCTGGCCGCGACGCTGAAGGCGATCAGCAACAGGGGCGAAGATGGTTTCTACAAAGGCCCGATCGGTGCGGCAATCGTTGCCAGCAGCCAGGCCGGCAAGGGCATCCTGACGCAGGCCGACCTCGACCAGTACAAGACGCGCGAGCTCAAGCCGGTGGAATGCAACTACCGCGGCTACGGCATCGTTTCGGCGCCGCCGCCGAGTTCGGGCGGCGCGATCATCTGCGAGATCCTGAACGTGCTCGAGGGCTACCCGCTGAAGGATCTCGGGTTCCGCTCCGCACAGGCGGTGCACTACCAGATCGAGGCGATGCGCCACGCCTACGTCGACCGCAACAGCTATCTCGGTGACCCGGACTTCATCAACAACCCGCTCGATCGGCTGCTGTCGAAGGACTACGCGGCCAAGCTGCGCGCGGCTATCGACCCCGCCAAGGCCAGTGTCTCGAAGGACATCAAACCCGGCGTTGCGCCGCATGAGGGCAGCAATACCACCCATTACTCGATCGTCGACAAATGGGGTAACGCAGTGTCAGTGACCTACACACTGAACGACTGGTTCGGCGCCAAGGTAACGGCTGCCAAGACCGGCGTGATCCTGAACGACGAGATGGACGACTTCACCGCGAAGATCGGTGTGCCCAACCTCTATGGCCTGGTGCAGGGCGAGGCAAACGCAATTGCGCCGGGCAAGCGCCCGCTCAGCTCGATGAGCCCGACGATCGTGACGAAGGACGGCAAGACCGTGATGGTCGTCGGCACGCCCGGCGGCAGCCGCATCATCACCGCGGTATTGCACACCATCATCAACTTGATCGACTACGGCATGAACGCGCAAGAGGCGGTCGACGCCCCCAAGTTCCACCAGCAATGGTTGCCCGATCTGACAAACGTCGAAGACTTCGCGCTCAGCCCCGACACGCGAAAGATCCTCGAGGGCATGGGCCACAAATTCGGCAACCCGCAGCCGGCGAACCACCTCGCGGTGATCCTCGTCGGCGCGCCGTCGCTGGGGGGCAAGCCCGTGGGCAATAACCGCCTCTACGGCGCGAACGATCCGCGTCGCAATTCGGGTTTGGCGCTGGGGTATTGACTGAGACCAGCCCCGCTCGGTGGCATACCGGCGCCCATCGACTTGACTCGGCTCGGTCGAGATGCGCAGCGCCAATGCGATTTGTGTGCGCCATCGACCCAAGGCGGAAGTCCGGATCCTCAGATTCGACGATCAGAAGCAGGCATCGGTGGACGTCCGGCGCGCCTAGTGTTGCCCACGAGCCCTTCCGCGTCTGGGCATCACCCGCCGACGATCCGCCCGGCGTCATCGCGGCGTAGCCTTCGTCCGTACGCAAGGCTGCGTATGGAGCGTGCGCGCCGGCCTGCCTAGACTGGATCCGAGTCAGCGGAGAGGACTGGATCATGAACAGTGTGAAAGTGGTTGGACTGACCGGAGACGTCGTCACGGTCGATGGAAGCGTTCTCGAAACATTGAAGGCCTCGATGCGAGGGCCCCTGCTCCTTCCAGACGACGACGGGTACGAAGCGGCGCGCACAGTGTGGAACGCGATGATCGATCGCAAGCCGGCGCTGGTCGCGTGCTGCTGTGGCGTGGCGGACATCCGCCAGGCCGTGGTGTTTGCACGTGAGCATGGCCTCCTGACCGCCGTCAAAGGCGGCGGTCACAACATTGCGGGCAATGCGGTGTGCAACGGTGGCTTGCTCATCGACTTGTCGGCAATGCGTGGAGTGACCGTCGATCCGATCGCGTCCGTGGCGCACGTGGGGCCGGGAGCGACACTGCGCGATTTCGACCACGAATGCCAGGCCTTCGGACTGGCCACACCCGTAGGCATCAACTCGACCACCGGCGTGGCCGGGCTCACGCTCGGCGGCGGCTTCGGCTGGTTGTCGCGAAAACACGGGATGACCGTGGACAACCTGATCGCGGCCGATGTGATCGTCGCCGACGGGCGCCTGCTTCGGGCCAGCGAGACGGACCACCCCGACCTCTTCTGGGCGATTCGCGGCGGCAGCGGCAATTTCGGCGTCGTCAGCCGGTTCGAGTTCAAGCTGCATCCGGTCGGACCGCAAGTGCTGACCGGGATGGTCGTCTATTCGCTGAAGGACGCGGCGTCGGTGCTGAAGCAGTTCCGTGAATACGTGAAGAAGCTCGGCGACGACACCAACGTCTGGACGGTGATGCGCAAGGCGCCACCATTGCCGTTTCTTCCGCCACAGGTGCACGGCACGGAGATCGTCGCCTTCTGTGTGTTCCATGCCGGCAACCCGGACGAGGGACGACGGGCCATCGAACCGGTGCGCAAGTTCGGCACTGCGCTGGGGGAGTTCATCGGCATGCAGCCGTACATTGCCTGGCAACAGACCTTCGACGCCCTGCTGACGCCGGGTGTCAGGAACTATTGGAAGTCGCACAACTTCGTCGACCTGAGCGACGGCGCCATCGACGTGGCGGTGAAGTACGTGCAGCATCTTCCCTCGCCGCACTGCGAGATCTTCTTCGGACTCATCGGCGGCGCGACCACACGCCGCAAGCCCGACGCGATGGCCTATTCCCACCGCGATGCCATCTACGTGTGCAACGTGCATGGACGCTGGGAAACGGCGGCCGAAGACCAGCGATGCATCGAGTGGGCGCGCGGCTTCTTCCGCGACGCTGCGCCGCATGCGACGGGCGGCGTGTACGTCAACTTCCTGACCGACGATGAACCGGAGCGCATACCGGCCGCTTACGGCCCCGGATACACGCGTCTGGTCGCGGCGAAGAACAAGTACGACCCAACCAATCTCTTCCGCATGAACCAGAATGTTCGCCCGGCTTGATTCAGTCCGCTGAGGGGCGACCGCGCTCGGGGCCGATAGATCCCCGAGCGTGCCGTTGGAGCGCGGCAGCGGAATCGTATGACGCACCAATCATGCGGCGGGCTCGGCGTCCACACAGCGGTCGATCGCCACAGACAGCTCTGGGTCGACTGTGTGAGTTCGCGTAGCGAGATTGAACGACCGGTCCTGTTAAGGCTTGTCCGACACCTGCCCTTGTATCTTGATTTCTGTGTCTTCTTATCCATCATTGCGAGTGGCTGTGGAGCTTGTGGGCGAAGGCTGGCGCGGCGGGGACGCCTGACCGAGCCCGCGGTCATCCGCGGCGCTGCGCAGCAAGGCCTCGATCACATCGCCGCCCACCGAATTCAGCGGGTCGAGTTCGGCGATGCGTTCGAGCAGGCAAGCGGTCTCGGCCGTGCGGCCGCTGCGCAGGCTGATGAACGCAAGCGCCTTCAAAGTGAAGAGCCAGAAGCGCGCCGGCCCCGGCGTGTTGAACGCCACGCCTGCCGGCATGCCTCTGACCAGTCGGTCGGCAGCCCGGCCTGGCGTGCCGCGGCGGCCAAGCCCTTGCGCGCGGCACGCTCGGCCAACTCGAATTGACGCTGCTGGGCGTGAAACTTGTACAGCAGGTAGTAGACCGCGAGGCACTCGGGTGCCGTCACCTGTGCCGTCCACAGCAGGGCCTCGCGTTCGGACGGCAAGGCCGCCGCAGCCTGTTCGAGCAGCCGCCGCACGGCCGGCGGCGTGTCGCCGCCGAAATACTCGTCGGAAGTTTCGCCGGTGACGAGGTTCATCGTCGAATGTCAGGACCACGCCGCCTCGGGCGCGACCAGGCGCTCCACCACCACGCCGCCTTCGAGGTGGCTCGTGAAGATCTCCGGCACGTCGGCCGGGCTCACGCCGCTGTAGAGCACGCCTTCGGGATAGACCAGCACGTTGGGCCCACCGTCGCAGGGGCCGAGGCAACCCGAGTAGGTGATCGCCACCGTCTCGTAGGCGTTGCGCTTTTGCAGCTCGCCCCAGAAGGCTTGCAGCACCGCGCTGGAGTTCTTCGCGGCGCAGCTGCCGCGCGGGTGGTTGGGTGGCCGGTTCTGGGTACAGACGAAGACGTGGCGTTGGGGCTTGGACATGGTGCGGGGCTCGGGGACGGATCAACCAAACTTGAAAAGAATGCCGTGGCCGCCGCGCGGGTACTCCCAGTCGACGTTGGCGTGCTCGGTGCAGATGACGCGGCAGCTGCCGCATTCGAGGCAGCCGTCGGTGATCAGCGTGACGGCGCCGTTGCCTTCGGTCTTGTAGCAGGAGGCCGGGCACACGTAGGTGCACGAGCGCGACTCGCAGGCACTGCGGCAGATCTCGGCGTCCTTGATGTGGATGTGCGGCCGCCCGGCATCGACGCGGTAGCGGTTCTGGAACAGCTTCTCTTCGACATTGACCGAAATGGCACTCATCGGAAGGCCCTCCACAGTTTGAAGGCGTCGCCCACCAGGCCGGTGAGCGAGCGGGTCTGGCGAAAGCTCCTGAAGACCTCGCGCTGCTTGGTCTTCTTGTCGACGTTGTCGACGGTGATCATGGTCTTGGCGGCGCGCGCGAGCAGGTCGGGGTAGGTGGTGAAGAACTGCGGGTTCTTGTGCAGCACGGCCGGCATGTCGCGGTACTTGTGCAGGTCTTTCATCACGAAGCTCTCGTCGAGCCGGGCGCGGTAGGCCTTGAGCGTGGCCTCGGTCATGGGCCTGCCGGCGGCCTTGGCTTCGATGATGGTTTCGGCGGCCAGGCGCCCGGTGGTCATCGCGAGGTTGGAGCCCTCTCGGTGCGCAGCATTGACGAAGCCGCCCGAATCGCCGGCGATCATCCAGCCGTTGCCGTGCACCTTGGGCACGGCGTAGAAGCCGCCCTCGGGAATCAGGTGGGCGCAGTACTCCTTCATCTCGCCACCGGCGATCAGCGGCGCGATCGACGGGTGGCGCTTCATCTGCTCGAGCAAGACGTAGGGCGAGGTCTTGTTCGGGTTCGATTTGAAGTCGCTGAGCATGCAGCCCACGCCGATGGTCAGCGAATCCTTGTTGGTGTAGAGGAAGCCGGTGCCCAGCATGCCGTCGGTGATCTTGCCCATCATCTCGATGACGACGCCTTCTTCGGCGCCGATGTTGAAGCGGGCCTGGATCGTCTCTTCGGGCATGAAGAGGATTTCCTTCACCGCCAGCGCCACGTTGCCGGCCTGGATGTCGCCGTGGAACCCGGCCTTGCGCGCCAGCGTGGAGTTCACGCCGTCGGCCAGCACCACCACGTCGGCGTACACGTCGCCGGCCTCGCGGTCGCACTGCACGCCCACCACCTGGTCGCCGTCCAGGATGAGGTGCTTGACGGTGGTCTCGCAGATCAGCAGCGCGCCGGCCTCGCGCACCTTGGAGCTGAACCACTTGTCGAATTGCGCGCGGATGATGGTGTAGCGGTTGTACGGCGGCTTGTTGTAGTCGTCGCTGCGGAAATGCGTGCCGACGAAGGAGTTCTCATCGAGCATCCACATGCGCTGCTCGACGATGTGGCGCTCCAGCGGCGCGTCCTCGCGAAAGTCCGGAATGATGCGTTCCAGCGCATCGGCGTACAGGATGGCGCCCTGCACGTTCTTCGATCCGGGGTACTCGCCGCGCTCGATCTGCAGCACCTTCAGGCCGGCCTTGGCCATCGTGTAGGCGCAGGCGTTGCCCGAGGGGCCGGCGCCGACGACGATGGCGTCGAACTTGTTGGGTGCGGTCATGTCATCTCCTCAACTGATTGGCGCCCAACCTCAGCTGGACGCGATGCACGAGGCAATGCCCCGTTTGAAGCCGGTCATCCCGGCGCACGCCGGGATCCACTGGTTGTGGTGTCCGGACACTTGGGCAGCAGCGCGAATTCCAACGCCGTGGATCCCGGCGTGCGCCGGGATGACTCGGGTGTGGGAGATGGCGTTCATTCGAACTGAAGTTGGTCGCTGGCCGGGTATCCTCAACGGGTGCCGATCAAGCAGCCTGACGCGCACGCGCCTGGAAGTGCGCGGCGAAGGCGTTGGTCAATGCGGGCAGCACCTGCATCGCGTTGCCGACGATGCCGTAGTGCGCAAAGTCGAAGATCGGCGCGTTGGGGTCGGTGTTGATCGCGACGATCACGTCCGAGCTTTCCATGCCCACGCGATGCTGGATCGCGCCCGAGATGCCGGCGGCGATGTAGAGCTTGGGCCGCACGGTCTTGCCGGTCTGACCCACCTGGCGTTCGGCCTCGACCCAGCCCGCCTGCACCACCGGGCGCGTGGCGCCGACTTCGCCGCCGAGCACGCGCGCCAGCTCGAACACGAGGGCGAAGTTGTCGGGGTTCTTCAGGCCCTTGCCGCCGCTGACGATGACGTCGGCATAGGGCAGGTTGATCTTGTTGCTGGTGGCATCGGGAATGAAGGCCAGCAGCTTGGTGACGATGTTCGCCTCCACCAGGCCCAGCGTGTCTTCGACGATGCTGCCGCTGCGCGTGGTGTCGGCGCGCGGCATGGCCATCACGCGCGGGCGCACCGTGGCCATCTGCGGCCGATAGGCCAGCGTCATGATCGTGCACAGCAGCGAGCCACCGAAGGTCGGCCGCGTGGCGGCCAGCGCGCGCGACGTGCCGTCGATGTTCAGCTCGGTGCAGTCGGCCGTCAGCCCGGTCTGCAGCGTGGTGGCCACCGAGCCGGCCAGATCGCGGCCCATCGTGGTGGCGCCGAGCAGCATGATCTCGGGCTGGTACTTGTTGACCAGGTCGGTCAGGCCCTTGGTGAAGGGTTCGTTGCGGTAGCCCTTGAGGATAGGGTCTCGCACGATGTGGCACTCGTCCGCGCCGAAGCTGAAGGCTTCCTTCGCGAATGCGTCGAGCGCTTCGTCGGGTCCGCCGAGCAGCACGCCGCTCACCGGCACGCTCAACTGGTCGGCCAGCTTGCGCGCCGCGCCCAGCAGTTCCCACGACACGCTGTGCACATGGCCGCGGTCGTGCTCGATGAACACCCAGACGCCCTTGTAGGCCTTCAGGTGCTCGGGCAGCTCGAGGTTGCGGCCGCGGCCGGCGGGCTTCTTGATGGGGGGTGTGGGTTCGCTCATGGCGGTTCTCCTCAAGCGCGGATCAGACGGCGACCTTGTCGCTGAGGTCCTGCTCCAGCGTCGGGTGGCGGGTGAAGATCTTCTGCAGCAGGTTCAGCGACATGTCGCGCAGGTTCGTCGTCTCCAGGTCGAGCATGTCGGCGCGCTCGGTGCGCGGCGTGGGGCCGAACACCTTGCTCACCACGGTCGGCGAGCCCTTGAGGCCGATCTTGGCGACGTCCTCGATGCCGGCAGCCGTCTTGTCCCATTTGCGCACCGGGTAGGCGGCGGCGTGGATCATCGCGGGCAGGCTGGCGAAGCGCAGCTCGTTGGTGTTTTCGAGCATCGTGATCAGGCAAGGCAGCTCTGTCTTCAGCAGCTGCACGCCGCCTTCGGCGCGCCGCTCGACCGTGATCTCGCGCTGCTCGAGATTCACTTCGACGATGCGCGACACGTAGGTCAGCAGCTGCAGCCCCATGCGCTTGGCGATGCCCGGGCCCACCTGCGCGGTGTCGCCGTCGATGGTC
>JBGQEX010000110.1:0-14031 GCA_041496605.1 Piscinibacter sp.
CGTGACCGCCGACGTTCAGGGCACCCGGGTGTATTCGAACCTGGGCACGGTCCAACACCAACCTTGATGCACGCATGAAGAACCTGCTGAACGTCGACGCGGCCATGCGCGACGCGCTGGAACTGGCGGCGCAGGCAATCGGGCTCTGCGACCCCAACCCCCGCGTGGGCTGCGTCATCCTCGCGTCGGACGGCCGCGTCATCGGGCGCGGTCACACGCAACACGCCGGGGGAGCCCACGCCGAGGTCATGGCCCTGCGCGATGCCGCCGGACGGGGCGAGAGTGTGGTTGGTGCGACGGTGGTCGTCACGCTCGAACCCTGTTCGCACCACGGTCGCACCCCGCCGTGCTGTGACGCGCTGGTGGCAGCCGGCGTGGCCCGCGTCGCAATGGCCATCGAAGATCCGAACCCGCTCGTCGCCGGCCAGGGCGCGGGGCGCTTGCGTGCCGCGGGCATCGAGGTGACCACCGGCCCGCTGGGCGAGGAATCGCGCGAACTCAACATCGGTTTCTTCTCGCGCATGCAGCGCGCCCGGCCCTGGGTGCGCCTGAAGGCTGCGGTGTCGCTGGATGGCCGCACCGCGCTCCTCAACGGCGCCAGCCAATGGATCACCGGCGAGGCCGCACGCGCCGACGGCCACGCCTGGCGCAAGCGCGCCGGCGCGGTGCTCACCGGCGTGGGGACGGTGCTCGATGACAACCCGCGGCTCGACGTGCGGCATGTCGCGACCGCGCGGCAGCCGCTGCGCGTGGTCGTCGATTCGCGCCTCGACACGCCGCCGTCGGCGCGCATCCTCGATGCACCCGGGAACACGCTGCTTTATTGCGCCGAGCCCGATGCCGCCAAGCGCGCAGCGCTCGAGGCACGAGGGGCGGAGATCGCACCGATGCCGGGCGCGAACGCCAAGGTCGACCTCGCCGCCATGCTCGCCGACCTGGCGCGCCGCGGCATCAACGAGCTGCATGTCGAGGCCGGCCACAAGCTCAACGGCTCGTTCGTCCGCGAGGGCCTGGTCGATGAATTCCTGATCTACATGGCGCCCAAGCTGCTCGGCAGCGGCCGCGAACTGGCCGCGTTCGGCCCGCTGGAACGGATCGACGACGGCGTCGCGCTGCGCTTTGCCAGCGTCACGACGGTCGGCGACGACATTCGAATCCTCGCCCGCCCGGTGAACACCCGGGACGTCTGACACGTGTGCGACTGCTTGGGCGCCGACGCCTGAGACAATGACGCCATGTTCACAGGCATCATCACCGGCATCGGCCGCATCAGCGAAGCGCGGGCACTCGGGTCCGACGCGAGTCACGGCAAGCGGCTGACCATCGACGCGCCGGCCGGCTTTCTCGACGACGTGCAGCTCGGCGACAGCATCGCGCTCAACGGCGCGTGCATGACGGTCACCCACTTCGATACGGATTCGCACCGCTTCACGGTCGACATCTCGGCCGAGAGCCTGGACAAGACCGCCGGCCTCGCCGAGCCGGGACCGGTCAACCTCGAGAAGGCATTGCGTGCGCACGATCGGCTCGGCGGCCACATCGTCAGCGGGCATGTGGACGGGATCGGCAGCGTCACGCATTTCGCTCCGGTGGGCGAGTCGTGGGAGCTGCGGCTGCACGCGCCACGCAGCCTGGCCAAGTTCCTGGCCTACAAGGGATCGATCACCGTCAACGGCGTGAGCCTCACGGTGAATCGCGTTGCCGATCTCGCCGACGGCTGCGAGTTCAGCATCAACCTCATTCCGCACACGCTGCAAAACACCAGCCTCGGCAGCCTGAAGACCGGCCAGCGGGTCAACCTCGAGGTGGACCTGATTGCGCGCTATGTCGAGCGCATGCTCGGCGCACCGGTCGGCTGAAGCCCCGCCACCTACAATTCAGCCATGTCCATTTCCCCCGTTCCCGAGCTCATCGCCGAGCTGGCCGCCGGTCGCATGGTCATCCTCGTCGACGAGGAAGATCGCGAGAATGAAGGCGACCTGGTGCTGGCGGCCGACCATGTGTCGCCCGAAGCGATCAACTTCATGGCGCGATTCGGCCGCGGCCTGATCTGCCTCACGCTGACACGCGAGCGCTGCGAGCGGCTGCGGCTGCCGCCGATGGCCACGCGCAACGGCACCGTCCACGGCACCGCGTTCACGGTGTCGATCGAAGCCGCCGTCGGCGTCACCACCGGCATCTCCGCGGCCGACCGCTCGCGCACGGTGCAGGCCGCCGTGGCGCGCGACGCGAAGGCGAGCGACCTGGTGCAGCCGGGCCACATCTTCCCGCTGCAGGCGCAGGACGGCGGCGTGCTGATGCGCGCCGGGCACACCGAGGCCGGCTGCGACCTGTCGGGGATGGCGGGCCTGTCGCCGGCCGCGGTGATCTGCGAAATCATGAAAGACGACGGCACCATGGCCCGCCTGCCGGACCTGGAAGTCTTCGCCCGCGAACATGGACTGAAGATCGGCACCATCGCCGACCTGATCGAATACCGCAGCCGCAACGAAACGCTGATCGAGCGCATGAGCCGCCGCACTCTGGTCACGCCCCAGGGCGAGTTCGACTGCACTGCGTTTCGCGACCGCACCGGCGGCCTGCACCTCGCGCTGACGCGCGGCCACTGGACGGGCAACGATGAAGTGCTGGTGCGCGTGCACGAGCCGCTGTCGGTGATGGACCTGCTCGACGCCGGCCAGTGTGGCCACTCGTGGCCGCTGCCCAAGGCACTCGCCGAGCTGCAGCGCAGCGAGCGCGGCGCGGCGGTGCTGCTCAACTGCGGCGAGAACGTGGCGGCGCTGGTCGGCCGGCTCCTGCCGCATGACGAACGCGCGGAACGCCAGCGCGGGCAGATGGATTTGCGCACCTACGGCATCGGCGCGCAGATCCTGCGCGAGCTGGGCATCACCAAGATGAAGCTGCTCGGCAGCCCACGCCGCATGCCGAGCATGGCCGGCTACGGGCTCGAAGTCACCGGCTTCATCGCGGCCAACAACTGAACGGGACACCCCGAATGCAAGAGTCCGACAAGGGACCGATCACGGAAATCGATGGGCGCAACCTGCGCATCGGGATCGTGCAGGCGCGCTTCAATGCGCCGATCACGCAGGCGCTGGCGCAGTCGTGCATTGCCGAACTGCATGAACTTGGCGTGGCCGCCAAGTACATCAAGCACATCACTGTGCCCGGCGCGCTGGAGATCCCGGTGGCGCTGCTGGCAATGGCCGACAGCGAGGACTACGACGCGCTGATCGCGCTGGGCTGCATCATCCGCGGCGAAACCTATCACTTCGAGCTGGTGGCCAATGAGAGCGGCGCCGGCGTGAGCCGCGTTTCGCTCGACCACCAGCTGCCGGTGGCCAACGCCATCCTGACGGTCGAGAACGAGGCGCAGGCCTGGGCGCGCGCCGAAGAAAAGGGCCGCGACGCGGCCCGCGTGGCGGTCGAAATGGCGAACCTGATGGAAGACCTGTCGTGACCGACACCGTGAAGAAACCTGCGCCAGCGCACCGCCCGGCTGGCAAGAGGCCGCCGCCGAAGTCCACCCGCCGCCGCTCGCGCGAAGTCGCGCTGCAGGGCCTGTACGAGTGGCTGATCTCCGGCGCCGACGCGGGTGTGATCGATGCCCACATGCACGAGCAGGAGGGCTTCGAGAAATGCGACGCTGCGCACTTCGACACGCTGCTGCATGGCTGCATCGCCGAGGCCGCGGCGATCGACGCGGTGCTCGCCCGCCATGTCGACCGAAAGACCACCGAGCTGTCGCCGATCGAGCACGGCGTGCTGATGATCGGCACCTACGAACTCGCACATTGCGTCGACATTCCGTACCGGGTGGCGATCAACGAAGCAGTGGAGCTGGCGAAGAGTTTCGGCGGCACTGACGGGCACAAGTACGTCAACGGCGTGCTCGACAAGGCGGCCTTGGAATTGCGCACGGCGGAGGTCGAAGCCTCACGCGCGGCACGGCGCTGATGAGATCCGCCCTGTCCGTTCGCCCTGAGGTATCGAAGGGCTCGCGCGAGGGCTTCGATACCTCAGCCCGAACGGAGATGGGGCCAGCTCCAACAGGCGGTACCTCGGCATGAAGCTCGCCTCACGGCTCGACCACATCGAGCCCTTCTACGTGATGGAGTGCGCCAAGGCGGCGGTCGAGATCGCGCGCAGCCCCGAGTGCGCCGACTCACCGATGATCTTCCTGAACATCGGCGAACCCGATTTCACCGCGCCGGTGTTGGTACAGGATGCCGCCGAACGCGCGCTGCGCGCGGGCCGCACCCAGTACACCGACGCGACCGGCCTGCCGGCACTGCGCGAGCGCATCAGCCGCTGGTACGGCACCCGCTTCGGGCTCGACATCGCCCCGGCGCGCATCATCGTCACCGCCGGTGCGTCGGCGGCGCTGCAACTGGCCTGCCTCGCGCTCGTGAACCGCGACGACGAGGTCTTGCTTCCCGACCCGAGCTACCCGTGCAATCGCCATTTCGTCGCTGCCGCCGACGGCATTGCGGTGCTGCTGCCGGCCACGCCCGCAGAGCGCTTTCAGCTCAGCGCGGCGGGCGTCGAGGCGGCCTGGTCGGCGCGCACGCGCGGCGTGCTGCTGGCCTCGCCGTCGAACCCGACCGGCACGTCGATCGATCCCGACGAGATGGGGCGCATCGTGGCTGCGGTGCGCGAACGCGGTGGCTTCACGGTGGTCGACGAAATCTATCTCGGCCTGAGTTTCGACGAACGCTTCGGCCACAGTGCCCTGGGGCATGGCGAGGACATCATCTCGATCAACAGCTTCTCCAAGTACTTCAGCATGACCGGCTGGCGACTCGGCTGGCTGGTGGTGCCCGAAGGCCTGGTGGCCCCGATCGAGAAGCTGGCGCAGAACCTGTACATCTGCCCCTCCACCGTCGCGCAGCACGCGGCGCTGGCGTGTTTCGAGCCCGAATCGATCGCCGAGTACGAGCGCCGCCGCAGCGAGTTTCGCGCCCGCCGCGACTTTCTCGTGCCCGCGCTCAACGAGCTCGGGCTGACCGTGCCGGTGCTGCCCGACGGCGCGTTCTACGCCTGGGCCGACTGCTCGGCCCACGCCGCGAGCAGCTGGGACTTCTGCTTCGAGCTGATGCGCCGCGCGCACGTGGCCATCACGCCCGGTCGCGACTTCGGCCGGCATGACACCGAGCATTACTTGCGGCTGTCGTACGCGAGTTCGATGGAGCACCTGCGCGAAGCGGTCGAGCGGCTGCGCGGCGCATTGTCGTAAGCACGCCAACGCAGGCCCCCCTTCATGAGGGTCAATCGTGAGAAGGTGTTACGTACGGCACGAAGTGCGCGCTTTTTCACGGCTCACGACCTGCCCGCTCGACTAAGCTGCCGGGCGTGAGCATTCCGAGTCAGCATCCACCAAGTCAGCCACCCGAAAGCGAGCCCGCAGCGCTACCGAGCATCCCGGACGTCGCACTGTGGGGCGACTCCGATGTCGGCCTGCCGGTCCCGCCGGCGGTCGCGTTCGCCACCAGCGGCATCGGCAAGCCAGGCGACCCGCTGGCCACCATCGGGCACATCGGCCGCTATGCGCTCAAGTACCGCATCGGCGAAGGCGGCCTCGGTACCGTGTATGCCGCCCACGACCCGCTGCTGTCGCGCTTGATTGCCATCAAGACGCTGAACGTCGAGGTCTCGGATGAGCAACGGCCTGCATTCAACGCGCTGTTCCTGAACGAGGCGCGCGCCGCCGCGGGCCTGAGCCACCCGCACATCGTGACGGTGTTCGACGCCGGCGTGAGCGACGACAACGCCTACATCGCGATGGAGCTGCTGAAGGGCCGCGACCTGCGGCAGCTGCGCCAGGAAGGCTGGCGCCCGACGCCCACCCAATCCGCCTTGATCGTGCGCCGCGTGGCCGACGCGCTGGCCTACGCGCACAGCAAGGGCGTGGTGCACCGCGACATCAAGCCCGCCAACATCTTCATGGTCGGGCGTACGCAGCCGCGCGTGCTCGACTTCGGCATTGCCCGCGTGGCGCACCAGCACGATTCCCATGCCGGCGACGACATCGCCGGCGGCTCGCCGTACTACATGTCGCCCGAGCAGGTGCGCCACGAAACGGTCGACCGGCGCACCGACGTGTTCTCGCTCGGCGTGGTGCTGTACGAGCTGCTCACCGACGCGAAGCCGTTCCGCGGCGGCTCGCTGGCCGAGATCACCACGGCCGTGCTCGAGCATGTGCCGCCGCCCGCCAACAGCGTCAACCCGGACGTGCCGAAGGCGCTGTCCGACATTGCCGCGCGGGCGATGGAAAAAGACCCCGAGCACCGCTATCGTTCGGCGCGTTCGCTGTCGCGCGAACTGCGCCATTGGCTCGAAGAGTACGGCACCGCCGCCGAAGGCGCCGAGCCCGCCGCCGTGCCGCAACGCCGCCCCCTGATCTGGGCCGGCGCGGCAGTCGCCGGCGTGGCACTGGCGGCGTTGGCGTGGTGGGCATCGGTGTCGCACGAGCCGACCCCTGCGCCGGTCGAAACGGCGGCAAGCCCGCCGCCCGAACTGGCTGCCGCCTCGGCGGCCATGCCCGCCGCGATCGTGCAGCCGCCGGTCGAGGCCGCCGCGCCAGTCGAGGCCGCTGCATCGGCCGTGCCCGCCAGCCCGGCCGTCAAGGACACCGCCGCCGCCAAGGCGGCAGCCAGGGATTCGGCTCGCGACAAGCACGCGCGCGAGCGCCAGGCCCGCGCGGCCGCGCCGCTGCCCATCGCCAAGGGCACCGTGCGGCTCGCCGTGAGCCCCTGGGGTCAGGTCGAAGTCGACGGCAACGCGGTCGGCACGGCGCCGCCGTTGACCGAGATCACGCTGTTCGAAGGCAAGCATCAGATCACGATCCGCAACGCCGACTTTCCGCCCTACAGTACGAGCATCTCCATCATCCCGGGCGAGCCGGTCGTGCTCAAGTACAAGTTCGGACCATGAGGACTGTGTTTCTACTCGCCGTGGCCGCGCTGCTCTCGGCCTGCGCCCCGCAGCCGCCCGCCCCCACCGGCTTGATGGACGTGGCCGAGCGCCCCGCAGAAAAGGCCTTGCTCGCCGGCATTCGCGCCTACGAAGACGCGCAATACGCCCAGGCCGAGAAGCACATCGGTTTGGCGCTGTACACCGGCCTGGCCTCGGCCAAGGACCGTGCGGCGGCGCAAAAACACCTCGCATTCATCTACTGCACCACCAACCGCCCGGCCGAATGCGAAGCCGCGTTCCGTGCCGCGAAGCAAGCCGACCCGGCGTTCGCGCTGAGCAAGTCGGAAGCCGGGCATCCGATTTGGGGTCCGGTCTACAAACGTCTGCAGCCATAATCGCGTTCCGCTGCGGCGCCCGCCGCCGCGCACCCTGCGCTGCCGATGACCTCACCCGACTTTCGATTCACCCTGCGCGTTTATTGGGAAGACACCGACGCCGGTGGCGTGGTGTTCTTCGCCAACTACCTGAAGTATTTCGAACGCGCACGCACCGAATGGCTGCGCGCGATGGGCTTCGGCCAGGAGCGCCTGCGATGCGAAGGCGGCGCCCTCTTCGTAGTGACCGAAACCTCGGTGCGCTATCTGAGCCCGGCGCGGCTCGATGACGCGCTCGAAGTGACAGTGCATCTCGCCGAGACCGGCCGTGCATCGATGACGATCACGCAGCAGGTGTGGCGCGGTGGCGAGTTGCTGGCGCAAGGCAGCATCCGCATCGGCTGCGTCGATGCGGGAACCTTCAAGCCGCGGCGCATTCCCAACGAGCTACTCCAAGCCACCCGATGAACCAAGACCTTTCCATTTTCACCCTCGTGCTGCACGCGAGTCTCGTCGTGCAGGTGGTCATGGCGGGCTTGATGATCACGTCGCTGGCCAGCTGGACAGTGATCTTCGGCAAGCTGTTCGGGCTGCGCAAGGTTCGTAACGAAAACGAAGATTTCGAACGTGAATTCTGGGCCGGCAAGAACCTCAACGACCTCTACAACGAGGCCACCCAGCGCAGCCGCTCGGCCGCACCACTGGAGCGCATCTTCGCCTCCGGCATGCGTGAATTCCTCAAGCTGCGCGAGCGCCGCCTTGCCGACACCGGCGCCTTGCTCGACGGTGCGCGCCGCGCCATGCGGGCGAGTTTTCAGCGCGAGATGGACGCCATCGAATCGCACCTGTCGTTCCTCGCGTCGGTCGGTTCGGTGTCGCCTTACGTCGGCCTGTTCGGCACCGTGTGGGGCATCATGCATGCGTTCATCGGGCTGTCGAACCTGACCCAGGTCACGCTCGCCACGGTGGCGCCGGGCATTGCCGAAGCGCTGGTCGCCACCGCCATCGGCCTGTTCGCCGCCATCCCGGCGGTGATCGCCTACAACCGCTTCGCCCGCGACATCGACCGCATCGCGATCCAGTCGGAGACCTTCATCGAGGAGTTCTCCAACATCCTGCATCGCAACGCCGGCCAAGCCGCCGTGCCTGCCGCTGCACCTACCGCACGCTAACGCCATGCCCTCGGTCAGCATCCGCGGCAGCACGCGGCGCCGCACGATCAGCGAGATCAACATGGTGCCGTTCATCGACGTCATGCTGGTGATGTTGATCATCTTCATGGTCAGCGCGCCGCTGATCACCACCGGCGTGGTGGACCTGCCCACGGTCGGCAAGAGCCGGCAGCGGCCCGAACATGTGGTCGAGATCGTTGTCGGCAGCGACGAATCGGTGCGTCTGCGCGTCGACGGCAAAGAACCTCAGAGCGTGCCGCTGCGCAGCGTCGCCGCGCGCGTGCGTGAATTGCAGGGCGGCAACGCCGACACGCCGGTGGTCATCTCGGCCGACCGCGCGGTCAAGTACGAAGCGGTGGTGAAGGTCATGGACACCTTGCAACGCGCCGGCGTGCAACGCGTGGGCTTGTCCGTGAAGTCCAGCGGGACCTGACGTGTCGACATTTGCTCTGCAGCGCGACGCCTTGATGCCGCACCCGCCGAGCGGCATGGGCCCCGGCCTGATGCTCGCGCTGCTGGTGCATGTGGCGCTCGTGGTAGCGCTGGCCTTCGGCGTGAACTGGCATGCGAGCGAGCGCGAGGGCGTGGAAGCCGAGCTGTGGGCCGCCGTGCCGCAGATTGCGGCGCCGCGCGCCGTCGAACCCGAACCCGCGCCGGTGGTGCCTGCCAAGCCGGCGCCCGTCCCCAAGTCCGAGCCCACGCCCGATGCACAGATCGCCATCGAGCGTGCCAAGCGCGAGGAGCAGCGCAAGCAAAAGGAAATCGCGGAGAAGCAGGAGCAGGAACGCCTGAAGGCCCAGGCGCTCAAGCTCGAAGCGCAGCGCAAGAAGGAAGAAGAGACCCGCCTGGCCTCGCAGCGTGACGCCAACCTGAAGCGAATGATGGGCCAGGCCGGCGCCACCGGTGATGCGTCGTCGACCGGTACAGCCGCGCAGTCGGCGGGCCCGTCAGCCGGTTATGCGGGCCGCATCAAGGCTCGCATCAAGCCCAACATCGTGTTCACCGACAACCCCAGCGGCAACCCGGTGGCCGAAGTGGAAGTGCGCCTGGCGCCGGACGGCAGAATCCTGAGCCAGAAGCTGCTCAAGGCGAGCGGCCTGAAGGAGTGGGACGACGCGGTGCAGCGCGCCATCGACCGCACCGAGGTGCTGCCGCGCGACCTCGATGGCCGTGTGCCGCCGACGATCGTCATCACGTTCCGCCCGCACGATTGAAGCTTTGCACGAAGGCGCGATCGATGTGGTCCTTCCACCACCACACCCAGCGCCCCTGCGCCGACCATGTTCCCCACGAAGCGATGGCGCAGCGGTCGCCGCATGACAGCAGGTTCAGCGAGCGCGTTTGCGGCCGATACGTCTGCAGTTCGCCGCCGGCAATGAAACGGCGCAGGTTCATCGCGAGCGGCGGCCCGGCGCGCACTGCGTAGACACCGCTGCGCGGCCGCGGCGCATCGCCGCGGCTGGCCACGTCGCCGGCGGCAAAAAGCTCAGGGTGCGACAGGCTCTGCAGCGTGGCCCCGGTGGCAATAAAACCCTGCTCATCGAGCGCGACGCCGCTGTCGCGCAGCCAGGCTGGCGCCGTGCTGCTCAGGGCGGCGACCGGCGCGTCGCAAGCCAGCCGGGCGCCGTTGGCGAGCACCACATGGCGGGCCGTGACCTCGATGCAGGCGTGTTCGAACACCGTGATGCCACGCCGCTTCAACGCGTGCAGCGCACGCTGGCGCATGCCCACCGGGTAGGACGGCAGCGGCGGCGTGCCACCGGTGACGAGGCTGACACGCGCACGGTCGCGCAAGCGGTGCTGCAAGGCAAACGCGAGTTCCACGCCCGCGGCGCCCGCGCCCAGCACCACGACGCTCAGCGAGCGCGTTTCGGCCAGTTCGAGCAGGCCACTCCAAAGCCGGGTGAACTGCTCCATCGGCCGCATGAACAGCGCATGTTCGCGTGCACCGGGAATGGCGTCGCGGTCCATCGTTGCTCCGATGTCGAGGCTCAGCGCGTCGTAGTGCAGCGCCTCGCCGTTGGCCAGCGACACGCTGCGCGCGCCGGCGTCGATGGCGACGGCCGTGGTCTGCAGGAACCTTGCCTTGGCGGCGCTGGCCAGCGGCGCCAGCGCGATGGCGCATTCGTCGACCGTGTAGTGGCCCGCGACGACGCCGGGCACCATGCCCGAGTACACCAGGCGCGGATGCGGCGACACCAGCGTGATGCGGGCGGCCGGCAGCGCCAGCGCCGCGATGTCGCGCAGCACCTGGATGTGGGCGTGGCCCGCGCCGAGCAGAACGAGGTGCTTCATTCGAGCACCATCTGCGCCGCGTAGCCCAGGCTGTGGCCATGCGTGTTGTCGGCGTCGGCGCCGACGGCCACGCCGATCAGCGCCGGCAGCGAGCTCGTCTCATGGCCGAACAGTGCTTGGAAATCAGCGCCAATGTCGCGCCGCTCGGCCGCCCATTGGTGAAGGGCATCGTCGGCACTGCGCAGCACGATGAAGCGCAGCCGGTGGGTGAACGGGCTGTCGAGTTGGGTGCCCACCGGCAGATGCGCATCCCACACGTAGCACACGCTCGCCGCCGGCAGCGGCACGTCCGACGTCGCCCGCGCGACGCGCAGGATCTGGCGCTCGAGGAAAGGCACACGATCGATGGCCATGTCCCACAGCACGCAGACCTTGAGTGCGCTGTCCTCGCCGGACCGCCGACGCAGATCGACGTCCGGGTTCAGCTCGTCGACGCGCCACAGCCAGCTCAGATACCGGGGCACCGGGTTCTCGTGCAGCGTGTGGACAAGCAGACCGTAGGACGAGTCGGCCTCGACACGCAGCGCCTGGTGCCCGTCGAGCGTCGTCACCGTGAATCGCGTGAACGACTTGTGCTGGTGCGGCAGCCCGAGCACCCGCCAGGGCGCCAGCGGCGCGCTGCCGCTCGACGCGAACGGCTGCAGCGGCGGCGGCGCAGCGCCGCTCGCCGCCGCGGCCAGCGCCACGAGGAGGCCCGCAACGCCGAGATGAAGCGCGAGATGCCGCATCGAGGTCATCGTGTCACCCGCGGCGCCACGCATGGAAGCGGCCGACCCAGTGCAGCAGCCTGTGAGGTTGATGGTCGCGCTTCCAGGCGCCGGCCACGTACTTGCTGGATTCGGCAAGCGTCGGATAGATGTGTATGGTGCCCAGGATCTTGTTCAAGCCGATTCCATGCTTCATCGCCAGCACGTACTCTGCCAGCAGATCGGCGGCGTGGACGCCGACGATGGTGGCGCCGAGGATCTTGTCCTTGCCCGGCGCGGTCAGCACCTTGACGAAGCCCTCGGCGGTGTTGTCGGCAATGGCACGGTCGAGGTCGTCGAGGCCATAGCGCGTCACTTCGTATGCGACGCCCTGCTCCGTTGCCTCCTGCTCGCTCAGCCCCACACGCGCCACCTCCGGATCGATGAAGGTGGCCCATGGGATCACCGAGTTGTCGCCCTTGAACTGCTTGAACATTCCGAACAAGCCGTTCACCGCCGCATACCAGGCCTGGTGCGACGCGGTGTGCGTGAACTGGAACGGGCCGGCCACGTCGCCGCAGGCCAGGATGTTCGGGTAGATCGTCTGCAGGGATGCGTCGGTCGCGATGGTCTGGCCGGTCGGAATGCCCAGTTCCTCGAGGCCGAAGCCCTGCAGCCGCGCGGCACGGCCGACGGCGCACAGCAGCTGGTCAAACTCGATGCGCGTTTCGACGCCGCCGGCAGCGACGACGATGAACTTGCACACACCGTTCGCGCCGTGGTCGATTCCGCAGCGCACGGCCGTGTGGCCGGTCAGCACCTGCACGCCGTCGCGCTCGAGGGCCCGCTGTGCAAAGTCCGACACCTCGGTGTCTTCGCGAAGCAGCAGGCGCGGCGCCATCTCGATCTGCGTGACCGCCGATCCAAGGCGCGCAAAACATTGCGCGAGTTCACAGCCGACCGGCCCGCCGCCCAGCACCACCAGACGCCGTGGCAATTCGCGCAGGCCCCACAGCGTCTCGCTGGTCAGCGCACCCACCGCATCGATGCCCGGCAATGCCGGCACGACGGGCGCTGCACCGGTGGCGATGACGATGCTGCGCGTGCTCAACGTTTGCGCGCTGCCGTCGGCGCGTTGAATCTCGACGGTCCATGGATTGACGATTTTCGCGTGACCCTGAACCACGTCGACACCGAGGTCGCGGTAGCGCTGCACCGAGTCATGCGGCTCGACCTGCCGCACCACCTGCGCCACCCGCTCCATCGCATCGGCAAAGTTGAAGCTCGGCCGCGCGTCGGCGATGCCGTACTCGGCCGAGTGCTTCATCTGGTGCAAGAGCGTGGAAGAGCGGATCAGCGCCTTGCTCGGCACGCAGCCGGTGTTCAGGCAATCGCCGCCCATCTTGTGTGATTCGACCAGCGTGACCCGGGCCTTCAGCGCAGCGGCGATGTAGCTCGCGACCAGGCCGGCGGCGCCGCCACCGATGACGATCATGTTGCGGTCGAAGCGCTTGGGTTTCAGGTGCGCCCACTTCGCGAACACGCGGCGCCGCTGCGCCGTGTCGACCAGCTTGCGCGCGACCAGGGGAAAGACGCCGAGCAGCGCGAACGAGGCCAGCAGCCCGGGTGACAAGATGCCGCGAAGCGTCTCGATCTTCGCCAGCTGGGTGCCCGCGTTCACGTAGACCAGCGTGCCGGCCAGCATGCCGAGCTGGCTCACGCCGTAGAACACGCCGGCTCTCATGCGCGTCAGGCCCATCGCCAGGTTGATCACGAAAAACGGCACCAGCGGCACCATGCGCAGCGTGAACAGGTAGAACGAGCCGTCGCGCTCCAGCCCCTGGTCGATGTCGCGCAGGCGAGCGCCGAAACGGGCGCGCACCGCGTCGCGCAGCACGTAGCGCGCGGCCAGGAACGCCAGCGTGGCGCCGAGGCTGGACGCGAACGACACGACCAGGGTGCCGACCCCGAGGCCGAACAGCGCGCCAGCCGCCAGCGTCAGCACCGTCGCACCCGGAAACGACACGGCGGTGGTGACGACGTAGACGACGAAGAACGCCGTGATGAACAGCACCGGCCGCGCGGCGTACAGCGCGGCGAAGTCGGCCTGGCGCTGCTTCAGCTGGTCGAGGGCCAGATAGCGGCCAAGGTCGAAGACGAAGGTCGCAGCAACGAGCGCGACGAACGCGCCGATCAACAGCAGTTGCTTGCGCGACACCGCGCTCATGACGAGAACGCCCGCCAGCCGGCCCACAGCCGGGCGATCGTGGTGAGCCCGCACATGCCTGCGAAGACCCACGCGAAGGCCGCGAAATGCGCGGGCCACAGGCACATCAGCGTAAAGCAGATCAGCGTCTCGGTGCCCTCGGTCAAGCCGCCCAGATAGTAGAGGCCCTTGTTCGGGTAGGCCGCGCTCGCCAGGCCACGCCGCGCCGCCAGTGCCGCGAAGGCGAGGAAGGTCGTCGCGGTGCCGATGAACGCCGCCAGCAACAGCGCCGCGGCGAGCGCGTTGGCGGCGGGGTCGGCGAAGGCGAACGCGAGCGGGATGCTGGCGTAGAACAGGAAGTCGAGTGCGATATCGAGAAAGGC
>JBGQEX010000111.1:0-13892 GCA_041496605.1 Piscinibacter sp.
CCGTGGTTCACCTGCGCACACGACGAGTTCGCGCTGGTGATGGACGGCGAAGTCGAGGTCCACCTCGTGAAGATCGGCGCCAGCCAGACGGTGCCCGACGAGAACAAGAACGGCGCGATTCTCGTCGAGGGTGCGCCGCAGGGCCAGAAGATGGGCTGGATGAAGCTCCGGCGGGGCCATCAGGCGCTGCTGCCGAAGAACACCGCCTACCAGTTCCGCTCGGCAAAGCCTGGCGTCGTGATCCTGCAGACCTGCAAGGGCGACCTCAGCGTCGAACGCTGGGCCGAGATCTGCCAAACCGCTTGAACAGGAGCCACGTCATGAGCACCACCAACCAGCACGGCTACCAAGACTTCAAGCTCGGCAGCTTCAGCTTCCGCCGCGACGAGTACTTCGCACACATCTCGTGGACCACGAAGGCCGGCAAGCCGATGAGCCACACGATGGACGCCGCCAACTTCCTGCGCGCGCTGATGCGCGACGTGGCCTGGGGCTTCTTCTACGGCTGGGTCAACTTCGACAACGTGATCGGCACCGTCAACCACTACCAGTCGGTCGACCTCTATGCCGGTTCCTACAACGGCACGATGAAGGAAGCTGGCATCGACCTGCTGGAGAACTTCCCGACCGAAGAGATCCGCAGCACCTTCGCCGCGATCCTCGACGACTGGACCAACGAAGGCTTCGACCCGTTCGCCGCACCGCTGGAAACCGGCTCACCGCACGGCCGCAAACACGGCAACAACACCGCCAGGATCACCCGCGCGCGCGAGCTTGCCAAGCGCTGCGTCGGCCTGAAAGACGACCTGGCGCTGCGCACCGACGAACGCGGCGCGCCGGTCAACCGCGCCTTCGCCGACGTGCCGCAGGAGCAGCCTGAACTGCACCCCGAACCGGGCTTCGAAAACGAGGTGCACGCCTTCAACCTGTTCGGCTTCCTGAGCCGCTCGCAGGTGACGTGGAACCCGAGCTTCACCTCGGTCGTCAAGCACAGCTACATGTGCCCGACCACCGAGGAGCACATCCTGCCGATCATCCACGGCAACGACCGTGTCGAGTGGTTCTTCCAGATGACCGACGAGATCCACTGGGACTGCGGCGACAAGAACACCGGCAAGCCGTTGGCGCGGGTGATCATGAAGGCAGGCGACATGGCTGCGATGCCGGCCTATTGCCGCCATCAGGGGTACAGCCCCAAGCGCTCGATGCTGCTGGTGTGGGAGAACGGCTCGCCGAGCCTCGTCTACGAGATCCAGAATGGCTTGTCGCCCGAGGTTCCGGTTCAGTTCTGACGCAACCGCGGCCCATCGGGGGCTGCGCGAGGAGCCTTCTCCATGAGTCTCGCGGACATCCAAGCCGCGGCGGGCCTTGTCTCGCCGATACGCCACCAGCTGTTCATCGACGGCCGCTTCGTCGACGCCGCATCCGGCGAAACGCTGGCGACGCTCAACCCGCACGACAACACACCGATCGTGGAGGTGGCGATGGCGGGGCGCGAGGACATCGACCGCGCCGTCGCCGCCGCCCAGCGCGCTTATCCCGCGTGGAGCCGCACGGCCGCGGCCGACCGCGGACGCATCCTGCTCAAGCTTGCCGACCTCATCGAGGCCAACGCCGAAGAACTGGCGCGCCTCGAGTCGCTGGATACCGGCCACCCGCTGCGCGACTCGCGCGCGCTCGACGTGCCGCGCACGGCGGCGTGCTTTCGCTACTTCGGCGGCATGGCCGACAAGTTCCAGGGCGAGACGATTCCGGTCGAGGCCGGCTTCCTGAACTACACGCTGCGCGAGCCGGTCGGCGTCGTGGGCCAGGTCGTGCCATGGAACTTCCCGCTCATGTTCACGAGTTGGAAGATGGCGCCGGCGCTCGCCGCCGGCAACACCATCGTGATGAAGCCGGCCGAGATCACGCCGCTCACGTCGCTGAAGATCGCCGAGCTGATGGCGCACGCCGGCATGCCCGCTGGCGTGGTCAACGTCGTGCCGGGGCTCGGCAATGTGGCAGGCCAAACCATCGCCGAGCACGAGGGCATCGCCAAGGTCGCGTTCACCGGCAGCACCGCCACCGGGCGGCGCGTCGTGCAGGCGAGCGCCGGCAACCTGAAGAAGGTGCAGCTGGAACTGGGCGGCAAGGGCGCGAACATCGTGTTCGACGATGCGAACCTCGCCGCCGCGGTCAACGGCAGCGCGTGGGCGATCTTCCACAACCAGGGGCAGGCCTGCATCGCCGGGTCGCGCCTCGTGCTGCACGAGCGCATTGCCGACGCGTTTCTCGAAAAGTTCATCGCGCTCGCGCGGTCGATCAAGCTCGGCAACCCGCTCGACGCGACGACCGAGATGGGCCCGCTGACCAGCCGCCAGCACCGCGACCGCGTGCTGGGCTACGTCGACGTCGCGCGCGACCAGGGCGGACAGGTGCTGTGCGGAGGCAAGCCGCCGGCCGACCCGTCGCTGGCCGCGGGCTGCTATGTCGAGCCGACCGTGGTGCGCACGCGCGACTTCCGCGACCGCGTGGCCCAAGAGGAAGTGTTCGGCCCCTTCGTCACCGTGATGACCTTCAAGGACGACGACGAGGCGCTGCAGATCGCCAACGGCACCGACTATGGCCTCGGCGGCGGCCTGTGGACGCGCGACCTGCAGCGCGCCCACCGCATCGCGCGAGAGATGAAGAGCGGCATGGTCTGGATCAACAGCTACAAGCGCGTCAACCCCGGTTCGCCTTTCGGCGGCGTCGGCCAGAGCGGCTACGGCCGCGAGATGGGCTTCGATGCGATGCGCGAGTACACCCAGGTCAAGAGCGTGTGGGTCAACGTCGACGCGCAGATCCCGCCTTGGTATTCGCGATGAACGACTTCAGCTTCGACGCGCACATTCCGCGTGTGGTGTTCGGCGCCGGGGCCTTGAGCCAATTGCCGGCCGAGGTGGACCGGCTCGGTGCGCGGCGCGCGCTGGTGCTGTCGACGCCCGAGCAGGCCGACTCGGCGCGCCGCGTGGCCGAGCTGCTGGGCGAGCGCTGCGCCGGCATCTTTCCGCGCGCCGTGATGCATGTGCCGATCGAGGCCGCGCGCGAGGCACGCGAGGAGGCACGCCGGCTCGGCGCCGACTGTGCGGTGGCGATCGGTGGCGGTTCGACGACCGGGCTCGGCAAGGCCATAGCGCTGGACAGCGGTTTGCCGATCATCGCCATCCCGACCACCTACGCCGGCAGCGAGATGACGCCGATCTACGGCCTCACCGAGGGCGGCGTGAAGAAGACCGGGCGCGATCCACGCGTGCTGCCGAAGACCGTGATCTACGACCCGGAGCTGTCGCTGACACTGCCGCTGGGCTTGAGCATCACCAGCGGCATCAACGCGATCGCCCATGCGGCCGAAGGCCTGTATGCACACGACGGCAACCCGATCGTCGCGCTGATGGCCGAGGAGGGCATCCGCGCACTCGCGGCGGCACTGCTGCGCTTGCACGCCGCACCGAAGGACCTGTCGGCGCGCGGCGACGCGCTCTACGGCGCGTGGTTGTGCGGCGCGGTGCTCGGCCACGTGGCGATGGGCCTGCACCACAAGCTGTGCCACACGCTCGGCGGCAGCTTCAACCTGCCGCATGCCGAGGTGCACACCGTCGTGCTGCCGCACGCCCTGGCCTACAACGCGGCGGCGGCGCCGGTGGCAATGTCGCGCATTGCCCGAGCGCTCGGCAGCGACGATGCACCCGCCGCGTTGTACGACCTGGCCCGGCGCCTCGGCGCGCCCACCTCGCTGCGCGAGATCGGCATGCCGGCCGACGGGCTGGACCGCGCCGCCGAACTGGCCGTCACCACGCCGTACCCCAACCCGCGACCGCTGCAACGCGATGCGTTGCGTGCACTGCTGCAACGTGCGTTCGACGGTACGCCGCCGTCACCCTGATTCATTGACCGACCGACAACAAAGGAGACAACGATGAACCTCACTCGTCGACAACTGATCCAGGGCGGCGCCGCGCTCGCCGCTGCGTCCGGCACGCCACTGCTGTGGGCCGCAGACACGATCAAGATCGGCTACGTGTCGCCGCAGACCGGACCGCTCGCGCCTTTCGGCGAGGCGGACAAATGGGTCATCGACCAGATGAAGGCCGCGTTCAAGGGCGGCCTCGTGATCGGCGGCAAAAAGCACGACGTGCAGATCATCCTGAAGGACAGCCAGAGCAACCCGAACCGCGCCGGCGAAGTGGCCAACGACCTGATCCTGAAGGACAAGGTCGCGCTGGTGCTGACGGCCGGCACACCCGAAACGGCGAACCCGGTGAGCGACGCCTGCGAACTCAACGAAGTGCCCTGCGTGTCGAGCGTGGTGCCGTGGCAGCCCTGGTTCTTCGGCCGCAAGGGCGACCCGGCCAAAGGCTTCAACTGGACCTACCACTTCTTCTGGGGCCTGGAAGACGTCATCGCCAACTTCACCAACGGCTGGAACAGTGTGACGACGAACAAGCAGGTCGGCGGGCTGTTCCCCAACGACGGCGACGGCAACGCCTGGGGCGACAAGGAACTGGGCTTCCCGAAGCCGCTGACGCAGATGGGCTTCACGCTCAGCGACCCCGGCCGCTTCCAGAACGGCACGCAGGATTTCAGCGCGCAGATCGCCGCGTTCAAGAAGGCCAACTGCGAGATCGTCACCGGCGTCGTGATCCCGCCCGACGCGAAGACCTTCCTGACGCAGGCGCGCCAGCAGGGCTTCAAGCCCAAGGTCATCACGCTCGGCAAGGCGCTGCTGTTCCCCGGCGCGATCGAGGCGCTGGGCGAACTCGGCGATGGCCTGACGACCGAGGTCTGGTGGAGCCCGTCGCACCCGTTCACGTCGAGCCTCACCAAGCAGAGCGCGAAGGCGCTGGCCGAGGCCTACGAGTCCGGCGCGAAGAAGCAGTGGACGCAGCCGATCGGCTTCGCGCACGCGCTGTTCGAGATCGCTGCCGATGCGCTCAAGCGCGCGAAGAGCAGCGCCGCGAAGGACGTGCGCGATGCGGTCGCCGCCACCAACCTCGGCACGGTTGTCGGGCCGGTGAAGTGGGGCGGCCCGGGCCCGTTCAAGAACGTCAGCAAGACGCCGCTGGTGCTGGGCCAGTGGAGCAAGGGCAAGAAGTACAAGGTCGAGCTGACCATCGTCGACAACCAGGCGGCGCCGAACATTCCGACCGGCGGTACCTTGAAGCTCATCTGACGACATGGCCCTGCTCGCGCTCCACGCTGTCAGCAAATCCTACGGCGCGCTGAAGGTGACCGACGCGATCTCGTTCGCCGTGAACGCGGGCGAGACGCTCGGCATCCTCGGGCCCAACGGCGCCGGCAAGACGACGCTGTTCAACCTGATCACCGGTGACGTGCGCGTCGACGCCGGCCGCGTCGAATACGACGACCGCGACGTCACGTCGCTGCCGCCGCACCAGCGCTGCCGGAGGGGCATCGGCCGCAGCTACCAGGTGCCGCAGCCGTTCGGCAACATGACGGTGTTCGAGAACCTCGTCACCGCGGCGTGCTTCGGCGGCGGCCAGTCGGAACGCGAGGCCTGGGCCACGGCGCGCGACGTGCTGGAGCAGACCGGCTTGCTGGCGCAGGCCAACCGGCCGGCGGGCGGCTTGACGCTGCTGAACCGCAAACGCCTCGAACTGGCGCGTGCGTTGGCGACGAGGCCGAAGCTGCTGCTGCTCGACGAGATCGCCGGCGGGCTCGCCGAGCACGAGGCCAAGCAATTGGTCGGCGAGCTCAAGCGCATCAAGGCCCAAGGCGTCACGATGGTCTGGATCGAACACGTCGTGCACGCGCTGCTCGCGATCGCCGACCGGCTCTTCGTCATCAATTTCGGCCAGATGCTCGCCGAAGGCGCCCCGCGCACGGTGATGGACGATCCGGAAGTGCGGCGCGTCTACATGGGCATGGAAACGTGACATGAGCCTCCTCGAAACCTCCGGCCTGCAAGCGTTCTACGGCGACGCGCAAGCCCTGTTCGGCATCGACTTCGGCCTCGACGCCGGCGAGGTGATTGCGATCATCGGCGCCAACGGTGCCGGCAAGAGCACCTTCCTGAAGTCGCTGACCGGCCTCGTGAAAGCGCCGCGCGACGCGATTTCGTTCAACGGCCAGCCCATCGGCGGCTTGCCGCCGGGCGACATCGTCCGGCGCGGCATTGCGCTCGTGCCCGAGGGCCGGCGCTTGTTTCCGAGCCTCACAGTCGAAGAGAACCTGCTGATGGGCACCAACGCGAAACGCCCCGGGCCGTGGAACCTGCAGCGGCTGTACGCGATGTTTCCGATCCTCACGCAGAAGCGTCACGAGCCGGCCCCCGCGCTGTCCGGCGGGCAGCAGCAGATGGTCGCCATCGGTCGCGCGCTGATGAGCAACCCGGCCGTGCTGCTGTGCGACGAGCTCTCGCTCGGCCTGGCGCCGATCGTCATCCGCGAAATCTATGCCGCGCTGCCGGCCATCACCGCCGAAGGCATGACGGTGGTGATCGTCGAGCAGGACGTGGCCACCGCGCAGCAGGTGTCGCAGCGCATCTACTGCTTCCAGGAAGGCCGCGTCTCGCTGCACGGCGATTCGGCCGAGCTGACACGCGAGCAGATCAGCGCCGCCTACTTCGGGCTTTGACGATGATCGACACCTTGATCCAAGGCTTGCTGCTCGGCGGCCTGTATTGCCTGTTCGCACTCGGCCAGTCGCTGATGTTCGGCGTGATGCGGCTCACCAACACGGCGCAGGGCGACTTCATCGTGCTCGGTGCGTTCGGTGCGATCGCCCTCGCTTCGGTGCTTGCGCTGCATCCCGCGTTGATCGCGCTGGCGTTGCTGCCGGTGGCGTTCGGCGTCGGCTACCTGCTGCAGCGCCACGTGCTGAACGCGACGCTGGGCCGCGACCCGCTGCCCTCGCTGGTCGTCACCTTCGGGCTCGCGATCGTGATTCAGAACGCCTTGCTCGAGGTCTTCTCCGCCGACCCTCGTTCGCTCGACAGCGCCGGCTTGAATACACAAAGCGTCGCGGTCGGCGGCGAACTCGCGGTCGGGATGCTGCCGCTCATCGTGTTCGCGGTTGCGCTCGCGGCCACCGCGGCGCTGCAGGTGCTGTTCGATCGCACCGCGCTCGGCCGCTCGTTCCGCGCCGTCTCGGACGATCGCGAGATCGCCGAGCTGATGGGCCTGAACGCCAAGCGCGTCTATGCCCTCGCCACCGGCATCGCCTTCATGCTGATCCTCGTCGCCGGCGTTCTGCAGGCCATGCGCACGACGGTGTCGCCGAGCGACGGCCCGCTGTTGCTGCTGTTCGCCTTCGAAGCAGTCATCATCGGCGGCATGGGCTCTTTCTGGGGCACCTTCGTCGGCGCGATGGTGCTCGGCGTCACGCAGCAGATCGGCTTTCGGCTCGACCCCGGCTGGGGCATCTGGTTCGGCCACCTCGTGTTCCTTGCGGTGCTGGTCATGAGGCCGCAGGGCCTGTTCCCGAAGACGCGCGGATGAGGAGCATCGCGGTGTCCATCGTCCTGCCCACCCATCCGCTGCCGGCCGAGCTGCCGGTGGAGCCGCCCATGCCGACCGTGCCGCCGCTCGTTGTGCGCAGCACGGCGATGAGCCGCGCCGCGCTGTGGGTCGGACTCGGCGTGGTCGGCATCGCCGCCACGCTGCCCATGTGGGGCGAGTCGAGCTGGCTGCGCGAGTTCGTCGAGATCGCCTGCTACTTCATCTTCGCGATGATGTGGAACCTGCTCGCCGGCTACGGCGGCATGGTGTCGATCGGCCAGCAGGCCTTCTTCGGCTTCGGTGGCTATGTGATGCTCGCCTGCGGCAACTTCGCCGGCGTCAACCCGTTCGTCGCGGTGCCGATCGCGGCGTTGGCGGCGGCGGCGATCGCCGTGCCGGTGTCGTGGGTGGCGTTCCGCCTGCAAGGCGGCTACTTCGCGATCGGCACCTGGGTGATCGCCGAGGTGTTCCGCCTCTCGTTCGCCAACATCTCGGCCGTCGGCGGCGGCTCGGGCACCAGCCTCACCGCGCTGCGAGGCATCGAACGCGCAACGCGCGAGCGCACGACGTTCTGGATCGCGCTGGCCTGCGTGGTCGCGTCGATCGCGCTGGTCTATCTGTTCCTGCGCAGCAAGCACGGCCTTGCATTGCTGGCGATTCGCGACAACCAGACCGCCGCCGAGTCGCAGGGCGTCGCAGTGCGGCGCATGAAGCTGGCGGTCTATGTGGTCGCGGCCTTCGGCGCGGGCTTGGCCGGCGCCTTGTACTTCGTCGGCAACCTGCGCATTTCGCCGGACGCCGCGTTCAACGTCAACTGGTCGGCGTTCGCGATCTTCATGGTGGTGATCGGCGGCATCGGCCGCATCGAAGGCCCGCTGGTCGGCGCGCTGATCTTCTGGGCGCTCAACAAGTTCTTCAGCGACTACGGAAGCTGGTACCTGATGGGGCTGGGCCTGCTGGCGATCGTCGTCACCATCTTCTTCAAGCAGGGCCTGTGGGGCTGGGCGCAACAGCGCTACGGCTGGGTGTTGTTCCCCACCCAGCGGACGCTGCATCGGTGAGTTCGAACGCACATTCCATTCCGAGGTGCTGCCATGCGCAATATCGATGAACACACGATCACCGAAGCGGTCATCCGAAGCCTCGATGCGTGCGACAACCCGCGGCTCAAGCAGATCCTGACCTCGCTGGTCACGCACCTGCACGACTTCGCACGCGACGTGCAGCTGACCGAAGCCGAGTGGATGGAGGGGATCCGCTTCCTGACCTGCACCGGCCAGATGTGCAGCGACACGCGCCAGGAGTTCATCCTGCTGTCGGACACGCTCGGCTTGTCGATGCTCACGGTGGCGCTGAACAACGCGCGGTCCGACGGGGCGACCGAAGCGACGGTGTTCGGTCCCTTCCATGTCGACGATGCGCCAAAGGCCGAGCAGGGCGCCGACATCGCCGCCGGCGCGCCGGGCCGGGCGCTTCAGGTCGACGCCCTGGTGACGTGGCTGGACGGCACGCCGATCGCCGGTGCCGAGGTCGACGTCTGGCAGGCCGACGAGGACGGGCTGTACGACGTGCAGATCGCATCGCTGGGCGGCCAACGCCGCGCGCGCGCCGTCTTGAAGACCGACGCCGAAGGGCGGTTGCGGTTTCGAACGGTCATTCCGACCGCCTACCCGATTCCCACCGATGGCCCGGTGGGGCGCATGCTGGTGGCCAGCGGCCGCCATCCCTGGCGGCCGGCGCACATTCATTTCATGATCAAGGCGCCCGAGCACGAAACCCTGATCACCCATCTGTTCCGCGAGGGTGACCCGTATCTGGATTCCGACGCGGTGTTCGGTGTGCGCCGCTCATTGGTCGTGAAGATCGAACCCGACGCGTCGCCGCGCGCCGGGCGGCCGTCGTCGATCGCGGTTCTGCGTCACACCTTCGTGCTCGATCGGGTCGGCGAGCCCGGCGCCGACCGGCCCGGTGAACGCAGCAGCGGGACGCCATCGCCGTGATCCGCCACGTGGTTCTCTGGGAAATGCACGACCCTGCCGACGCAAAGTCGTTTGCCGACGAGTTGTGCTCGTGCGCGCGCATCGTGCCGGGCATGCTCGGGTTCGAAGTGGTGACGCGCGCCGAGGGTCTTGCGGCGACGGCCGACGTCTGTTTGATCGCCAGCTTCACCGACGCCGCAGCGTTGCATGCCTACGAGGTGCATCCGCAGCATGTTCAAGTCAGCGCCCGTTTGCGAGCGCTGCGTCGCGCACGCCACGTGCTCGACTTCGCCGTCGATGACGGTGCTGCGCGCGCGACGCTCGGCCCGGCTGACGCTTGGAGTTAGACTCCGGGCCACCATGGGCCGCGCTACGGACTCGATCCGCCTCACCCGTTTCCAATGCCAAGGGCCGCGTCAGCGGCCCTTTCTGCAATGAACCTCGAGCATCGCATCCGAACACGTGGAACGTCGCCGAAGGGGCCGACATGAGCAGCGCCGCCTTGCGCATCTTGATGGTCGAGTGCGCCGGGGCCACGCTGCCCGCCGTCGCGCCCACCTCGCCGTTCGGCCCGTTCCAGCTGTTGCCGTGTGCCGGCCTCGACGAGGCCGCCGGGCGTTTGGTCGGCGAGCGTTTCGACGCCGTTCTGATCGCCGCCCGCACCGTCGACGCCCGTGGCCTGTTGACGTGGCCCGCACTGTCGCAGGCGGTCGGCGATCCGGCGCTGCTCGTGCTGACCACCGACGAACCCGGTGCCGATCTCGCCGTCCTGCTCGTCCAGCGCGGCGTGCAAGACGTGCTGCCGCTGTCCACCGATGTGACCGACGCGCTGCCGCGGGCGCTGCGCCTGGCGATCGAACGCAAGGTGCAGGAACGGGTGGCGCGCAAGTCCTACGCCACCGACCTGATGACCGGCCTGCGCAGCCAGAACCAGCTGATCGAGCATGCCGACCAGTTGCTGGCGCTGCGCGAACGCGAGCCGGCGCCGATGGCATTGCTGGCGTTGCGCATCGAAGGCCTGGCGACCGTGGAGGCGCGGCTGGGCCGCGAGTCGGCCAATGCGCTGCGGCGCAAGATCGCGGTGCGGCTGCGCGTCGGCGTGCGTGCCAGTGACATCGTGGCGTCGATCGGAGCCGACGTGTTCGCGGTGCTGTTGTCGAAGTTCCAGGACCCGCAGGACGCCGAGCGGGTGGCCGCCAAACTGACCACATCGCTGTACCCGCCGTTCGCGCTGGCCGGCCGCGAGGTCACCGTGGCCGTGGCGATCGGCGTGGCGCAGTCTCCGCAAGACGGCAAGGACGCTGCCGTGCTGCTGCGCCGCGCGGCCGGCCTGGCGGCATCGGCGCAGGCCCACGGGCACGCCGGTTTCGCCGATCACCCGCAGCGCAAGGCGGCCGACAAGCAGCCTGCCGCCGCCAACGACGATCAGGGCGAGTGAGCTCCGGCGCAGACGCAAGCGTTGCGCCCGAGCTCGCCGGCGCGCCTATTTCTGCAGGTCACCCAGGCACAGGTACTTGATCTCGACGTAGTCGTCGATTCCGTGGTGCGAGCCTTCGCGCCCCAGGCCCGACTGCTTGACGCCGCCGAACGGCACCTCGGCGGTCGAGATCAAGCCGGTGTTGACGCCCACCATGCCGTACTCGAGCGCTTCGCCGACGCGGAAGATGCGGCCGATGTCGCGGCTGTAGAAGTAGCTGGCCAGCCCGAACTCGGTGGCATTGGCCAGCGCCACGACTTCGTCCTCGGTCCTGAACTTGAACACGGGCGCGACCGGCCCGAAGGTTTCCTCGCGCGCGCACAGCATGTCGCTGGTTGCGTTGGCCAACACGGTCGGCGCATAGAAGCGCTCGCCGATCCTCTGGCCGCCGGTCAGCACGCGCGCACCCTTGGCGACCGCGTCGGCCACGTGGCGTTCGACCTTGGCCAGCCCCGCGCCGTCGATCAGCGGGCCCTGGGTCACGCCGGTCTCGAAGCCATTGCCGACCTTGATCGTCTTGGCTTTGGCCGCGAGTTTCTCGACGAACGCGTCGTACACGCCTTCCTGCACGTACAGGCGGTTGGCGCAGACGCAGGTCTGGCCGGCGTTGCGGTACTTGCTGACCATCGCGCCGTCGACCGCGCTGTCGATGTCGGCGTCGTCGAACACGATGAACGGCGCGTTGCCGCCGAGTTCGAGCGACAGCTTCTTCACGGTCGGTGCGCACTGGCGCATCAGGATGCGGCCGACCTCGGTCGAGCCGGTGAACGACAGGTGGCGAACGATGTCGCTTTCGCACAGCACCTTGCCCACCGCAATGGAGTTGTCGGCGTCGGCAGTGATGACGTTGAGCACGCCTGCGGGCATGCCTGCGCGCTGCGCGAGTTCGGCCACCGCCAGCGCCGACAAGGGGGTCTGCTCCGCCGGCTTGATGACCACCGGGCAGCCCGCCGCCAATGCCGGCGCCACCTTGCGCGTGATCATCGCGATCGGGAAATTCCATGGTGTGATGGCGGCGCACACGCCCATGGCCTGCTTGATGACGAGGTAGCGCTTGCTGTTGTCGGTGGTGGGCACCGTCTCGCCATAGACGCGCTTCGCCTCCTCGGCAAACCACTCGACGAAGCTGGCGCCGTAGCCCACCTCGCCCTTGGCCTCGGCCAGCGGCTTGCCCTGTTCGGCGGTCATGATGCGCGCCAGGTCGTCGGCATGCTGGTGCAGCAGATGGAACCACTTCATCAGGATCGCGCCGCGCTCCTTGGCGGTCTTGCGGCGCCAGGCCGGCCAGGCCGCGTTGGCGGCGTTCAGCGCGGCCTGCGTCTCGACGGCGCCGAGGTTGGCGACGTCGGCCAGCTTCTGGCCGGTAGCCGGGTCGGCGACGTGGAAGCGGGCCGAACCGGCGACCCATTCGCCGTTGATCAGCGCGTGGGTCTTCAGCAGCGTGGCGTCGTCGAGCGTCGAGAGCGGGGAAGTCTTCATGTCCATCTGGTGTTCTCCATCGGTCTGCGTTGGCACTCTACTTCGTTGCGAAGCAGGTGGCTGACGCAGGGACATCGGTCAATTGGCGAGCGACATCGCGTTGCCGCTCCGCAGCGGGTCGGGTGTCGTCATGCGTGCCTCAGCGTCGCCGCCCGCGCAGCCACTCCAGCACCAGCAGCAGGCAGGTCGTGAAGACGATCAGCAGCGTGGCCACCGCGGCGATGGTCGGCGTGATGTTCTCGCGGATGCCGGTGAACATCTGCCGCGGCAGCGTGACCTGCTGCGGCCCGGCGAGGAACAGCACCACCACCACCTCGTCGAACGAGGTCGCGAACGCGAACAGCGCCCCCGAGATGACGCCCGGCGCGATCACCGGCAGCGTGATGCGGAAGAAGGTCTGCAACGGTCCGGCGCCGAGGCTGAGGCTCGCGCGCACCAGGTTGTGGTTGAAGCCCTGCAGCGTCGCGAGCACCGTGGTCAGCACGAACGGTGCGCCCAGCGCGGCGTGCACGATGATGAGCCCGACGTAGCTGTCGGCCAGGCCCATCGGCGCGAAGAACAGGTAGGTGCTGACGCCGACGACCACGATGGGCACCACCATCGGCAGGATCAGCACGCTCATCAGCATGCCCTTGAACCGGAACTGCGTGCGCGCGAGGCCCACGGCCGCCATGGTGCCGAGCACGGTGGCGATGACCGTCGCCGAAGGCGCGACGATGAAGCTGTTCTTGGCGGCGCGCGCCCACTCCGCCGAGGTGAACAGGTTCTGGTACCACTTCAGGGACCACCCCGGGATCGGGTAGACGAGGAAGGAGCTGTCGCTGAACGACAGCGGCATGATGACCAGGATGGGCAGCAGCAGGTAGGCCAACACGCCGACGCAGGCGCCGCGCAGCGTCCACCAGCCGAGCTTGTCGAGCAGCGTGGCGTAGGCGGGGAACTGCGGCAGCCAGCGGGCGAAGCGGGTGGTTGCAACGGTCATACGCATCACCCCAGATTGAGTTCCGACTTCACGACGCGGCGGTACAGCGCATACAGCACCAGCGTGGCGGCGAGCAGCAGCGCGCCGAGCGCGCAGGCCATGCCCCAGTTGATGTTCACGTTGGTGTACTGGGCGATGTAGTAGCTGAGCATCTGGTCGTCGGGGCCGCCGAGCAGGGCCGGCGTGACGTAGTAGCCGATGCTCAGGATGAACACCAGCAGTGCGCCGGCGCCGATGCCGGGGTATGTTTGCGGCACGTAGACGCGGAAGAACGCGGCCAGCGGCGGACTGCCCAGCGAGATGGCCGCGCGCAGGTACGTGGCCGGCACGCTCTTCATCACGCTGTACAGCGGCAGGATCATGAACGGCAGCAGGATGTGCGTCATCGCGACGATCACGCCGGTGCGGTTGAAGAGCAGCGCGAGCGGCTGCTCGATGACGCCCAAGCCGATCAGCGCGTGGTTCACCAGCCCTTCGGACTGCAGCAGCACGATCCA
>JBGQEX010000112.1:0-13802 GCA_041496605.1 Piscinibacter sp.
CCAGTTTGCGCCCCTACGATGGAGGGAACGTGCATGCGCAGACCGGCGTTCACGAAACGCACGAGGACCGTGCCCGTCGCGGGAGTGGTCGCCGTGCCGGACGTCGCCGCGAACAAGGAGCGCCCCGTAGTGTCTGATCGATCGAACGAGACACCGTTAATCAGGTAGTAGCGCGGGTCGTAGTTGACCGCGGGCGGGTAGCAGGTATTCGCCTCCGCAGTGGCGGTGGCAGACAGATCGCCGCATTGGCCCGGTTGCCCGCTCCACACCTTCGTCTCGATGAAGCCGCTAGTCGCCACGGCCACAGCCACGGCTCGGTTTTGCACCGGGTCGATTTCGCTGAGGACCAGCGGAACTTCTGCGTTGTAGGTCACTGCGGCGGTCGTGCCGACCGTCGGATAAGCAGTGCCGAGTGGTGTAGCTGTAGTTGGTGCGGTCGTGACGACCAGCACACCATAGAGGCCCATCGGGGCCTGGATCGACGGATGTGTGCCGGAGTGGATCAGATAGGTGCCGGGCTTGAGAGCAGGTGTCGGGCTGGTGCAGGCAGGCCCCCAGCACAGCTCCGTTGTCGCTCCCTGTGCCACTTCGGTGGCGAACGACTGCACGCGTTGGGGCTGTCCTGGCGGGCAGTTAGTGCCGGAATCTCCAGCACACCCGGGACCAGGGTCACCACTGGCGGGCCAGGTCGGCCCCTGAGGCAAATGCGTCGGACTGTCCGTTCTCGTCGGTGTGCCACCCAGACCACCGCCCAATTGGCCGACGATCACCAGCGACGTTGGTATCGCTGTCAAGCCTGCGGTGGGTTGCAGATTGTTGGTGAGATTGATCGTCAGGCTCGTGCCAGTGGCAACGTACGGGACGGTGATCAGCACCGGCGACCAGTTCGTCCCAGCGTTCGGGTTCGAAGCAACGCAGGTGGCGCCGGTCGCGCCGGTGCAGCTGTAGCCCCACATCGGCACGGTCTGCCCGTCCGGCAGTGCCGCCTGCGTGGAACCCGCTGTCAGATTGACGCTCTGCGCGATCGACACGCCACTCGCCAGCAGGAGAATGGAAGCTGCGAGTCCTGACCGGATCAGGCTCGCCTTCAACGAATTGGCAGTCATTGCAATTCTCCCTGAGTACTTATTTCGACTCGTCGATCGTGAAGGCCCGCGGATCGACGAGCATCATCATCAGCATGCCGCCGGGGAAGATGTTGTTGGTGGTGATCTCGCGTTCGTTATGCGAGTGCCACATGTAGGCAAAACCCGCTTCGTCCGTCGGACTGTTCGCCACCGTTCCCGACGGTGGAATCGGCGTACTGCCGACCGCGCGGCCCGTCGCTTCCCCCCCGAGGTAAGGACTGCCGGCATACCAAGGCCCGTTCGCCACGATGTTCGCATCGGGCAGCGTCACCGGACCACCGCTGCCCACCTGGCCGAACGGCTTGTCTTCCAATGGCTTGTTGTGATCGCCGCACCACTCGTAGTAGTTGGGAGCGGCCGGATTGCTCGTGTAGTAGCCGTTGGCGTCGGGGACGCAAGGGTCGTCTACGTCGCTTCCGTTTGCGGCCTTTCTGTGGCCGAAGACATCCCAGTTGAGGCCTTTGCCGGTCCACTGGAAGATGCCGTCCAGCGCCTGGCCCGGTGTGGTTGTCGTCGTGAAGAGCAGTGGTCCGGCAAGCTTGGTCTGCGTGGGATCGCTCGCAGCCGTCTGGCTGAGGATCAGGTTGCCGTCGCGCGCCAGCACGCGCACGTGGTTGCCGTGCTCGTGGAACGGATGCTGCCAGCGTCCCTGCCCGATGACACGCAACAGCACGAGTTCGCCGGGATGCATGTGCGGGTTGCCGTTGTACGGCTGGTGCGGATACTGCACCGCGTAGTTGGGGTCCATGTCATCCGGCATGGAACGGCCATTGATCATGAAATAGGCGGGCTTGTAGGGCTCGGTCTCGACCGTATTCATGTTGGGCGGGCAAGTGATCCCTGGCCCCGCATTGCAAGTCGCGATGTCTTGTGCGGCACGGTGGATCTTGGGGTCGATCTCCGAGAACTGGAACAGGTACTCGCGGTCGTAGCAGGTCGCGGCGTGGTTGAAGGCAGCAGTGGCATGCCGGAAATCGCCTTCCACGCCATTGGCCCTCGCACTGTCATTCTGCGTTGCCACGCAGTTGGCAGGAACGGCGCTGGGCAAAACGATGATCGCGCCGTACAGGCCCATCTCGATCTGCAGATCGCCCTGCGTGCCGCTGTAGTAGGCATGCGTGCCGGGCGAATTGGCCACGAAGCTGTAGGTGACCGTACCGCCGACCGATGCCTCCTTCGTGAGAAGCCCGTCGACGCCACCCGTGGCCGTGACATTGAAGCCAGGGAACAGGATCGAGGTGTTGCCCGCGGCGGCCGGCAGGTTGTTGGTGAGCGTCACCGTCACGGTTTGACCTTGGGTGACGATCAGCGTCGGGCCTGGGATTTGCATCGTGCTGCAAGCCCCACCGGTGATCGCCGCCGGCGCGTGCGTCGCCGATCCACTGACGCAGCCATAGCCCCAAGAGTAGATGCTCGCTCCATCCGGCTGGCTGATGTTGGCCGCAGCGGCGCTGAGGTTGAAGGTGCTAGTGCCGCCGGAGGAAGCCGTGATGCCGGGAGCGGCCGCTTGCGCGGCGCCAGCAAGCAGCGTGGCCAGCCCGACCGCAGCACCTCGCAGCAGCCGCTCGACAAAGGTCTTGATTGTCATGTCGCGCATGTCTGCTCTCCTAGCTGCATTGCTTCGAAGTCGGGTTGACCGAGGTGCAGATGTTTACCTCGGTCATCATTCCGCCGAAGTTCTCGGCACCATTCGACAGGTGGTCGAGGTTCGGCGTGTACAAATAAAATTTCTGACCCGCGGTGTAGCCAGCCGCATCGAGAATCACGTCGAGAGATTCACCGCCGCCGAGCGTGATCGAGTTCGTGGTGTAGCTCATGTCGTTGCCGGCCAGGTCGCGCAGTAGCCGCGCGTTGACGCCGACCACCTTCATCGGAATGCCGAGCGAAGCCAGCGTGTGGAACTCGGTGACGTTGAGGTCCGAGATCCTGAGCAGCGCCCTGCCGCCGGCCGGGATGTTGATGACCGTCGGCAGCGGCTGCGAGGAGTGCATGGTGCCGTCCGTTGATTGCGTCTGCATCGGACCTGGAACGACCGTGCCGGAAGCCATACCCGCGCATCCGGGGTATGGGTCGGCGGGAGCGCAGACGTAGCCACCAACCGTGTCCGGATAGCTGCGGCCGTTCAACATGAAGTACTTGTCCTTCATGTCGGTGAAGGATTCCGGGTTGAAGGTCATCCCGACGAAGTGGAAGTTCGAATCGAAACCCATCATCTGGATCGGATACTCGACGTCATAGGCGGTCGAGCCGTCGCCGTCGTTGTAGGCGTATCTAACGTTGGGCGCGCGAGCGCCTCCGACCGCCGGCGCCGGGGTCTGACCGGTGCAGAGGATGTCCGAACAGGTCGTCGCGTCGTAGGTAGACGGGAGGTGCGGGCCAGTCGCCAGCGGATTGTTCGCAGCTTTTAGATTGGCCGCGACCAGTGCGTCCTTGAGGGAAGCATTCGTCGGTACGCGGTTCTGGCGCGGACGCACATAGATCTGGCCCACCATGCCCATCTGCAGGTGCTCCGGCGGCGAGATGTGGCAATGCCAGAAGTAGGTTCCCGCATCCGGCGCCAGGTAGTAGTACGTGAAGCTGCCGCCGATGTTGATTGCGATGGAGGCGTCGGGCACGCCGTCGTAGAACGCCGAGGCATTCGGGTAGCCGTGGAAGTGAACGGTGTGCTGCTCGAACAGGTCGGGGCGCATGATCTGCCCGACGTTGGTCAGCGTGAGGAAGAACTCATCGTCCTCGTCGATCGCCATCAGGGGCGCCGGTTGGCTGGCGTTCATGACGCCCACGTCCATGATCAGCCGCGGATCGACATGGCCGGTCAGCGAGTTGGCCGGAACAGATTCCGGGTCCGGCACCAACCCCACCGCACCGTTGAAGGTGGTGGAATTGGGAATCGGCGCGCCGATGGCGATGTCACCAATCACGGCAGCGTCGAGGTTGGAAACGTTAAACACCGACGGCGGCTGGGTGCCTGGCAAACCGTTGACGATGGCTGCGAGACCTGACAGCGGACCGAAGCCGAACAGATAAGTCTGGACGCCGTCTCCCATCGTCGCGAAGCCATCGCCGCCGGAGATCTGCTGGCACTTGATCCGGCCGCCCACCGGGTTCAAGTTCGGATTGTTGGGCTCCGACGGATGCAGCGTTGTCGACTTCGGGCACTGCACGCGGAAGCTCTGGGCAGTTGCGTTCGAGGCAAACAGACACAGCAACAACGCGGGCAGGCAAACGAGGTGCAAAGGCTTGAACATGTTGTGTCCTCCGTGCCGTTCAAGGGTGCGCAGCACCCGAGCGAAAACAAATCGAAATGCATCTCGACAGTGGATGTGCCAGGCTTTCATGGGTTGTCCGCGCTCACTTGGAGGCAACTGCGCCGTGCAACTCGGCGAGCAATTGGTCTGCCGTGGCAAAGCCGTCGATACGCACCCAGCGATCTCCGGGTGCCTTGCGCAACAGCGTGACCGGGGTGTGGCTCATCTTGTCGCCGCGGTACACGTCGAAGGCGCGCTGGGCTGCGGTACTCGCCGCCAACGTGCCGGTGTAGTGCTGCCACTGCGTACCTGCGCCGAATTTCTTGGCGTATGCAGCCAGGCGTGCCGGCGTGTCCTGCTCCGGGTCGATCGAGATCGAAACCAGGTGCACGCTGTCGCGTGCAGCGGCAAGCTTGTTTTGCAGTTCGGAGAAGGTCTGGCTGCTCATGGGGCAGATCGAGGTGCAAGTCGTGTAGATGAAATTCATCACGACCGGCCGCCCGTCGTTCAACTCATCCGTCAACCACACGGGCCTGCCGTCGGCGCGCACGAGCTGGACTCGCGGTGCGGCGTAGTCCGCCGTTGAACGCGTCGTCTCCGGCAGCATGTGATGGTGCTGAGCATGCGGGTCGGCCGCGTCGTGTGCGAATGCCACGCGGACAGCCGAGCCGCCCACGGCGGCGACAGCGAGTGCGAGTGCAGCAGCCAACGGTTTGAACGAAGTGCTCATGCGAGTCACTCCGGCGCCGCACAAAGGTGTTGACCTGTCGCAATCTGCGCTACGACGCGTTGTGCGTGAATGCTGTTTCATCAGAGCCCCCCGTTTGGCACCGATCTCGTGACCCTCCACCGAGGCAGTGCATGGGAGGCAAGTTACGCCGTGACACAACCCGTGTCGCCGGTGCTGGCCCGCGGCCGGCGGCTGGGTAGTCACCCCTAAGAATTCGCCGAATAGGTGGGGTCGCCCCCATTCCTTAAACGCTGCTGAATTCAATCTCGTCCAGCACCGCCGTACCCCCCTCGAACAGGGGGGTGAACCACTCGACTGGATGCCTTGGATCTGCGTGGCCGCTCCGGGTTGGAAGGCTTGACGGGCCCGGTTGTTCGGCCATCTACTGTCGGCATGAACTGGCAAGTGCGCACGTTGCTCCGGCCCTTGGGCAAGGCATTGCTCGCATGCCTGGCCGCTGCCGGCCACGCGAGCCTGTTGGCGCAGATCTACGTCAGCGCCGAGGGTGCCGGAACGAGCCTCGTGCTGTCGAACTTTCCGTCCGACGAGGCGCCACAGATCCTAATCGGCAAGCCGACGCCGATCGTGGCGATTCCGAACACGGCCACAACACAAGGCTTGGCGGTGCCCCCCGCGGTCGCGCTGCGCATGCCCGCCGTACCGGTCGAGCTTCGGCGCGTCATCGATGAGGTGGCGGCGCAAGTGCAGATCTCTCCAGAACTCCTGCACGCGGTGATCGCCACCGAATCGGGCTACGACATCCGCGCCGTGTCGCCGCGCGGCGCGATTGGCCTGATGCAGCTGCTGCCCACCACGGCCAAGCGCTTCGGTGCACGCGACCCCTACGCGCCGCGCGACAACGTGATGGCCGGTGCCAGCTACCTGAAGTGGTTGATGGCGCTGTTCGAGAACGATCTGGAACTCGTGCTCGCGGCCTACAACGCAGGCGAGCAAGCGGTGCTCAAAGCCGGTCACCGCATTCCACCCTTCGCCGAGACGCAGGCTTACGTTCCGCGCGTGCTGGCCTACCTTCGCTGCGCCGGCAGCACCGTCTGCAAACCCGCCTGAGGCTACGCTCGGTCTGCCGCGCCCGCGGGCGGCGGCCACACGACTTGCACGCGCAGGCCACCGAGCGGCGAATCCTGCAGCGCGATCTTGGCGTGATGCAGTTCCACCACCGACAGAACGATCGACAGCCCGAGGCCGACGCCTTCGGGGCCGGTCTGCCCGAGTCGGCTGAAGCGGTCGAACGCCGCTTCGCGGTTGTGCGGGCGGATGCCGGGACCCGAGTCGTCGACCATCAACACGACCGCGTCGCCACGCCACCACGAACTGACTTCCACCCGGCCACCGACCGGCGTGTAGAGAATCGCGTTGGCCAGCAAGTTGCGCATCAGCAGGTGAAACGCAAAGGCATGGCACTCGATGGTCTCCGCGGGGAATCTCGCGGCGAAGCCGATCTGCTTGGCCGTGCCCTTGGGCCCCAGGTCACGCATGACCTCCTGGTAGACGTCCGACACGTCGACACGTTCAATGTGCATCTCGACGTCCTTGGGCAAGCCCTCGATGCGAGCCAGGTCGAGCAACTGGTCGAGCATGTACGACGCGCGATCGACGCCCAGGGTCAGCGACTTCAGCGCCTCCTGCAGCTCAGCGTCCGAGCTCGCCGTGCGCGCCAGCTGGGCCTGGGCGCGCAGGCCGGCCAGTGGCGTTCGCAGCTCATGGGCCGCCACCGACGTGAATCTGCGCTCCGCCGAAAGGGCGTGGCCGATGCGCGCGAACAAGGTGTCGACCGATCGCAGGATCGGCAGGATCTCCTCCGGCGGCGCTTCCACTCGCACCGGCGTCAGGTCGAGCGGGTTGCGATGCGCGAGGTGTCCGGCAACGGTATCGATCGAGCGCAACGAGCTCCGCAGCAACACCCAGGTGGCGGCGAACACGAGCCCGAACGGGATCACCAGAAAGCCTGCGTAGTAGCCGGTGATCAACCCCACCTGCCCCCATTTTTCCTCCATGTTCTCGGCGACCTGGATCACGAAGTCGCGGCTCTTGCTGGGCAGGGAGTAGACACGGTACTCATCGCCGGCGATGCGCACGGTGTGGAATCCGAAGCGGTCGAGGGGGATCAGCGGCTGGTTTTGCGGAGCCTCGTGGCTTCGCAGCAGCAAGGCGCCTTGGCTCGTCCAGACCTGGTAGCGGTACAGCAGCGCCGCTGTCGGCCGGGTCTTCAGATGCAAGGACGCCGCGATTCCGTCCGGACCCAGTTCGGCCTGCTCTTCCTCGAGTTCTTCTTCGACCAGCAAGAGCAAGGTGGCTCCCAGGTGCTCCAACCGTGCGTCGAGCATCTGGTTGTCCTGGATGGTGGCTGCCCAGTACATCGCCAGCCCGCCGAATGCAAGCGAGGTCACCAAGGCGAAGCCCGCGATCCAGACCAGCCGCCCGCGCAGCGACCAGTCCGACGTTCGATCAGGCATGGTCGCGCATCGGCGTGAGCTGGTATCCGACGCCGCGCACGGTCTGTATCAGGTTGGGGCCCAGCTTGCGACGCAGGAAATGCACGTAGACCTCGATCGCATTGCTGTCGACCTCTTCGCCCCAGCCATACAGCGTCTCCTCCAGCTGCGCCCGCGTGACCACCTGGTTCTTCTTGCGCATCAAGGTCTCGAGAACCCAGAACTCCTTGTTGGTGAGCACAACCGGCTCTCCGTTCAAGGTGGCCGCGCGTCGCTGCGGAACCAGCCGCAATGGCCCGTGTGCTATGCAGCTCTCCTCGTCTTCGTGCGACTCGCTGCGGCGCGTAATCGATCGCACGCGCGCCTTCAACTCGTCGAGATCGAACGGCTTGACCAGATAGTCGTCGGCTCCCAAATCGAGCAGCGAAACACGGTCGTTGATGGTGGCCCGCGCAGTGATCACGATCACCGGCAGGTTCGGATGGTCGGCACGCACACGCTGCAACAGCGCCTCACCACTGGTGTCGGGAAGCCCGAGATCCAGAATGATCAGGTCATAAGACTGGGTCAGCAACGCGGCAGTGAACTCTGCCCCGTTGAGCACCCAATCGACCGTCTTGCCGGTGCGTCGCAGGCTTTCTCGCACCGCTTCGCCCAACGGAACATAGTCTTCGGCAAGCAGCAGTCGCATGACGAAGCACCCCCCTTTTCTCAACCCCTTGCGCGAACAGGCTGGCACTCGATTTTGAGCCGTTGCATATCGTCCGTGGTGCAGGGTTATCCGCCGCCCCCCCGAACCGCGGGGCCGTCAGGGCAACAGGCTCGCCGGGCTTTGATCGTAGGTGTCGATGCTGCGAACCACGCGGCCCTCGGGTGACAACAGCACGATCTTGAAGTCGTGCATCGTGTGTTCGCCGTAGCGCCAGTAGCGAACGCCGAGCTGTTGGGCCAGTTGCCGCGTCGACGCTTCGTCGCCGGACAGAAACTGCCAGTTGGGCCGGTTCAGCTTGCGCTCGATCCGAAACGCCGCCCAGTCTGCGGGCGTGTCTTCGTGCGGATCGATGCCGACCACGACAAAGTTCATGCGCAGATGGCGTTCGTCGGCCAGGGCCTGCACGCTTTGCATGACCCGAAGGCTCGTGGAGCAGACGCGCCGGCAGGCGCCGTATGCCATGGTGAGTATCGTGGGCGCGCCATGAAGCGACTCGAGCTTGTAGGGCTGCGCTCGATCGTCGAGCCAGCGACCGTCGCTGCGAACCATGTCCTGCGCCGAAGCGCGGCCCGGCGACGCGAAGAAGACTGTCGCAACGAGCAGAGCAGCAAGCTGGCGGTAGCGCATGCGCGAGCAATCCTTTGCACCGGGCGTTGAGACTACCGCAGTTCGCGCGACCATGGCGCGTGCCTTTTTGGCGCATGGTCCGCGACCGTGCGCTCGCCGCACGTTCGGAACGAGCTGCGTCCCCCGAATTCCGGGATCGACAGCAAGGCTCGCATCAAATATAGAGAGTGCGCGGTGGCGAGTGAATGCTCGCTGGCGGATTCACTCTTTGAGAGGTCACGCGATGCTCGAGAACACTCCGCTCCAAAAGGTCGTGGCGACGGTCGCATTCGCGGCCGTTTGCTGCGCGCTCAACCCAACGGCGCGAGCCGACGATCAAGCCGAGCGCATTCAGGCGCTCGAAAAACGGCTGGAGAACAGTGTCGAGTTGATCCAGAAACTGGCGGCTCGGGTGGCCGAACTCGAACGCGCCGCTGCGGGCAATACCACCAGGCCGTTGCCCGCGGCGGTTGCCGCGTCCGCCCCGGCCGAGCAGGCACGAGCCATCGCGACCTTGCAGCACAGTGTCGACCAGATCTCCGAGGGCCTGAGCAAACGCGGCAGCGACACCGGCTTGCCGCTGCATGGATTCGCCGATGTGCAGGCTGGCTGGTCGGAGGCGTCGGACCCGATGAGGCTGCGCGGATTCAGTGCAGGCAATCTCGACATCTACCTGACGCCGCAATTCGGCGACCGGGTGAAGACGCTGATCGAACTCGTCGTCGAGTACGACCCGGACGGCAGCCAGGCCGTCGACATGGAGCGCTCGCAAGTGGGCTACACCGTCAGCGACGCCCTGACGGTCTGGATGGGCCGCTTCCATACGCCGTTCGGCCTGTGGAACACGTCGTTCCACCACGGCGCCAACCTTCAGACCTCGATCTCGCGCCCGCGCTTCGTCGACTTCGAAGACAAGGGGGGCCTCATCCCTGCACATTCGGTGGGCCTCTGGGCGAGCGGCAAGCGTGCTTTCGGCGACGGCAAGCTCACCTATGACGGCTACCTCAGCAACGGCCCGAGCGTCAGGAACCGAAGCATCGACTTCAACGCATTCACCGACGACGACAGCGGCAAGATGTTCGGTCTGAACGTCGGCTATCAACCGACGCATCTGTTGAACGGCCTCACGGTGGGCGTGCACGGCTTTGGCTCCACCGTTCGTGCCTACGCCGCGTCGGGCGCGCTGCTGAGCCGAACCCGCCTGCGCATGGGCGGCGCCTATTTCGGCTATGACGAGAGCGACTGGGAGGCCATCGGCGAGTACTACCACTTCGCCAATGCCGACGCGGACTCCGGCGCCCGTCGTTCCAGCAACGCCGGTTTCGTGCAGGTCGGCAAGACGTTCGGGTCCGTCACGCCGTTCGTGCGCTACGAGCAGGCTTCGCTGAACCCCAACGACAACTACTTTCTCACGCAGCGAACCGGACGCTCGTTCAAGCGTGCCGTGGTCGGCGCGCGCTATGCGTGGGACGCCAGGTCGTCGTTCAAGTTCGAACTGACCCAAACGAGCGAACCCGCAGTGATCCAGATCGACGAGAACGGCGCCCTGGCACCCTTCTCCGGTGCCAGCTACCGTCGCGCGACGTTCCAGTACTCAATCGCCTTCTGAGGGAAGTCCGTGCGGATCTCCTTCAAATGGGCAGTATTGCTGGCGGCGCTGCTGCACGTGCAGTCGCATGCAGGTGAGGTGATTGCCCACCCGTCGGTCGACTTGAGCCCCGACGAAATTCGCGACGTCTTTCTGGGCGAGAAACAACTCGCAGGCAATCTGAAGCTCGTGCCCGTGGACAACAGCGCGATACGGTCCGAGTTTCTTTCGAAAGTACTGCAGACCGACGAACGCAAGTACGCCGCCCGCTGGACCAAGAAGTCATTTCGCGAGGGGCTCGCGGCGCCGGTGGTCAAAGGCAGCGACGCCGAAGTCAAGGCGTTCGTCAAATCGACGCCAGGCGCGGTCGGCTACGTCAGCGGCCCGTCCAGCGGCATGAAAGTGCTGGAGAACTTCTGAAACAAAATTCTTAAGACCCGCCTAAGGAAGTTTGGTTAGCGTATGCGCGGCGACCGTTCCCTGAGGGAACGGTCGTGCGTTCGACCATGGCGGGTACGCGTTGAAGCTCGCCCCGTCGCCGCCGGACGGCGACCGTCGACTGATCCAGGACCTTCGACCGGCTGACATTACACCCCGTAACTCGACGCCTCCCCGCCGCACGGGCCGTGCCACATAGAATGGAAGTGGGCAAATTTCCCATTCATCCCGGCGCATCGAACAACCAGTTCACTGCACACGGCCAAGCTCTTGATTTTCATCGCCCGCTTCCACGTGTTTTCCGCACATGCCTACTGAACATGACCATCGCGAGCGCCGGAACCCTCACTCGCGGCTTGCCAGGGCTGAGAGGGTTGCGGCGTTTGGCCGTGACGCTGCTGCTGCTTGGTCAATGGCTGCTCGGGTCCGTGGTCATGGCCCAGAACCTCGAGTCGGTGCTCGCGCCGGGGAAGCTCTCCGAGGTTCACGCGAAGTGGGAAGAGGACTGCCAGAAGTGTCACGTCAAGTTTGACCGCAACGCCCAGGACAAGCTCTGTATGGATTGCCACAAGGATGTCGGCCAGGACGCCAGAGCCAAGACGGGCTTTCATGGGCGCATGAAACCGCAGGCGTGCCGAACGTGCCACACGGAACACAAGGGACGCGACGCGCGGATCGGAGCATTCGACAAGGCGACGTTCGACCATGCGACGACGAACTTCGCGCTGCGCGGCGGCCACCAGAAGGTCGATTGCGCGAAGTGCCATGAGCCTGGCAAGCAGCGCGAGCCGGGAATGCAGTATCGCTTTGCCGCCTACGACTGCAACGCGTGCCACCGCAAGGACGATGTGCACAAAGGGTCGCTCGGGCCGAAGTGCGCCGACTGCCACAACGAGATCAAGTGGAAAGAAATCCGTTTCGACCACGAGAAGACGCGCTTCCCGCTGACCGGCAAGCACGCCGATGTCAAGTGCGCGGACTGCCACAAGAACAACCAGTACAAGGACACGCCGCGCACTTGCCTGGCCTGCCACAAGAAGGACGACAAGCACAAGGGCCAGTTCGGCGAGAAGTGCGAGACCTGCCACGTGACGAAGTTGTGGAAGACGCTTAAGTTCAACCACGACACCGACACCAAATACCCGCTGATCGGCAAGCACCGCACGGTGAAGTGCGAGACATGCCACACGGGAAACCTATACCAGCAGAAGCTGCCGACAGCCTGCATCGATTGCCACAAGAAGGACGACAAGCACAAAGGCTCGCTGGGCACCAATTGCGGCGCCTGCCACACCGAGCGTGACTGGAAGGAGCCGGCGAAGTTCGATCACGCGAAGACGGACTTTCCGCTGCGGGGCAAGCACGCCGACGTGCCTTGCAAGGATTGCCATAAGAGCCAGATGTTCAAGGAGGCGCCGAAAGAATGCATCGGTTGCCACCGCAAGGACGACAAGCACAAGGGAACCTCGGGCGAAAAGTGCGGGGACTGTCACAGCGAGCGCAACTGGAAGGTGCCCTCGTTCAACCACGACAAGACGGACTATCCGCTGCTCGGCAAGCACAAGCAGGTGGAGTGCAAGGCGTGCCACAAGTCGTTCAACTACAAGGAAGCTCCCAAGGACTGCTACTCCTGCCATCAAAAGGATGACAAGCACGACGGGCAGGAGGGCCGCAATTGCGCTGCGTGCCATGTCGAGACCGACTGGAAGTCGGTGTCCAAGTTCGACCACGGGCTGACTCGTTTCCCGCTGCTGGGCAAGCACTCGACGGTCGAATGCAAGATGTGCCACGCCAGTGTCCGGTACAAGGACGCGAAGCTCGAGTGCATCGCCTGCCACGTCAAGGACGACAAGCACAAGAAGACGCTGGGCACCTTGTGCGAGCAATGCCACAACGCACGCAACTGGAAGTCCTGGGATTTCGACCACGACAAGCGGACCAAATTCGTGCTCGACGGCAAGCACAAGGGGCTCATCTGCAGCGCGTGTCACACCAAACCGACTGACGGGCGCGTGACCGCTTCCATGCTGTGCGTGAGCTGCCACGCCAAGGACGATATCCACGAAGGCAACTACGGCAGACAGTGCCAGCAGTGCCATGTCACAAGCTCTTTCCGGACCATCAAATCGCGAACCGGACGGACCTCGGGTGCCATAGACTGGCGCCGCAAGGACATCCGCGGTGAGCCGCTTGCATGGGTTGACAGCGCCACCTGGGCTTCGAGCGTCGAGCGAGCCCGGTTTCTGGGAGACAGTCCGTGATGTTCGAACGCCTGAATCGCGCGCTGCGCGCGACACGGTTGCGGGCAGCCGGCTTTGCGGCCGCCCTGGCGACGTGCGCGATGCTGCTGGTCCTCCCGTCGTTCGCTCTTGCGCAGCAGGGTCAGGCGTCCTTTGACCACGCGGCCACGGGTTTCCCTTTGCTGGGCGCACACGAGGAAGTGCGCTGCGAAACATGCCACATCAAAGGCATCTTCAAGGGGACACCGAGGGAGTGCGCTCTGTGCCACGTGCAGAACAACCAACGTGGCGCGCTGGCGAAGCCAGTCACCCACATCCAGACGCTACAGACCTGCGACAGCTGCCATTCGGTGGCGTCGTTCCGGGGCGCCATGTTCAGCCACGTGATGGTCGCTCTCGGTTCCTGCAGTTCGTGCCATAACGGGATACGGGCGACAGGCAAGTCGGCAAACCACATCGCCACGACCGCTTCGTGCGATCAGTGTCACAGCACAATCGCCTTCACCTCGTCGCTGGTGCCGGCCAATCACATTCCCACCGCGGCCGGGGCGCCTTGCTCGGCGTGCCATACCTCGAGCGACTTCTCGGTGATGCCCACGCTGGCCAACATCCATGCCAACGCGCCGAGCACGAGCAGCAACTGCGAGCAGTGCCATGGCG
>JBGQEX010000113.1:0-13797 GCA_041496605.1 Piscinibacter sp.
ACCGGCATCGACGTGAAGGTGGTGGCGCTGGGCACCGGCCAGGCGCTGGACATGGGGCGCCGCGGCGACGCCGACCTGCTGTTCGTGCACGACCAGGCGGCCGAGGAGAAGTTCATCGCCGAAGGCTTCGGCCTGAAGCGCTTTCCGGTCATGTACAACGACTTCGTCGTCGTCGGGCCGCAAGCCGATCCCGCCGCCGTGAAGGGCAAGGACGTGGCCGACGCGCTGCGCAAGCTCGCCGCCGGCAGCGCGCCGTTCGTCTCGCGCGGCGACAAGAGCGGCACCCACGCGGCCGAGTTGCGCTACTGGAAGGCGGCGGGGGTCGAAACCCCGGTCGGCAAGGTGGCCGGCTACAAGGAGTGCGGCTGCGGCATGGGCCAGGCACTCAACATCGCGTCGTCGATGGACGCCTATGCCTTGACCGACCGCGGAACCTGGTTGAGCTTCAAGAACCGCGGCCAGCTGGTGGTGCTGGTCGAAGGCGACCGGCGGCTGTTCAACCAGTACGGCGTGATGGTGGTGAATCCGGAGAAGCACCCGCATGTGAAGAAGGATTTGGCGCAGGCCTTCGTCGATTGGGTGGTGTCGCCGGCGGGCCAGGCGACGATCGCCAGCTACCAGATCGGCGGCGAGCAGCTGTTCTTTCCGAACGCCAATGCCGCGCCCTGACAGCGTGAGCGGATCGCGCTAGGCTTGGCGCCTGGGAGCTGGTCATCCCGGCGTTCGCCGGCATGACGGCCAGAACGGAGCCCGAATGGACAGTCTCGACCTGCAAGTGCTCGCCCAAGCCCGCGACTGGTTCGCCGCCGGCCACAAGGTGTGGTTGGTCACCGTCATCGAGACCTGGGGCTCGGCCCCACGTCCGCCCGGCGCACTGCTGTGCCTGCGCGGCGACGGGCTGGTGGTCGGCTCGGTGTCGGGCGGCTGTGTCGAAGACGACCTGATCGACCGCGTGCGCCATGGCGAGCGGGTCGATACCGCGTCGCTGATCAGCTACGGCGTCAGCAAGGAAGAGGCGGCACGCTTCGGCCTGCCGTGCGGCGGCAACCTGCGGCTGGTGCAGGAGCCGCTGCGCGACACGCGGTGGATCGACGAGGTGCTCGCGCGCACCGAACGCCACGAGCTGGTGGCCCGCACGCTCGACCTGCAGACGCAGGCGGTGACGGTCGAGTCTGCGCATCGCGGCGAAGCGTTCCGCTTCGATGGCCGCACGCTGCGCGCCGTGTTCGGGCCGCGCTGGCGCATGCTGATCATCGGCGCCGGGCAGCTGTCGCGCGTGCTGGCGCAAATGGCCCTGCCGCTCGATTTCGAGGTCACCTGCTGCGACCCGCGCGAGGAATACCACTTGACCTGGGACGTGCCCGGCACCAAGTTCAGCAAGGCGATGCCCGACGACGTGGTGGTCGAGATGCAACTCGACCCGCACAGTGCGGTGGTCGCCGTCACGCACGACCCCAAGCTCGACGACATGGTGCTGCTCGAAGCGCTGAAGTCGGCGGCCTTCTACGTCGGCGCCCTGGGCTCGCGCGTCAACACCGCGCGGCGCAAGGAGCGGCTCGCACTGTTCGACCTGTCGCCGCAGGAGATCGGCCGCCTGCACGGGCCGATCGGGCTGGATCTGGGCGGCAAGACGCCGGCCGAAATCGCGGTGGCCATCCTCGCGGAGATCATCGCGGTGCGCAACGGCGTGGCGCTGGTGCAGAAGAAGGAAGGTTCTTCGTTGCCGGAGTCTTCCGTGCGGCTGTCGAGCCGCGCCGCGAGCGCGTCCTAGCCCTGGCCGGGCTGCCGTGCCGCCCGCAGCTTGCGGTACAGCGTGCTGCGGCCGATGCCCAGCGCGCGTGCCGCCCGCGACAGGTTGCCCGCGGCGGCGTCCACGGCCTCGCGGATGGCGTCGTTCTCGCGCTCGCGCAGCGTGGCCGCCGGCAGCGCGGTGCTCGCAATCGCGGGCGGCGACACGACGAGCGGCACGTCGCCTCCGGCAGCCGCGTGCAGCGGGCTCACCGGCAAGGTTGAGCGCACCAGGTGGCCGGCGTCGAGCGACAGCCGGGCATAGAGCGCGCGCGGCCCGCTCGGCACCTCGAGCGCACTGCCGCGCGCCGCGCTGAGCTGCCCCGGTTCGGCGGCCCAGACCGGCCGTGCCGGCGAGTGCGGCGACGGGCCGCACGGCGCCGGGTTCGTCACCAGGGTCATCGGCGTGTCGCCGGCCAGGCGGGCGTGATCGACCATGCGCGCGAGCGACACGCCGAAGATGTCGTCGACGCTTTGCCGGCGCAGCGCGGAGGCGCTGCGCGACAGCAGGTCGAGCGCGCAGCGGTTGGCGCCGAGAACGCGGCCGTCGGCATCGAGCGCGACGACGCCTTCCTGCAGCGTGCCCAGGCCGCTCGCCGCGGCGTGCAGGCGCAGCTTCAGCGCATCGCGGAAGCGGTCGGCGAACCACTGGTTCTCGATCAGGCGCGCCGACATGCGCGCCAGCGCGAGCGTGTGCGGATGGTACGAACGCTGCTCGCCGGAGACGTCGATGACGCCCAGCACATTTCCGGCATGGTCGAAGATCGGCGCGGCCGAGCAGGTCAGGAAATGGTTGGCGCTGAGGTAGTGTTCGGGGCCGTGCACCAGCACCGGCTGCTCGTCCATCAGCGCGGTGCCGACGGCGTTGGTGCCCTTGGCGGCTTCCGACCAGACGGCCCCCGGCGCCAGCGCCACGCGGTTCGCGCGCTCGAGGAAGCCGGCGTCGCCCAGCGCATGCAGCACGGTGCCCTGGGTGTCGGTCAGCGCGACCATGCTGTGCGTGTGCGACAGCTGCTCCCACAGCAGTTCCATCACCGGCATCGCCTGCTGGCACAGGCGCTGGTTGCGCTCCTGCGCCTGCCGCAGGTCGGCGCGGCTGAGCAGGCTCAGGTCGGGCCGCTCGCCGGCGCGCAGGCCGAACGCGCGGCAACGCTCGTGCGATTCGGCGATCGAGCGCGAATGCAGCGGGTCGAGCGCCGGGAACGGCGCGCCGTGGGAGGGGGGGTGCGGCGGCATCGGGGGGCAGAAGCGTCGTCGGGACCCGGCGAGGGTAGCAAGTTGGCGCGATCCGCGCATGGCGACACCGGAACGCTCGGGATCGGGCCGTGCCCGCCTGTGCCAGCCTGGAACAGCCGGCGCCAGGTACTACGGGTAAGGCCTAGGTATTCCCGCGGCCTCGCTATGCAGATGATTTCATATGACGCCGCGGGGCCCTGACCCCTGGCGAGATGTCCATTGACTGGAGGTAGCGGCCATGCAGAAAGCCCTTCACATCAACGCCGACAAATGCACCGGGTGTCTGCAGTGCGAAATGGCGTGCTCGTACGAGAACTACGGTGTCTACGCCACCAGCAAATCGCGCATCAAGGTGTTCGACTTCCATCACACCGGTCGCAAGGTGCCCTACACCTGCACCCAGTGCGACGAAGCCTGGTGCCTGCATGCCTGCCCGGTGGAGGCGATCACGATCAACGCGCTGACCGGCGCCAAGGTGGTCAACGAGGCCACCTGCGTGGGCTGCAAGGTGTGCACGATCGCCTGCCCGTTCGGCACCGTCAACTACGTGCAGGAAACCGGCAAAGTGCAGAAGTGCGACCTGTGCGGCGGCGAGCCGGCGTGTGCCGAGGCGTGCCCCACAGGCGCCATCACCTACGTCGACGCGAACTGGACCGGGCTGAACAAGATGGCCGCCTGGGCCGACAAGCTCGGCAATCAACCATCAGCTGCTTGAGGAGAAGCATCATGTCCTGGGCAGGAAAAATCCTTCGAGTGAACCTCACGGCCGGCACGGTCGCGTCCGAGCCGCTGAACATGGAATGGGCGCGCGCCTACCTCGGCTCGCGCGGCCTCGCGACCAAGTACCTGGTCGAAGAGATCGACGCCAAGGTCGACCCGCTGTCGCCGGCGAACAAGCTGATCTGGGCCACCGGCCCGCTGACCGGCACCATGGCCTCCACCGGCGGGCGCTACACGGTGGTGACCAAGGGGCCGCTGACCGGCGCCATTGCCTGCTCGAATTCGGGCGGCTACTGGGGTGCCGAGCTGAAGATGGCCGGCTGGGACATGGTCATCTTCGAAGGTAAGTCGCCCAAGCCGGTGTACCTGTTCATCCAGGACGACAAGGCCGAACTGCGCGACGCCGCCCACCTGTGGGGCCACACGGTCTGGGAGACCGAGGCCACGCTGAAGAAGCAGTTGCAGGACCCGCTGGTGCGCGTGTCGAGCATCGGCGGCGCCGGCGAACACCAGGTGCTGTATGCCGCGGTGGTGAACGACCTGCATCGCGCGGCCGGCCGCTCCGGCGTCGGCGCGGTGATGGGGTCGAAGAACCTGAAGGCGATTGCGGTGCGCGGCACCGTCGGCGTCGGCAACATCGCCCACCCGAAGGAGTTCATGAAGGCCACGTTCGCGGCCAAGAAGATCCTGGCCGACAACGCGGTGACGGGCCAGGGCCTGCCCACCTACGGCACTCAGGTGCTGATGAACGTCATCAACGAGATGGGCGCGCTGCCCACCCGCAACCACCGCGACGTGCAGTTCGAAGGCGCGAAGGACATCTCGGCCGAAGCCATGGCCGCGCCGCGCAAGACCGACGGCAAGGCGCAGCTGGTCACGAACCAGGCCTGCTTCGGCTGCACGATCGCCTGCGGGCGCGTCAGCAAGATGGACCCGAGCCACTTCACGGTCGACAACAAGCCGCAGTACTGGGGCGCCTCGGGCGGCCTGGAATACGAAGCGGCCTGGGCGCTCGGCGCGGCCAACGGCGTCAACGACCTGGAGGCGCTGCAGTACGCCAACCTGCTGTGCAACGAGCACGGCATGGACCCGATCTCCTTCGGTGCCACCATCGGCGCGGTGATGGAGCTCTACGAGATGGGCGTGCTGACCAAGGAGCAACTGGGCATCGACGCCAAGTTCGGCTCGCCGCAGGCGTTGGCCCACTTCGCCGAGATCACCGCCAAGGGCGAAGGCTTCGGCAAGGAAATCGGCCAGGGCTCCAGGCGACTGACCGCCAAGTACGGCCACCCCGATCTGTCGATGACCGTGAAGAGCCAGGAGTTCCCGGCCTACGACAGTCGCGGCATCCAGGGCATGGGCCTGGCGTACGCGACGAGCAACCGCGGCGCCTGCCACCTGCGCGGCTACACGGTGGCCTCGGAAGTGCTGGGCATTCCGATCAAGACCGACCCGCTGGTTGCCGAAGGCAAGCCCGAACTGGTGAAGGCGTTCCAGGACGCGACTGCGGTGTTCGACTCCGCCGGCATCTGCCTGTTCACGAGTTTTGCGTGGGGTCTGGCTGACGTGGCCCCGCAGCTGGCTGCGGCCTGTGGCGACGAGTTCACGCTCGAGAACCTGACCCTGATCGGCGAGCGCATCTGGAACATGGAGCGCGACTTCAACAACCGCGCCGGCTTCACCGCCAAGGATGACTCGCTGCCCAAGCGGCTGCTCACCGAGCCTGCAAAAACCGGCCCCGCCAAGGGCCTGGTGAACAAACTGCCCGAAATGCTGCCCAAGTACTACGAGGCGCGCGGCTGGGACAAGGAGGGCCGGCTCAAGCCCGAGACGCGCTCACGCCTGGGGCTCTGACCGGGCACGGGATCCGAGGGCACGCAAGGCGGTTCTCGGACCGCCTTGTTTTTTCGTGAGGAGCAGACCATGAAGCACGTGATCCTGGGTGCCGGCCCTGCCGGCGTGATCGCCGCCGAGACGATTCGCAAGCACGCGCCGAACGACGCGATCGTCATCGTCGGCGACGAGGCCGAGCCGCCGTATTCGCGCATGGCCATTCCCTACCTGCTGATGGGCAACGTGGGCGAGGAGGGCACGCACCTGCGCCATGACCGGGGGCATTACGACAAACTGCGCATCGACCTGCGGCGCGGCAGCGCCAAGGCCATCGACGTCGCCAAGCGCACGGTCGCGCTGGCCGACGGCAGCAGCCTGCCGTTCGACACGCTTCTAATCGCCACCGGTTCGAGCCCGGTGCGCCCGCCGATTCCCGGCATCGACAACGCCGGCGTTCACCCGTGCTGGACACTCGCCGACGCGCGTGCCATCGCGCAGCTCGCTGTCGAAGGCGCGCGTGTGCTGCAGATGGGCGCCGGCTTCATCGGCTGCATCATCATGGAAGCGCTGGCCGCGCGCGGCGTGCAACTCACCGTGGTCGAGATGGGCGACCGCATGGTGCCGCGCATGATGGGCCCGACGGCCGGCGGCATGATCAAGGACTGGTGCGAGTCGCAAGGTGTTCGGGTGTTCACCGGCACGCGCGTCGAGGCGATCGAGCCGCACGCGCCGCTGAAGGTGCGCCTGTCGAACGGGCAGCAGCTCGAAGCCGATCTCGTGATCAGTGCCGTCGGCGTCAAGCCCAACATCGGCTTCCTCGAGAACTCCGACGTGAAGTGCCTGCTCGGCGTGTTGACCGACGAGCACATGCAGACCAACGTGCCCGGCATCTACGCGGCCGGCGACTGCGCCGAGGCGTTCGACAAGGCCAGCGGCAGAACAATAGTCAGCGCGATCCAGCCGAACGCTGCCGACCAGGCCTATGTCGCGGCGATGAACATGGCCGGCCAGCAGGCACAGCTCAAGGGCGTCACGCAGATCAACGTGCTCGACACGCTGGGCCTCATCTCCGCCAGCTTCGGCGATTGGCAGGGCGTGCCCGGCGGCGAGCACGTGGAGCTGACCGACCGCGCGGCTGGGCGCCACCTGAGCCTGCAGTTCGCGGGCGACGTGATGGTGGGCTGCAACAGCATCGGCTGGACCGACCATGTGGGCGTGATGCGCGGGCTGGTCGAAGGGCGCGTGCCGCTGGGCGAATGGAAACACGAGCTGCTGCGCGACCCGACACAGCTGATGCAGGCCTACCTGTCACGCGCCCAGGCGCAGGATCAGCGCGCGTTGCTGCGAGTGCAATGACCGGCTCGGCATCGCAAGCACCCGTCATCCCGGCGCACGCCGGGATCCACTGCAAGCCTGCGCGCTACGGCACACGTGGATCCCGGCATTCGCCGGGATGACACGTATCCACCGATGAAGATCGTCTTCAAACTGTATGCGAGCCTCACCCCATACCTTCCGGCCGAGGCGCGCATCAGCAACCGCTTGCCGCTCGAGTTGCCGGACGGCACTGCCATTGCGCAGGTGATCGAACCCTTCGGCTTGCCGCCCAAGCTGGTGCACCTGGTGCTCGTCAATGGCGTGTATGTGACCCCCGAGCAGCGGCTGTCGCGCGTGCTCGAAGACGGCGACGTGCTCGCCATCTGGCCGCCGATCGCCGGCGGCTGACTGTTTTGGCCCCCCAGTCGCTTCGCTCCTGCCCCCAAGGGGCGCCGCCCATCGGCCCGGGGAACCCGGGCCAAGGGCGTGGCTTGATGCGATCTAACCGCAGGTGCCGGGCTCGCCGCGCTGCAGGGCCTGCAGCTGGCGCCCGATCTCGTCGGCCAGGCGCGCCGCCGCACGCCGATGCGCCGCGGCCAGCGCGGGCGCGCCCGGCTCGGTCACGCTCTCGCGGATCCCGCTGCGGCACCGCAGCGTCGATGCTGCGCGCTGCGGCGACGCAATCGACCAGACGCTGTCCAGCCGCGCTTCGCGCGACGGCAGCGACTCGAAACGCTGCACGTCGACGCGCACGCGCCACGCGCCGGTCGGCGTGGCGGCCAGTGCATGCACGTCGACGGCGCCCCAGCGCGACGCGAGCCGTTCGGTGACGGCGCCGCGCAACTCGTCGCGCAGCGGCGCGGCCCAGCGTTCCTGCTCCAGCAACAGCAGCGAGTCGTCGGCCCCGCGCACCAGCCACTGCGGCTGGTCGACCTGCGGCGGCACGCTGAACGGCAGCAGCTCGACGACCACCGGGGGCTGTGGGGTGGGCGCGTCAGGTTGGCTGGCGAGCAGGCTGTGATAGCGCTCGGGCGGGGGCGTGGCGCAAGACGCCAGCAGCGCGCAGGCGAGGATGGCGGCGGCGACACCCCATCGGCGTTTCATCGCGGCTTGTCTCCGGGCGACAGCGGTGGATCGGCCGGCTTGCCGCGCAACACGGCCTCCGGGTGGCGTTGCAGGTAGTCGCCGAGCACGCGCATCGACTGCGCGGCGCGCTGCAGCTCGCTGAGGGTCTGCTCGACGCTGCGTTGCATCGGCGCGTTCGAGTCGAGCACGTTGCGGTCGAGACGCGACAGCGACTCCTGCACCGACGCCAGCGTGCGCTGCACGTCGGCCAATGCCCTCTGCGCCTCGGGCGTGAGTTGCGCGATCGCCGAGCGCGCCTGGCTCAGCGTGTCCTGCAGTCCGCGGCCGATCTCGTCGAACGGCACCTTGCTGATCTTGGCGACGATCTCGGCGAGCTGCGGCTGCAGCTCGCTCAAGGTGCCCGGCACCGTGGGCACCAGCGGGACGCCGTCGCTCGCGGCCAGCGCGGCGCGCGGCGCCTTGGCGTCGAAGTCGAGTGCGATGTACAGCTGCCCGGTCAGCAGGTTGCCGGTGCGCAGCTGGGCACGCACGCCGCGGTCCACCAGACGCGCCAGCAACTTGGTGTCGGCTTGCGGGTCGGTCGACGGCGCCTGGACCATCGCATCGCGCGCGGCACCGAGCCGCAGCGGGTAAACGTCTGCCGTCACCTGCACCGGAAAACGCTTGCGCGCGGCGTCGTAACGCAGTTCGAAGGAGCGCACGCTGCCGATCTCGATGCCGAGGAAATCGATCGGCGCGCCCACCGCCAGCCCGCGCACCGACTGGTCGAACACCATGCGGATCGGCAGCGCCGGCCCATCGGGCGGCGCGAGTGCCGACTTGCGGTCGGCAAACAGTTGGAAACGGCTGCCGGCGGGCGCCGGCGGCAGTGCAGTCGCCCCGAGCGGCGGCTCGAAGGCGATGCCACCGGCGATCACCGACGCCAGCGTCTGCGTGTTCAGCGTCAGGCCGCTCGCATTGACCGTCAGGTCGATGCCGCTCGCATTCCAGAACCGCGACTGCGGCGTCACCAGCGGCTCGTACGGCGACTCGATGAAGATCTGGATCGCCAGCTGGTCGTGGCGCGGGTCGAGCGCATAGCCGACAACGCGGCCGACCCGCGTCCTGCGATAGTAGATCGGCGAGCCGACGTCGAGCGAGCCGAGGTCCGGCGCGTGCAGCACGAAGGCCCGCCCCGGCTCACCGCGCAGCACGAAGGGGGGAGCCTCCAGACCGATGAAGTCCCGGCGCCTCTCGGTCGAGATGCCGGCGTCGACGCCGATGTAGGCGCCTGACAGCAGCGTGCTCAGCCCGCTCACGCCGGCGGTGCCGATGCGCGGCCGCACGACCCAGAACCGGGTGTCGTCGACCGCGATGTTGGCCACCGATCGGTCGAGCTGCACACCCACCAGCACGCGCTGCCGATCGGGCCGCAGCGACACGCTGTCGACGCGGCCGACCACCACCTCCTTGTAGCGCAGCGCAGTCTTGCCGGGCTCCAGCCCTTCGGCGGTGCTGAATTCGATGACGACGTGCGGCCCACGGTCCAGCAGGTGGCGAACCAGCAGCGATGCGCCGATCAGCACCGCGAGGATCGGCACGATCCACACCAGTGACAGGCGCAGCGGGTTCTTGCGCGAGATCGCCGGCTCGGGCAACGCCAGCGCAAGGCCGCTCGCGTCGCTGGCCGGCACCGACTCGTCCGGCGGCGGTGGGCTGGGTTCAGCCATGGTCGAGCGGCTCCTGCCAGATCAGGCGCGGGTCGAAGCTGCGTGCGGCGAACACGGTCAGCATCACGACCGCGGCGAACGCGAGCAGGCCCGGCTCGGGCTGCACGCTGGCCAGGCTGCCGAAGTGCACCATGCCGCTGAGCAGCACCACCACATAGACGTCGAGCATCGACCAGTGGCCCACCGCGTCGACGACGCGAAACAAGCGCGCTCGCTCCGGCCGGCGCCAGCGTGGTGCGTGGCGTGCCGTCCAGGCCAGCAGCGCGAGCCCGCTGATCTTCAGGATCGGTACCGCAATGCTGGCGACGAACACGATGATCGCCAGGCCCCACTCGCCGTCGTTCCACAGGTCGCCGATGCCGCCGGCAATCGTGTAGCGCGTGCGGCCGAGCAGGTTGGTGGTACTCATGATCGGCAGCAGGTTGGCCGGCACGTACAGCAGCGCCGACGCCGCGAGCCAGGCCCAGGTGCGCTGCAGCGCCATCGGCTTGCGCGCGTGCAGCGGGTGGCCGCAGTGCGGACAGCGCCAGCGCGGCGCAGCGTCGCCGGACGGTGCCGCCATGGCGAGGCCGCAGCATTCGCAGCCGAGCACGGTCGCCTGTGCGGGCGCGGCGGCACTGTGGCGGGTGTTCATGCCGTCCACCACAGGTGTTTCAGGCCGGCGGATTCGAGCGCCGCCAACAGCAGCGCCAGGGCGCCGAAGGCGAGCATGCCGGGCCCCGGCTGCGCCTGCGCGAGGCCCGCGACGCGCACGATGGACACCAGCGCAGCCACCATCAGCACCTCGGCCATGTTCCACTGCGACGCCTCGTGCAGCGCCCGCAGGCACCAGGCAAAGTGCCGCGGCGTGCGGCGCAGCGCCAATGGCAGCAGCACCAGCAGACGCAGCGCGATCAGCAGCGCCGGTGCGATCACGGCGGTCACCGCCGCCAGCACGGCGACCACCCGTTCGCCCTGCTGCCAGGCGGTGGAGATGGCGCCGGCGAGCGTGGTCTCGGCGTGATTGCCGCGCAGCTCGATCGACACGATGGGCGCGAGGTTCGCGATCAGCCACACGGCCAGCGCGGCCAGCGTGAGTGCCAGCAGTGCGTCGACGCCGAGCCGGTGGCCGCGTGCCAGCACGGCTGCGCAACACGTGCAACGTGCCACGTCGTCGCTGTGCAGCGGCCGCCAGCGGTGCACTGCGCCACACTGTTGGCAGACAACGAAGTCCGGTCGAAACCGCGCCATGTTCGCCCTCGTTGGCCTTGCATTGGGACTAGCACTGTGCCCGCGAACCCGCGCCACGACAAGCGCCGGGCCGGCGCGGGCATGCATTTGGTGTGAACAGGCCCTACATTGCCAGCAACACCATGGCGCCCATGCAAGCTCAGACCCCCGAATCCTTTCAGCGCGAGATGGGCTGCACCGCGCGCGAGCTCGTCGCGTGGCTGCCGCGTGCCTGCGGCGGGCGGCCGCTGTGCATCGAAGAGGGCAGCGCCCGCGTGGTGATCGACGGCGCGCAACTGCTGCTCGCGTGGCAAACGCTCGCGCCGCGGCAGATTGCGTCACTTCGTCTGCCGCGCTTGGCCGTGTCGTTTCGCTTCGAAGGTGTCGATGCGCCGCAGCGGCGCGAGTTCATACGCATTTTCGATCTCAGCACGCAGCGCGGCGGCGGGTGAGCGGTCGCGCGGACCGGCGCGGACCTGCCGAGTCATGCGCGGCCACCCGCGTCACTTGTCCAGCTGCGTCGTCATCGCCTCGCGCCGCAGCCACCGTGCCTCGAAATCCTGCGCCGGCAGCGGCTCGCTGAACAGGAAGCCCTGCACGACATCGCAGTCCTGATCGCTCAGGAACGCCAGCTGCGACTCGGTCTCGACGCCTTCGGCGACCACCGACAAGCCCAGGCCCTTGCCCATGCGGATCGCGGCGGTCACCAGCGCGCGATCGTCGGGGTCGGAGGCGAGATCGCGGATGAACACGCGATCGATCTTCAGCGCGTCGAACGGAAAGCGCTTCAGATACGACAGCGAGGAATATCCGGTGCCGAAGTCGTCCATCGCGAGTTGCACGCCCAGTTCGCTCAAGGCGACAAGCGTCTCGCGCACTTCGGGCTGATTGCGGATCAGCAGCCCTTCGGTCACCTCGATCTGAAGGCTGCCGGCCGGCAGCGCGTTTGCTGCGAGACAGTCGCGCACGCTGACCAGCAGGTGTTCGCCGCGGAATTGCCGCGGCGACACGTTGACTGCCATGGTCAAGTGGCGCCAGCCCATGGCGTGCCATGCACGCAGCTGTGCGCACGCGCTGCGCAGCACCCAGTCGCCGATCTCGACGATCAGCCCGGTGTGCTCGGCCACCGTGATGAAGTGCTCGGGCGTCAGCAGCCCGTCGTCGGGGCTCAGCCATCGCAGCAGCGCTTCGGCGCCGATCACCTGCTGGCTGGCGGTCGCCACCAGCGGCTGGTACACGAGCCGGAACTCGTCACGTGCCACTGCGTTGCGCAGCTGGCGTTCAATGGCCAGCCGGCGCACCGAGCTGTCGTGCACCTGCTGGTTGAAGTAGCGGTAGGTGTTGCGTCCCGCCTCCTTGGCGTCGTACATCGCGAGGTCGGCATTGCGCAGCAGCATGCTGGGGTCGTCGCCGTCCTCGGGGTAAGCCGCCAAGCCCATGCTGGGCGTGACGACGAGCTCGCTCTCGCCTATATCGAACGAAGGCGCGAACGCTCGCACGATCTTGTCGGCGATGGCTTCCGCGTCTTCCGGCGACTCGAGGCCGCCGAGGATCACGAGGAACTCGTCGCCGCCGAGCCGGGCCACGGTGTCTTCGGCGCGCACCGCCTGGCGCAGCCGCCGTGCGGCCTGCACCAGCAGCGCGTCGCCGACGGGGTGGCCCAGCGTGTCGTTGACCTTCTTGAAGTCGTCGAGGTCCAGGAAGATCAACACCACATGGGTGTCGCCGCGATGGGCCGCGAGCATCGCCTGCGACAGGCGGTCCAGCGCCAGCACGCGGTTGGGCAAGCCGGTGAGGCTGTCGTATTGCGCCTGGTGGTGCAGCCTTTCTTCGGCACGCCGCCGCTCCTCGACCTCGCGCAGCAGTTGGGCGTTGGCCTCGTTGAGCTCGTGCGTGCGCTCGGCGACGCGCGACTCGAGCTCGTCGTGCGCGGCACGCAGCGCGTTCTCGCGCGCCGCCACTTTCCCCTGCATCGCGTTGAAGGCCGCACCGAGGTCGGCGATCTCGTCGTGGCCGGGCACGGCGATCGGGTGGTCTTCGCCGCCCTCGGCGATCTGCATGGCCGCATCGCGCAGCCGCGACACGCGGCCGGACATCGAGCGGGCCAGCAGGCCGATCCACGTTGCGAGCACCGCCAGACCGATTGCCGAGGTGGTCATGAACAGCGCGCGTTGGCGATCGTGCTGTGACTCCGCTTGCGCGAGCGCCTCGCCGGCGCGCAGCTCGGTGCTGTCCGCCAGCTGCTTGAGCGTGCGCGAAATCGCCTTGAAGCGCCCGGCCGATTCGAAGGTCGAGATGCGCTGCACCGCATCCAGTTCCATCAGGTTGGCGTGGTGCGTGGCGTTGGCCAGATCGGCCTGATAGCGTCGCCAGTTCTCTTCCAGGCTCGCGGCCTCGGCCGGTTTTTCCGGCTTGACCGCGCGGGCGAACGCGCCCAGCTCGCGGTCGAACGCAGTGCGTTCGGCGCCCAACAGCTCCAGCTGGTCGGACACCGCGAAGAGGTCGGTCAGACGCGGCAGCTCGATTTCGAGCACGCGGATGCGGCTGATCTGCGATTGCAGGCGGTTCAGCCGCGCGAGCGGCCGCACCTGCGCCGTGAGCGTCGCTTCGAGTCGTGTCGCGGCGTCGCGGATGATGTGGTCGCCGACCAGCAGCAGCGCCAGCACGAGCAGCCCGACGCCGGCAAAGCTGATCAGCAGCTTCGTTCGTAGCGTGAGCCTGCGCGCGGGTCTCATCGTGCGTCCTTGGCCGGCCCTAGGGTGCCGCCTCGGTCGCCGTGGGGTACAGCGTCTTGAACGCTCGCCAGTGGGCGATCTGCGTGGTCCGCCCCAGGCGCTCGGTGATGGCCTCCCATTCACGCGCGGTCTTGGCCATCGCCTCCTTGGGCGCGAGCTTGCCG
>JBGQEX010000114.1:0-13524 GCA_041496605.1 Piscinibacter sp.
GGTGCCGCCTCGGTCGCCGTGGGGTACAGCGTCTTGAACGCTCGCCAGTGGGCGATCTGCGTGGTCCGCCCCAGGCGCTCGGTGATGGCCTCCCATTCACGCGCGGTCTTGGCCATCGCCTCCTTGGGCGCGAGCTTGCCGCCCGCCGCGAGCCAGATGTTGTGGTTCAGCGCGGCGATGTACTCGCTGTCGCCGGGCAGCCCGGTGCCCGACGGCGCCACGATGGGCAGTTCGGCCTTCAGTACCTCGAGCGCCTGCGGGGTGTACATGGCGCGCACCCGTTCGTCGCGCAGGATGCTGTAGCGATAAGGGTCGGCGATGCCGTTGGCCGCGACCGAACGCGCCGCGTTGTCGGGGTCGGTCAGCCACATCGCGAACAGGAATGCCAGCGCCTTATTGGGGGCCCGGGCCGGCACGACGAGGTTGTTGCCGTAGATGAACTGCGAGCGGCGCACCAGCCGCCCGCCGACCACGGTGCCCGGCATCGGCGCGGCCATGAACTTGCCCTTGATCGCCGAGTCGTCGCGGTTCGAGATCTTCGCGGTGGCCGAGGTGAGTATCGTGGCGAATGCATTGCCGCGGATGAAGAAGGGCAGGGTATAGCTGTAGTCCTTGCCCGCCTCCAGCGCCTGCGGCGGAGTGAACGGCACGGTGGCGACATAGCTCTCGGTGGCCGCGACGCCGGCCGGCGAATTGATCAGTGGTTTCATCTGATCGTCGAACAGGTACTGGTTGGGTGCGGCGGCCGAGAGATAGCGCGGCAGCCAGTACATCCAGCCGGTGAGCTTCTCGCGCGGTTCGGCGGCGCCGTAGAAGCCTTCGTTGGGCCGATGGAAGAACTCGACGAGTTGCTGGTATTCCGCCCACGTCCTGGGGACGCGCAGCTCGCGAGCGAACTTCTCGCGAAACCTGGCGCGCTGCGCCGGGTCTTCGAGCAGGTCGCGGCGCACGAACAGCAAGGCCATGTCCATGTCCGCCGGGATGGCCACGATGCGGTCGCCGAAATAGGCCTGGTGTTTGAGCAGCATGTAGCCGCTGTCGGGGTCTTCGGGCAGCGTGAAACCGAAGCGCTTGAACAGCGGCGCCAGGTCCTCGATCAGGCCCGCCTGAAAAAGGTCGCCGTACTCGTGGTTGCGCGCGATGGTGAGGTCGATGTCGGTGGCGCTGCGGATGAACTCCAGCGAGTCGAGTTGCGGCATCACGCTCGCGTCGATAAGGATGCCGGTGAGCTTTTCCCAATCCTTCTGCAGCTCGTAGTCACGCCCCAGGAACGAGACCATGTTGCCTTGCTTGGCGCGCAGCTTGAATACCGTGTCGGGCTTGATCTCGCCGCGCGCGATCAGCTGCTTGACCGCCGCCACCGCCCGGTCGGCCTGCTCTGCCGAGCGCGCGCTGCCGCACAGTGCAAGCGACACGGCCAGGCCCGCGAACGTGGTTTTCCACAACCCGATCCCTCGTTGCATGGTGCGTCTCCCTCCATTGGATCGGCCCGTCCCCGTCAACGTGGCCGCAACTGCGCAAGATAGCTTGTACCGGCGGCGCCCGCGGGTGCGAAAGCCGTGTCGGATTTCTCCATTTGGCGTGTCACACACGTTCGGCGTGTCTGCGCGGACCCGCGGGCGACGCTCCGTTCTCGGCTGTCGGCTCCGCTGCAGCGGGCCGACAGCCATGTTGTAATCGCCGCTCATTGTGCTGAACCTGTACGCAGAGGGGGCCCTGATGCCGTACATGCTGCTGATCATCGAGCCGCCCGGTCAAAGGCGCACCCGCACGGTGGCCGAGGGCCACGAAGTCTACGAGCGCATGGTGCGCTTCGGGCAAGAGCTGCACTCGCGCGGCCTGCTGATCGCCACCGAATCGCTCAAGTCACAGAGCGATGCGGCGCGCGTCGAGGTGCGCGGCGGGCAGCCCCGCGTGCTCGATGGCCCCTTTTCCGAGGCGAAGGAGATGGTCGGTGGCTTCTTCATGATCGACTGCAAGACCCGCGACGAAGCCATCGCGATCGCGGCCGATTGCCCGGCCGCCGAGTGGTGCACGGTGGAAGTGCGCGCGCTGGCTCCTTGCTACGAAGACGCAACCTGACGCTACGACGCCGGGGTTTCTCCCAGGGCCGCGACTGTCGATACCGCGTCGCCTCGTTCGTCGTGTGATTGGAATCCGAACCGCCTGCCGGTGAGGCCCCATCGATCCACACGAAGGAGATCTGATCATGCGATTCATGATTCTGGTGAAGGCGACGCCGCAGTCCGAGGCCGGCGCCATGCCCGAAGAACAACTCATCGCCGCGATGGCCGAGTACCACGAGCAGTTGGTCAAGGCGGGTGTCCTGCTCGACGCCTCTGGCCTGCAACCCAGTTCCAAGGGGTGGCGAATCCGCTATGCGGGCGGCCAGCGCAGCGTGATCGACGGCCCGTTTGCCGAGAGCAAGGAACTCATCGCCGGCTACACCATGGTCCAGGTGCGCTCGCGCGACGAGGCGCTCGAATGGACACGGCGTTTCCCCGCGCCGCACGGCGATCTGGCCAACGCCGAGATCGAGGTGCGTCAGCTGTTCGAGCTCGACGACTTCGGCCCCAGCGAGGCGGTCGAGCGCTTTCGCGAATTGGGCGTCGTGGGCCAACGCTAGGAGCGCGCCATGATCAAGACCATTGCACTCGTGGCCGTCGCGGCGCTCGCCGCGTTGTTGCTCTACGCCGCGACACGCCCCGACACCTTTCGCGTTCAACGCAGCGCCCGCATTCTGGCGAGCGCCGACAAGATCCATCCGCTGATCAACGAGCTGTCCCGCTTCAACACCTGGAATCCCTACGCAAGGAAAGACCCGAACATGAAGGGCAGCTACCGCGGCCCCACGAGCGGCCCGGGGGCCGGGTACGACTTCGAAGGCAACAAGGAGGTCGGCAAAGGCAGCATCCAGATCGTCGAATCCGCGCGGCCGACCCGGGTCACGATGAAGCTCGACATGATCGAACCTTTCGAAGGCCACAACACCGTCGAGTTCACGCTCGCGCCACGCGGCGATGCCACCGAGGTCACCTGGGCCATGCACGGCGCGAGCCCGTTCGTCGCCAGGCTGATGGGCCTGTTCTTCGACATGGACGGCATGATCGGCAACGACTTCGAGGCCGGGCTCGCGAATCTGAAGGCGGTGGCCGAGCGGCCCTGATCCACATGGAATCGAACGCCGCGTGCCAGGGCCGATGACGTCGGCCACGCATCGAACGATCGAGGCGGTCTGGCGCATCGAGGCCGCCAAGATCATCGCCGGCGTCGCGCGCCTCACGCGCGACGTCGGGCTGGCCGAAGAGCTGGCCCAGGACGCGCTCGTCGCCGCGCTCGAACATTGGCCTGCCGCGGGCGTGCCGGACAACCCAGGCGCCTGGCTGATGGCGACGGCCAAGAACCGGGCGCTCGACCGCCTGCGCCGCGACAAGATGCTGGTGACCAAGCACGACGAGATCGGCCATGACCTCGAAGCGCAGCAGGCCCTGACCGTGCCGGACTTCGTGGACGCGCTCGACGCCGCCCGCGCCGACGAGATCGGCGACGATCTGCTGCGGCTGATCTTCGTCGCCTGTCACCCGGTGCTGTCGACCGACGCGCGCGCGGCGCTCACGCTCAAGCTGCTGGGCGGGCTGACCACCACCGAGATCGCGCGGGCCTTCCTGGTGCCGGAACCGACGATCGCGCAGCGCATCGTGCGGGCCAAACGCACGCTCGCCGCCTCGCGCGTGCCGTTCGAGCTGCCGCGCGGCGAAGCGATTCAGCCCCGGCTGGCGTCGGTGCTCGAGGTCGTCTACCTGATCTTCAACGAGGGCTACACCGCCACGACCGGCGAGGACTGGATGCGGCCGGCACTGTGCGACGAGGCGCTGCGTCTGGGTCGGATCCTCGCCGAACTGGCGCCGACCGAACCCGAGGTGCACGGCCTCGTCGCTTTGATGGAGTTGCAGGCCTCGCGCGCCGCGGCACGCATCGACGCCGCCGGCCGGCCGGTGCTGCTGCTCGAGCAGGACCGCACGCGCTGGGACCGGCTGCTGATTCGCCGCGGTCTGGCTGCGCTCGAGCGCGCCGAGTCGCTGCGTTCAGCGCTCGGGACCTACGCTCTGCAAGCGGCGATCGCCGCCTGCCATGCCGGCGCCCGCACCGCCGAGGAGACCGACTGGGCACGCATCGTGGCGCTCTACGATGCACTCGCGCAGATCGCGCCGTCGCCGGTGGTGGAGCTCAATCGGGCCGTTGCGGTCGGCATGGCCTTCGGGCCCGCGGCGGGGCTGGAGATCGTCGATGCCATGCGCGCGGAGCCGTCGCTGCAGAGCTACCAGTGGCTGCCCAGCGTGCGCGGCGACCTGCTGGCCAAGCTGGGGCGAACCGGCGAGGCGCGCGCGGAGTTCGAGCGCGCGGCGGCGCTGGCGCGCAATGCGCGGGAGCGCGCGTTGCTGCTCGAGCGCGCCGAGCGCCTGGCGGACAACAGCACTGACCCGGGCCCAGGCGGGAACACCGAGGCGACCTGAGCCGTCCACGCGCGTTCGCTGCCGCGCGCGATGAACAGGCCGCTGGCGACGGTGGATTGGCGCCAGGTGTGGACTTGTTCACGCCGGAGCCGACTTGCGGGCCTTATTTGTCAGGCACTCGACACTGCACCGTGCACCAATGCGCAAGCAGTGCCGATAACCACAGAACACCCCACCTGCGGGGCCGCCGCCACGCCGACCGCGCGCCGGACCACTCCGATGCCCTCACGCTCCCCCACCGCCGAACGCCTTGTGCGCGCCGCTCCGTTCCTCGTGACCGGCGTGGTGCTGGCGCTGCTGTGGTCCATCGTGCTCGGGTTCGCTGCGATCCAACAGCGCCGACTGCTGGGCGAATCGGAACGCTCGCTGCATCTCATCAGCCGGGCGCTGGCTGAACAGACCGCCGGCGTGTTCAACGACGCCACGACGGGTCTGCGCGTCATCGACGAATGGGTGCAGGCCCACCCTGGCCAGGATCCGATACACGATCCGGCGCTCGCGCGCCTGGCCGCCACGCTCGGCCAGGGCCGCGGCGAACTGATCGCGCTGCGCATGGCGTCAGATGCCGGCGCGCTGCTCGACTGGCCCGCAGCGCCGGACCCCAAGCCACGCGCGCTCGAGGCGCCTTTGCCACCGGCCCCGCCCGCGGGCGAAACGCGGGTCGGCGAACCGCGACGCCTGGTCGGCGGCGCCTGGGTTCTGCCGCTGGTGCGCGGTCTGCCGGCGGGCGGCAATCGCGCCGGCAGTGCCGTGGCCCTGGTCGATCTGGACCGGCTGATGGCATTGCACGACACGATGCGGATGCAGCCGGCCGGATCGATCGCGTTGGCCCGCAGCGATGGCGTCGTGATCTCGCGCGCACCGCCGCTGGCCGGGCTGATCGGCCGCAACGCCTTGCAGCAGTCGCCGCATCTGGCGCCGCTGCTGGCGCTGCCGGAGGGCTCACGGGTGTCGGACGGCGGGAACACCGACGGCGTGCGGCGGCTGACGACCTTTCGCAAGCTGCCGGGCCACCCCGTCACGCTGATCGTGACGCAGGGCTATGACGAGGCGCTCGCCACCTACTACGAGCGGCGCCGCCTGGTGATCGCGATGTGCGCGGCGTTCACGGTGCTCGCCTTCGTGGCACTGGCGGTGTTGGCGCGCGTTCAGCGCCAGAACCGCACGCGCCAGGCCGAACTCGCGGCCGTCAGCGACGATTCGCCGTTGGGCATGTTCCGCGCCGGCCCCGACGGGCGTCTCACCTACGTCAACGCGGCCTTCTTGCGCATCCACGGGCTGTCGCGCGAGAACGCCGATGGCTGGGTCGCGCTGCTGCCGGCGCCATCGCGCGAGCGTGTGCGCCGCGAATGGACCGCCATCGTCGCCGGCGCGAGGCCGTTCCACGCCACCCGGCGGCTGCTCGGCGCCGATGGGAGCGAGCTGCTGGTAGAGGTCGACAGTGCGCCGGTGCTGGTCGATGGCAAGGTGATCGGCCATGTCGGCACGGTGAAGGACATCACCGCGCAGGCGCACGCCGAACGCGCACTGCACACATTGACGGCCATCTTCGACGCCACCACCGATTTCGTCGTTCAGACCGACGCAGGCGGACGCTTGCTGTACATGAACCCCGCCGCACGGCAGCGCACAGGCATCGGCGAGGGTGCGCCGATCGAGCATCTGAGCTTTGCCGACTTCAGTCCGCCGCAAACCGTGGCGCGCCATGCGAGCGAGATGGTTCCGCAGGCCCTCGCCCACGGCGTCTGGGTCGGCGAGACGATCCAGCGCGACCTGCACGGGCGCGAGATACCGTGCAGCCACGTGCTGATCGCGCACCGCGACAAGGCGGGCAAGGTCGAGTACTTCTCGGCGATCATGCGCGACATCTCGGCGGACAAGGCGGCGCAGCAGGCGCTGCAGCGCAGCGAAGCGACGCTGCGCGCGGTGGCCGAGGCACTTCCGGCGATGGTTGCGGTGGTTGACCGGAACGAGCGCTACGTGTTCGCCAATTCGGCCTTCGAACGCTGGAACGGTGCGCCGCGCGAAGCCATCGTCGGCCGCAGCGTGCGCGAAGTGCTGGGCGATGCTGCGTACGAGGGCAGCCGCCCGTGGATCGCACGCGTGCAGGCCGGCGAGGCGGTTGTCTTCGAGAAGCAAAACGCCAGCGCCGCCGGAACACGCTGGCACCACCTGCGCATCAGCTTCACCCCGCTGCGCCTGGCCGACGGCACGACGGACGGGTTCATCGGCATCGGCAATGACATCACCGAGCAGCGCACCGAAGAAGCGCGACTGCGCGAGATGACACGCATCGACCCGCTGACCGGCGTGCTCAACCGCGCCGGCCTGGAGCATGCCTTCGACGAGCGTGCGCGGCGCCGCGGCAACGGACTGCATGCGCTGTTGTGCATCGACCTGGATCGCTTCAAGGAGATCAACGACCTGCACGGTCATCCAGTGGGCGACAAGCTGCTGGCGATCTTTTGCCAACGCATGTGCGCGCTCGTGCGGCCGAACGACGCGGTGGCGCGCCTCGGCGGCGACGAGTTCGCGGTCATCCTCGACGGTCTGCGCGATCCGAGCAACGCGGAACTTGTCGCAGAAAAGATTCTTGCCGCTGCACACGCGCCATTTCGGGTGGCATCGCATGAGCTGCGCGTCGGTGCCAGCATCGGCATCGCGCTGTGGCGCGGCCAGGACAGCGACCGCGAAGCACTGATGCAACAGGCCGACGCCATGCTGTACCGTGCCAAGCAGGCCGGCCGCGGCCGCTATCTGCTCGAAGTGCAGGGATGCACATGAACGCCGGATCGCCCGACGGCGTCAACCCCCACTACCTCGACCACGTGGTCGCCACCTCGCAAACGCACGAGGTCGAGGTGACCGAGGACATCGTCGCCGGCAACGGCATCAAGCTGCTCGCCAAGGGTGCGCGCGTCGACGCCGACGTGCGCGACCGGCTGCTTGCGCACAAGCTGCGCAAGCCGCTGGAGGGTTGCGTGCAGGTGGTCGGCGGCGTCATCCCGGCGCGCTTCGAGCCGATCGCGGAAGGCTTGCTCGACAAACACCCGCTGCTGCGCGCGCTGTGCGCGTCGCAGCGTGCGCGCCCCGTGTCGGCGTCATTGGCGGGCCTCGCGCTGTCGCTGCCGATACAGTCGCTGCTGACCGTCTATGCGCAGCACCAGGAAGATCGGCTGAGCCACACGGTGGGCGTCGCGATGCTCACGCTGTCGCTGGCGCGCCGGCTGTTGCCCGGCGAGATCGAGCGTCATCGCGTGCTCGCGACCGCGGGGCTGGTGCACGACGTCGGTGAGCTCTACATCGACCCCGCGTACCTGCGCAAGGGCACGCGGCTCGATGCCGACCAGTGGCGTCACATCGTGACGCATCCGCTGGTCGGACACCGCGTGCTGCGCGACATGGTGGGCGCGGGCCAGGCGGTGGCAGATGCGGTGATGCTGCATCACGAGCGGCTCGACAGCTTCGGGTATCCGCGCGGCGTCGGTGGCGATGCATTCACGCTCGATGGCCAGATCCTCGCCGCCGCGGAGTGGTTGATGGCGCTCGCCGAGTCGGGATCTTCCCCGCTCATGCGCGCCGGCATGGCCGCGCGGCTGGTCCCAGGGGAGTTCAGCCCCGCAGTGCTGGAGGCCGTGTCGGCGGCGGCGCGCGAGGTTCTGGACGTGCCGATCGAGCTCGCTTCGGCCACGCCACTCGAGGAGGCCGTGCCGCGCATCGTGCGCTTGGCTGCCACGCTGCGCCGGTTTCACGACTTGCGTGGCTGGATCGACGAACGCACGGCCGAGGCGCCGGCCGGCCTGCGCACCGTGCTCGAGACTGGGCTGCAGCGCATGCTGCGCATCCAGGCGTCGTTCTCCAGCACCGGTCTGGACGCGCACAGCCCGGAGCTGCTGCTCGCTGAACTGGCCGTGCTGCGCGATCCCCACGTGTACATGGAGATCATGACCATGATCGGCGAACTGGAGTGGCGCATGCGCGAGCTCGAGCGCGAGCAGCGCTTGCGCGCCGGCCTGTTGGCGACGCACGAATACGCCGTCATCGCCGATTTGATCGATCGCCTGAAGGGCGCACGCGCCGAGCTGTCCACGGGCACAGCGTGATGGCCCCGCCGGCACGGCGGCGCATCGGTGGCCTACTTCACGGTGTAGCCGCGGCCTTCCATGCACGCCAGCGCGGTGCTGTGGAACACGCCGGCATCGGCCATCGCGCTGGGCTGGGTGGTGGCCCAGCGGTTGCAGTCCTGCCGGTCGGACTCAGTCTGTGCGGCACTCTGACCGTTGCGCGGATAGATGACGGGGTCGGGCAGCGACGGTGCCGCTGGCAGAGGCCCCTCGTAGTACATGCCGGGTGGCTGCGTCACCACGTAGCCGGGTGACCACGGGCCGCCGTAGTAGTAGCCGAGTCCGATGCCGATGCCCACGCCGCCCCAGAACGGACCGGGTCCCCAATGGTGGCGATGCCCATGCCACGCTTGGCCGGCATGACCGCTGTGGCGAGCCTGCGCATCGGCCTGGATCGAACCGAGGCTCAAAGCCAGCGCCGTGAGTGCGATGGCGAGTGTGCGGGTCGCAAGTTTCATCGTCAGGCTCCTCGTCCGAATATTTATTGTTTGACAGCTCAATCTGCCAATGAGTTCTCCTCCCGACGACTGTCCGGCCCCGATCGAGATTCATTGAACCCGTTGTGTGGTTCCTGTGCACCCAGGGTGTCCAGTGCCGCATGTTCAGGAGGCGACATGAATTTTGCCGAGCGCGACGAAGGCGACTTCCGCATCTACACCGGTGCCATCGAGGCGGGACGCAGCGACGGCTACCGCGCCGCCGTGGTGGTTTACCGGGTGCGTGGTGTCGACGGTGCACCGGTGGAGACCTACCGTGACGACAACGTGTGCGGCGGATACTCGTGGCCCACGCCCGATGCTGCGCTGTCGTTCGCGTTGCGCAAGGCCGTGGCCGTGATTCGCGCCGTGCCACCTCGCCCTGCGGTCGAACTGCCCGAAGAGGCGCGAGCCGCGCTCGCCTCGGGAGGCAGCGTGGGTCGGCGCAGACCGCCACCACCCCACGGCTCACACAGCCGCGAAGGCCACGTGGCGTCGATCTAGAGCCTGGCACCTAACACATGCTGCGTCGCAGCAATATCGCTTGAAATAGCCCGCGGTCACCAATAGAATATAGAAATGGTGCAGCGCAGCAATTGTGCTGTCTCATGTCCCTTCACTCCAAGGAAGCGAGCCCAATATGTTGACCGTTGAACAAGTCGTCGCCGCCCAAAAAGCCAGCCTCGGAAACGTCTTCGGCGTGACCGCCCGTGCCTTCGAAGGCTGCGAGAAACTCGTCGAGCTGAACCTGAGAACCGGCAAGGCAGCGCTCTCCGACCTCGCCCAAGCGAGCACCGCTGCGCTGTCGGCGAAGGACGCACAACAGCTCGCGGCGCTGCAAGAAGCTGCCGTACAACCCAAGGTCGAGCAGTTAACCGCCTTCAGCCGTCAGGTGTACGACATCGTCGCCGCAACCCAAGCCGATATCGCCAAGATCGCCGAGGAGGACGCTGCGACAACGCAGAAGACGTTCGCTGCCGCGTTTGACCTGGCGGTGAAGAATGCGCCCGCCGGCACCGAGAACGTCGTTGCGTTCGTGAAGTCGACGGTTGCCGCCGCCAACAGCGCCTACGAGACCGTACAGAAAGCCGTCAAGCAGGCCGCGGATGTCGCTGGGGCCAGCGTGGACGTTGCGACCGCCACGCCCACCAAGGCAGCCGGATCGCGCAGTAAGCGCGCCGCCTGAGCGGCTGCGCCTTCGGCTGCGGCCGCGAGGCGATGTGCAGATTCACGTCTGCTGGAGCCACGAGCAGCACACGATCGCTTTTCGTGGCTCATGCGCTTCGTAGCGACCAAGCGAATCAACAGCTGTCATGTGCGAGACCCAGGGCAGACATCGGAGTGGGGCCAGCGGCACGGAGTACACCTACGTCCTCCGAGTTCGGCCGTACGGCAAGGAGATCTGGTCGGCCCATGTGTTCCGCGACAAGCAACTCGTGTATGTGCTGGCGCGCGGGCTTGTCGAGCGTGAATTGACTGCTGACGATGTGACCGAACAGGCTCGCAGCCTGGTCGCCGGCCACATCAAGTCGCTTCGTTGAGAGCATCGACCGCCATGCGCAAGCGACCGTCCTACTGGCCCAGCGAACGCAGCCTGTTTCGCGACAAGGGCAAACGCCGCAGCATCGCGGTGTGGGCCCTGCTGGTGCTCTCAATCGTGGCGGCCGTCGCCATGGCCGCGCTGTGGCGCTCCCCGCCGATCTGAACGATCAGCGCGCGACGGCGAACAGCCACAAGAGCCGCTGCAGGTACGAGGACCGGGTTGGGATGATCGTCGGCAGAGCAGAGGGCTGGCGCATCTTGCGGCCAGGGTCGTGTCGGTGCCGATGGCCGAACACGGATACTGGGTTTGTCAAACGCATGTCGCACTCCTTGCGCAGATCCGATTCGCGAATCTGTCGTGTATTGCAACGGAGCTCGGCGTAACAGTCGATCCCGCTTCTGAGGGATCAGTCGGGCAGGAACAACACCGCCGACAGTGCCGCCAATGATTCACAGCTCGCGTCGGCGGCGTCGAGATCCGACGCTCAGCGCGCATCGCTGACCAGCACAGCGGGGATCGAATACTCGCGGCCGATGACGGTGCGTGCATAGAAGTAGTTCTCGCGTGCCGTGTCGCTCAGCGCATCGATGTCCACATGACCGGCGGCGTCACAGGGAAATGCGTAGGCACGCCCCCAGTCGAACAGTGACTGGAAACGCAATTCGTAATGGACCGGTTCGGGCAGAACCATCGGGGATGCGTTCATGACTTGCGCACCTCCTTTGCGGTCGGACACTCACCTCGGTTTCAGACTAGGGCGCGCCGGCCGATTTGGCTATGCCGCAATCGGGGGGCGGGCGGCCGCCCGTGGTGTATGCACACCCTCGAACGGGTGTCTCACCCATGGTGGTGAGGGTCAGGCGAGGCCGTCTGTCGAACAATGCGCCCTTCGAGCAAAGCGGACCGGGACGACATGCACCGCACCGCGCACACCGGCGACAAGGTTCTGGCCAGCGCCGGCTGCTTGGCAGCCAAGGCGCGCACGCTGACCTTACACTGACCTGGAGATCGACATGAAGCTGGCCGAACGAGACGAAGGTGACTACCGCATCTACATGGGTTCCCTCGAAGGGCCGCAAGGTGACGGCTACATCGCCGCAGTGGTCGTCAACCGCGTGCGCGGCACGGAGCGGGCGCCACGGGAGGTCTTCCGCGATGAGAGCCTGGCCTGTGGTCACCGTTGGCCGTCGTCGGACGCGGCGTTATCGTATGCGCTGAGCAAGGCTCGAAAGGTGATTCGCACCGAGCCGCGCGGACGAACGTGCTGACACGTCGACCCCCTTCGGCGCCGGCTGCGGTGGCGCGGTTCGGGCCAAAGCCAATGCGCAATCGGCTTCACACCAGAGTAGCCGTTCACTCTTGAAGCCCGACGTCTGTCTTCGCGTTCCTCCACGAACCAGCAGGTCGTCAACCTAGGGATATCGGCGATGGGTGTCCAGGGAACAAGATGGTGGCCCATCTGTTAGGGCGCGCGAATCGTCGCGCGCCAGTCATGAGCAGTGGCGAATCCGGAGGGCTGATCCATGGTTCGGCGCAAAGGAGCAAACGGGACCAACAGAATCGTCTGGCGCATGAGTCCCGCTGCGCCGGTGGGCGAATACGTCGACCTGGCCGAACCGGTGCGCGAGCCCGAGAAACCGGTCGAGGTGCCTGAACATGGGTGGCTGGCCTCTTCCCTGGAGTTGCTGAACGGCGTGCGCGTGAGCGAAACGCCGATGGACACGCTGCCGGGTGAACTGATCGACGAATTCTTCAAGGTCCGGCGCTGACGCTCGGCACCAGCGACCCATTTCGCTGGGCGCGATGTGCCGGCGTGTTGACGCAGATGCTGCGTCCGCCAAAGCCCGCGCCAAGACAGGGTCCGACGTGGCGCCGCACAATCGGTCGCTGACAGCAACGACGGGAGCGTCTCGTGCAATACACCCGGTTCGGTTCCACCGGCCTGCGCGTCTCGCGCATCTGCCTTGGCATGATGACTTACGGCAGCTCGCAGTGGCGGCCGTGGGTGCTCGACGAAGACGCGAGCAGGCCGCTCGTCAAGCATGCGGTCGAGCTCGGCATCACCTTCTTCGACACCGCGGACATGTACTCCGGCGGTCGCAGCGAAGTGCTCACCGGAACATTTCTGCGAGAGTTCTGCCAGCGTGACGAGATCGTGATCGCGACCAAGCTCTTCTTCCCGGTGGACCTCGGCTTCAAGGGCGGAACCTCGCTCAACTCGCCGGGTGTGGATCGACCCAACCTCAGTGGACTGTCGCGTAAGCGCATCTTCCATGCGGTCGATGCAAGTCTCACGCGTTTGGGCACTGACTATATCGACCTCTACCAGATCCACCGCTGGGATCCGGCGACGCCGATCGAAGAGACGATGGAGGCCTTGCACGACGTCGTGAAGGCCGGCAAGGTGCGCTATCTCGGTGCGAGTTCGATGTGGGCATGGCAGTTCGCGAAGGCGCAGCAGGTCGCGCGCGCGAACCACTGGACGCCGTTCGTCAGCATGCAGAACCACTACAACCTTGCCTACCGCGAAGAAGAGCGCGAAATGATCCCGCTGTGCCGCGACCAAGGCGTGGCGCTGGTGCCGTGGAGTCCGCTCGCGCGCGGGTTTCTGGCCGGCAACCGCAAGGCCGGGGACGACAAGTCGGGCGCCACCTCGCGGGCCCAGACCGACGACATCGCCCAGCGGTATTACTACCGCGCGAGCGACTTCGCGACCGTCGAACGGCTCGGTGCCATGGCTGCGGAGAGGGGCGTGACCCATGCGACCCTCGCCTATGCGTGGCTGCTGCACAAGGGCGTGACCGCGCCCATCGTCGGTGCGAGCAAGCTGCATCAACTCGATCAGGCGGCGGCCGCAGTGGAGCTCA
>JBGQEX010000115.1:0-13511 GCA_041496605.1 Piscinibacter sp.
CGAGAGCGACGCGCTGGCCTGGAGCTTCTTCGAGCTCGAAGCCGAACAACTGCGCCTGCGCAACGCGCTGCAGCAGGCCCTCGGCGAGCCGGCGGCGGCCGACCTGCGGTTGCGCTACGACAGTTTCGTGAGTCGCATCGGCGCGGTGGATCGCGAGCAGGCTGCACGCTTCATCGGCACGCAAGAGGCGTACCTGCCGGCCATGCAGCAGTTGCACCGCTTCCTGAGGCACGCCGACCGCGCCCTGGCCGCAACGCCGCTCAGCCCACCCTCGCCGGTGGCGCTGCGCGAGCTTCTGAGCGAACTCGATTCGCTGGGCGCGCCCTTGCACGAGCTCTCGCTCGGCGCCTCCCGGCGGCTGAACGAAGGGATCACCCAGCGCAACAGCGCGGTGCGACTGCAGAGCCAGCACGGCATCGCGCTCACCGTGTTCCAGTGCGTACTGTTGCTGGTGCTGGCCGTCATCGTGTGGCGCCAGTTTCGTAGCCTGCAGAGACGCCGCGAACGCCTGCAAACGCTGGCCGATCGGCTGCGTGGCGCGCGCCTCGAAGCCGAGTCGGCCAGCCGCGCCAAGAGCGTCTTCCTGGCCAACATGAGCCACGAGATCCGCACCCCCTTCCACGGCCTGCTGGGCATGATGTCGCTGCTGCAGGAAACACCGCTGTCGGCACAGCAATGCCGCTATCTGGGCACCGCAAAGGAGTCGGCCAACCACCTGCTGGCGATCCTCAACGACATTCTCGACGTCTCCAAGCTCGAATCGGGCAAGCTGCAAGTGGTGCCCGCACCCGTCGACCTGGCGCGCCTGGTGCGCGATGTCGATGCGCTGATGCGCATGCAAGCGCAGGCCAAGCGGCTGGCCCTGCACGTCACGATGGATGCCGACGTGCCGCGCTGGGTGAGCGTCGACGCCACGCGGCTCAAGCAAATCTTGTTCAACCTGCTCAGCAACGCCGTGAAGTTCACGCCGTCGGGGCACATCCATCTGAAGATCGAAGCGGCCAGCGGCGGCGTCGTGTTCTCGGTGATCGACACCGGCATCGGCATGGACGACGCAATACAGGCCCGCCTGTTCCAACGCTTCGCGCAGGGCGACGACACCACCTCGCGCCAACATGCCGGCGCCGGGCTCGGGCTCGAGATCTCGCGAAGCCTGGCGCGGCTGATGGGCGGCGACATCCGGGTCAAGAGCGCGTCGGGCCAAGGCAGCAGCTTCGTGCTGAGCTTGCCGCTGCAAGCCATCGACGCACCTGCGGCAGGCGCACCCGCCGCATCGGAGCGCGCCAGCGAGCCGCAGCGATCGCTGAAGGTGCTGGTGGCCGAGGATCATCCGGTGAACCAGGCCTACCTCGAAGCGGTGCTCGACAAGCTCGGCCACCACGCCGTGTTCGCCGAGAACGGCGAGGAAGCGGTGCGCGCGGCGCAGGAGCAGGACTTCGACATCGTGCTGATGGACCTGCACATGCCGGTGATGGACGGCTTTGCCGCCGCGCGCGCGATCCGCGCGCTGCCGCTGCCGCGCGGTGCGATGCCCATCGTCGCACTCACCGCCGACGCGTTCCAGGATTCACAGGATCGCGCCCGCGAAGCCGGCATGGACGAGATGCTGACCAAGCCGGCGCACCTGCCGCAATTGCGCGCCCTGCTGGCCCGCTACGGCGGCGGCAGCGCGCAGCCGGTGCCGCCGCCGGCAGCCACGCCGCACCCGAGCGGCGACATCGTCGACCGCGCGACGGTGGAGCAGTTCCACGCGTCGCTGTCGCCGCATCAGTACGCCGCGTTGCTGGCGAACTTCTTCGAATCGAGCGCCGACGCGATGGTCCGCGTGCGCCAGCTGGTGGCCGACGGTGACCGGCGCGGCGCGGGCGAGCACGCGCACGGCTTGAAGGGCGCCGCGCTGAGCTTGGGCCTGAGCGCCGTGGTCGAGCGCAGCGACGCGCTGCGGCAGGCCACGCTCGACCCGGCGGCGCCCGAACTCGCGACACTGCTCGACGCGTTGGAGCGGCACCTGCTGATCACGCATGACTTGTGCCAAAGCCTGGGCTGGCTGAGCGCGCCCGCATCCGGGCGCACCGTGGCCTGACCCGCCCCCCCTGCTGCCCCGCCGCCGAGAGCCACGGCAACGATTGACTCCGATCAACCGGCCCGATACGCCGTCGGGTATGTTGATCGCATGCGTAGCCATCCCCCGCTTCGATGAACGGCCCGCTTCGCGTCGCGGCGGCCATGCTGCCCCTGCTGGCGGCGCTGACGCTGCAATGGCTGTTCTGGCCATGGATCGACCCCTATGCCTGGTTCCTGTTCTATCCCGCGGTTCTTGCCAGTTCCTGGATCGGCGGCCTGGCGGCGGGCTTGTCGGCAACGGCCGCCGCGGTGGTGACGGTCTGGTGGTTCTTCATTCCAGCGCAGTACAGCTGGGTCAAGGACAACGCGCCGGTCTTCCCGGCGGCCGTGTTCGCCACGATGGGCATCATCTTCAGCCTGTTGCATGACCGGCTTCGGCGCAGCGAGCGACGCTTTCGTGCGCTCTTCGACCAGGTTTCGGATGAACGCCGGGAAGCGCAGGCGCAGGCGCGCCAGGCGGCAATCGTGTTCGACAACACCAGCGAAGCCATCGTCATCACCGATGCCGCCACCAAGATCGTTGCCGTCAACGCGGCATTCACCTCGATCACCGGTTATCAGCCGCACGAGGTGCTGGGCCAGAACCCGCGGTTCTGGCGCTCGGGCCGCCACAATGCAGCCTTCTACAGCCAGCTGTGGACGGCCTTGAATCAGACCGGCCATTGGCGCGGCGAAGTCTGGAACCAGCGCAAGAACGGCGAGGCCTACCCGGCGTGGGAGAGCATCAGCGCCGTGAAGGACGCGAGCGGCCGGGTGACCCACTACGTGTCGATGCTCTCGGACATCACTCCGCTGAAGCAGGCCGAGGATCGATTGCAGCAACTCGCCCATCACGACGCACTGACGGGCCTGCCGAATCGTTTGTACTTCACCGCCAGCCTGAAGAGTTCTCTCGAACGCGCCAAGCGGCACCGCTCGAAGGTCGCGCTGTTGTTCCTCGACCTGGACCGCTTCAAGTTGATCAACGACTCGATGGGCCACTCGAACGGCGACGAGTTGCTCAAGGAGGTGGGCCGGCGCCTGCAACACACCGTGCGCGCCGTCGACGCCGTGGCGCGATTGGGCGGCGACGAGTTCACCGTCACGCTCGAGGACATCGGGCACGCCGACGACGCTGCCCGGCTGGCCGACAAGCTCATCGCGGCCATCATGCAGCCACTCGTCCTGGCCGGCAGGGAGGTGGTGAGCTCAGTCAGCATCGGCATCGCCCTCTATCCGGACGATGCCGACAACGCCGAGGACCTGACGCGCGCCGCCGACGCGGCCATGTACCGCGCCAAGGACCATGGCCGCCACACCCATGAGTTCTACACGCCGGAGATCGGTGCGCGTGCGCTGGAACACCTGTCGGTGGAGAACGGTCTGCGCCGCGCGCTCGCGCACGACGAGCTGGAGCTTTACTACCAGCCGCAGTTCGAGCTCGGCAGCGGGCGCCTCGCCGGGATCGAGGGGCTGCTGCGCTGGAACCACCCCGACGAGGGCCTGCTGCTGCCGGACCGATTCATCCCGGTGGCGGAAGAAAGCGGCCTGATCGTCGACATCGGCAAGTGGGTGATCCGCCAAGGCTGCGCGCAGGCGCGGGCCTGGATCGACCAGGGGCTCGCACCGCCTCGCATCGCCATCAACGTGTCGGGCCGCCACATCCTGCACGACCACCTGGTGCAGACGGTGCAGTCGGCGCTGCAGGACAACGGCCTGGAACCGGGCCGGGCGCTGCTCGAACTGGAGATCACCGAGTCGACGCTGCAATTCATGGAGCGCAGCGCCGATGTGCTGGGGCGCTTGCGCGCGCTGGGCGTTCGCATCGCGATCGACGACTTCGGCACCGGCTTCTCGTCGCTGAACCTGCTCAAGCACCTGCCCATCGACACCCTCAAGATCGCCCGGGTCTTCGTGCGCCACATCCCCGGCGACAGGGACGACAGTGCCATCGTCAGCGCGATGATCTCGATGGCGCACACGCTCGGCCTGCGCGTCGTCGCCGAAGGGGTGGAGACCGAGGCGCAGTTCGCGTTCCTGCTGGCTCAGCACTGCGACGAGATGCAGGGCCACCTGCGCGGCGCCGCCGAGTCGGTTGCGGTCATGACCGAGCGCCTGGCGGCGACGCCGCCGCTGCGCCGGGTCGTCTGACACATCAAACAATCACCGGCTCAGGTTCGAGCCGGATGCCGAAGCGGCCGTAGACACTTTCCTGGATCGCGCGTGCCAGCGTGATGACTTCCGAACCGATGGCGCCGCCGCGGTTGACGAGCACCAGCGCCTGCTTCTCGTAGACGGCCGCCCCGCCGACCGCTTTGCCCTTCCAGCCACAGGCGTCGATCAGCCAGCCCGCCGCCAGCTTCACGCTGCCGTCGGCCATCGGGTAATGCACGACGGCCGGGTCGCGGCCGATGATGTCGCGGCACTGCTCGGGCGTGACCACCGGGTTCTTGAAAAAGCTGCCGGCGTTGCCGAGCAGCGCCGGGTCGGGCAGCTTGGCGCGGCGGATCGCGCAGACCCAGTCGGCCACCTGTTGCGGCGTGGGGTGGGCAATGCCGGTCTCGGCCCGCTTGCGTTCGAGTTCGAGGTAGCCGAGCACCGGAATCCAGGCCTTGGGCAGGCGCAGGCGCACCCGCGTGATCACGCCGCGGCCGGCCAGCGAATGCTTGAACACGCTGTCGCGGTAGGCGAAGGCACAGATCGGCGCGTGCAGTGTCGCGCCGCGGCCGGTGACGAGATCGACGACATCGAGCGATTCGAAGCGGTCTTTCAACTCCAGCCCGTAGGCCCCGATGTTCTGCACCGGCGCCGCGCCGACGGTGCCGGGAATCAGCGCCAGGTTTTCCAGCCCGGGCCAGCCCTGGGCCAGCGTCCACATCACGAACTCGTGCCAGTTCTCGCCGGCACCGGCCTCGACGATCCACGCATCGGCGCGCTCGTCGACGAGGCGCTTGCCCTGCACCTCGACCTTCAACACCGCTTGCGGCATGTCGCGCGTGAGGATGATGTTGCTACCGCCGCCGAGAATGAACTTCGGCGCGCGGCCGAGCGTGGGATGATCCACCACCCGGCGAACGTCGGCGTCGCATGTCACCCGCACCAGCGTCTGCGCCACCGCCGGCAGGCCGAAGGTGTTGTAGGGTTTCAGGCTCACGCCGGACTCGATTTGCATGGCAGAATTTTCGCCGATCCTGTCGGCCCACTTGCTCTTGAAGAAGACTCACAATGCCAAGCTTTGACACGGTCCTCGAGCCCAACCTCGTCGAGGTCAAGAACGCCACCGAGCAGACGGCCAAGGAAATCGGCACGCGTTTCGATTTCAAAGGCTCGTCGGCACGCGTCGAGCTGAAGGAAAAGGAACTGACGATCTACGCCGACAGCGACTTCCAGATCGGCCAGGTGATGGACATCCTGCTGGCCAAGCTGAGCAAGCGCAGCGTCGACGTGCGCTACCTCGACCGCAGCGCCAAGATCGAGAAAATCGGCGGCGACAAGGTCAAGCAGGTGCTGACCGTGAAAAACGGCATCGACAGCGACACCGCAAAGAAGATCCAATCGCTGATCAAGCAGAGCAAGCTCAAGGTGCAGGCCGCGATCCAGGGCGACACGGTGCGCGTCACCGGCACCAAGCGCGACGATCTGCAAGCCGCGATGGCGCTGATCCGCAAAGACGTGGCCGACGCACCGCTCACCTTCACCAACTTCCGGGACTGACATGTTGACCCCCACGTCGCTTCGCTCCTGCCCCCCGAGGGGGCGCTCAGCCGCCTTGAGGCGGCTCGGCGCCGGCTGACCCATGCGTTACCTAGTCGCTGCGTTGCTGGCGCTGGCCTGCGCTGCCGCCGCAGCACAGACCGTGACGCTGGCCGGCAGCATGGGCGACAAGGCCTTGCTGGTCATCAACGGCACCCCGCGCACCATCGCCGTCGGCGCGACGCAGCAGGGCGTGAAGGTGGTCAGCGTGAGCGCCAACGAAGCGGTGGTCGATCTGTCCGGCAAGCGCGTGGCCTTGCAGTTGGGCGGCGCACCCGTGAATTTGGGTGGCGCCACGAGCGACGGTACCGGCTCGCAGATCGTGCTGACGGCCGGCTTGGGCGGGCACTTCGTCACCAGCGGCAGCATCAACGGCAAGGCAGTGCAGTTCCTCGTCGACACCGGCGCCTCGATGGTCGCGATGGGCCAGGCCGACGCCGATCGCCTCGGGCTGAACTACAAGAACGGCCCTCGCGGCATGGTCAACACGGCCAACGGGTCGGTGCCGGTGCACCGCACTTCGCTCAACGTGGTGCGCATCGGCGACGTGCAGGTCTACAACGTCGAGGCGATCGTGATGCCGGCGCAGATGGACACGATCCTGCTCGGCAACAGCTTCCTCACCCGCTTCCAGATGAAGCGCGAGAACGATCGCATGACGCTGGACCGGCGGCCCTGACGCGGCTCAGGAACGCGCAGGTCGCTCGGCCAGCGCGAAGGCGACCAAGGCGGCGACGCCGACCGCACTCAGCACCAGCAACATCTCCCGATAGCCCGGCAAAGCCAGCAACAGCCATGCCGTTGCCAACGGCGCGGCGGCGCGCGCCAGCAGCGCAATGCCCGACATCGCGCCGCTGATGCGGCCCACGTGCTCGCGGCCGAAATAGTCCGGCACCAGGCTGCCGCGCACGATCGTGACGAGCCCGTTGGCAAAACCGAACAGCAGCGCGAACACCAGCAGCGCCAGCGTGTGGTCGGCAAGCGCGAAGATCGCCAGCGAGACCGGCAGCCCGCCCAGCACGGCCAGGCCGAGCACGCGTGGCGTGATGCGGCGCCCGAACACATAGTGCAGCAGCCGGCCCAGCACCTGCGCCGGCCCGAACCACACCACCACCGCCAGGGCCTGCGCCTCGCTGCGGCCCTTGGCTGCGAAGGCCGGCATCAGGTGCGCCCACAAGGCGGCAGCGGCGAATGAGTAGAAGGTGAAGCTGGCCGTCAGCAGCCAGAACGAGCGCTCGCGCAAGGCGTCGTGCAAGGTGCTGTCGGCCGCCGCGTCGGGCCGCGCGTGCGGCACGGCATGCTGCGGCGTGCCCCGCAACGCCCACGTGTGAAGCGGTGCCACGACAAGGAGCAATAGCGCACCGACGACCGCCAGCGCACCGCGCCAGCCGCACCAGGCCATCAGCCAGGCGCAGGCCGGAAACGACAGCGTGCTGGCGAAACCGCCGACCAGTGTCAGCGTCGTGATGCCGCGCACGTACCGGTCCGGGAAGCGCTTGGTCAGCACGTTGAAGGCCGGCTCGTACAGCGTCATCGCCATCGCCGCGCCGAGCAGCGCCCAGGTGAGGTAGAGCATCGGCAGGCTGTCGACACGCGACCACAGCAGGAAGCCGGCACCGGCCAGCGCCGCACCGAAGCCCATCACCGCACGGCCGCGGCCACGGTCGATGGCGGCGCCCACCGCGTAGCTGGTCGCGCCCCACAGCGCGAGGCCGACGGTGAACGCGCCCATCAGCGCCGGCTTGCTCCAGCCCAGCGCGCGCTGCATCGGCAGCACGAAGGAAGAGAATGCGTAGTACAGCGCGGCCCAGCAGATGATCTGTCCGAACGCGAGCGCGCTGACGGTGCTTCGGTAGGACGGCGGCGCAGACATGCAGCGGGATTATCAGGAGCGCTCGGCCGCGCACTTTGTCACCGCTGGGACAGGGCTTTTAAGCACGAGCGTGCTAAAACGCTCGGGTTGCAAGGAGTCGAACGATGGACCTGAATTTCACCCCTGACGAACTGGCCTTTCGCAAAGAGATCCGCGCCTGGGTGGCCGAGAACCTGCCGAAGGACATCAGCCACAAGGTTCACAACGCGCTGCGCTTGTCGAAAGACGATCTGCAGCGCTGGGCCAAGATCCTCGGCAAGAAGGGCTGGCATGGCTGGGCCTGGCCGAAGCAGTTCGGCGGGCCGGGCTGGAACGCGATCCAGCGCCACCTGTTCGAAGAGGAATGTGCACTGGCGGGCGCACCGCGCGTGGTGCCGTTCGGCCCGGTGATGGTGGCGCCGGTGATCATGGCCTTCGGCTCGCCCGAGCAGCAGAAGCGCCACCTGCCCGGCATCATGAGCGGCGAGGTGTGGTGGAGCCAGGGCTACAGCGAACCCGGCTCGGGCTCCGACCTCGCATCGCTGAAATGCCGCGCCGAGCGGCGCGGCGACTACTACGTCGTCAACGGCCAGAAGACCTGGACCACGCTCGGCCAGTACGGCGAATGGATCTTTTGCCTGGTGCGCACCAGCACCGAAGGCAAGCCGCAGACCGGCATCAGCTTCCTGCTGATCGACATGAAGAGCCCCGGCATCACGGTGCGGCCGATCATCACGCTCGACGGCGAGCATGAAGTCAACGAGGTGTGGTTCGACAACGTCGAGGTGCCGGTGGACAACCTGGTCGGCGAAGAGAACAAGGGCTGGACCTACGCCAAGTACCTGCTGGCACATGAGCGCACCAACATCGCCGACGTGAATCGCGCCAAGCGCGAGCTGGAGCGCTGCAAGCGCATCGCGAAGGCCGAAGGTGTCTACGAGGACACCCGATTCCGCGACGAGATCGCCAAGCTCGAGGTCGACGTGGTCGCGCTCGAGATGATGGTGCTGCGTGTGATCTCTGCGGAGAAGAGCGGCAAGCAGTCGCTCGACGTGGCGGGCCTGCTGAAGATCCGCGGCAGCGAGATCCAGCAGCGCTACACCGAGCTGATGATGCTCGCCGCCGGCCCGTACAGCCTGCCCTTCATCCATGACGCGATGGAAGCCGGCTGGCAGGGCGACCACGTCGGCGCGGCGCACTGCGCGCCGCTGGCTGCGACCTATTTCAACTATCGCAAGACGACGATCTACGGCGGCTCGAACGAAGTTCAGCGCAACATCGTCTCGCAAACCGTGCTGGGAGCCTGACCATGGACTTCGATTTCTCCGACGACCAGGAAATGCTGCGCGACTCGGTGCGCAAGTGGGTCGACAAGGGTTATGACTTCGAACGCCGCAAGCGCATCGTGAAGTCGGGCGGCTTCTCGCGCGACGCCTGGCGCGAGATCGCCGACCTCGGCCTGACCGCCCTGTTCGTGCCTGAGGCGCACGGCGGCATGGGCTTCGGCGCGGTCGACGCGATGGTGGTGATGGAAGAGCTGGGGCGCGGCCTGGTGCTCGAGCCCTATGTGCAGGGCGCACTGATCGCCGGCGGCGTGCTGGCGACCTATGCGCCCGCCGCCGTGCAATCGGCATGGCTGCCGAAGATCGCGAGCGGCGATGCGCTGCTGGTGCTCGCGCACCAGGAGCGCGCCGCGCGCTATCGGCTAAACCACGTCGGCACCACCGCCACGCAAAACGGCAACACATGGACCGTGTCCGGTGCCAAGAGCATCGTGCCGGTAGGCGACAAGGCCGATGCTTTCATCGTGCCGGCGCGCGTGTCGGGTGCGGTCGACGATGCAGCGGGCATCGCGCTGTTCCTGGTCGAGCGCGGCGCCAATGGCGTGACGACGCGCGGCTACGGCACCCAAGACGGCGGCCGCGCCGCCGAAGTGGGCTTCAGCAATGCGGCGGCGACGCTGATCGCACCGGCCGGTGCCGGCTTCGCGGCGCTGGAACACGCGTTCGACATCGGCATCGCCGCGGTCTGCGCCGAAGCCGTCGGCGTGATGGACAAGCTGGTCGCCGTGACCGTCGAGTACATGAACACGCGCAAGCAGTTCGGCGTGCCGATCGCCACCTTCCAGGCGCTGCGCCACCGCATCGCCGACGTGAAGATGCAGCTCGAACTCGGCCGCTCGATGAGCTACTTCGCGAGCCTGAAGATGAACGAGCCTCCCGATCAGCGCCGCCGCGCGCTCGCGCAGGCCAAGCTGCAGCTCGGCAACTCGATGCGCTTCGTCGGCCAACAGTGCATCCAGCTGCACGGCGGCATCGGCGTCACCGACGAGTACATCGCGAGCCACTACTTCAAGCGGCTCACGGTGATGGAGATGAGCTTCGGCGACACACTGCACCAGCTCGGCGAGGTGTCGGCGCGGATGCAGGACACGGCCGGCGTGTTTGCCTGATCCGCGGCGTGACGCGGCCCGATGGTTGACCTGATGAACGGCACCATCACCGACGTGGCCGGCGTGCAGGTCGGGCACTTCACCGACGCGCGCCGGCCTACCGGCTGCACCGTCATCCTGACGCCAGGTGGCGCGGTCGGCGGCGTCGACGTGCGCGGCGCCGCGCCCGGCACGCGCGAGACCGATCTGCTGTCGCCGCTCAACAGCGTCGAGCAGGTGCATGCCGTGCTGCTGGCCGGCGGCAGCGCATTCGGGCTCGACGCCGCTGCAGGTGTGATGCGCTGGCTGGAGGAGCGCGGCGTCGGCGTGCAGGTCGGTCCGCTGCGCATTCCGATCGTGCCGGCGGCGATCCTGTTCGATCTGTTCATCGGCGACCCGCGGATCCGCCCCGATGCGCACGCCGGCTACGCGGCCTGCCAGGCCGCGAGCGCCGACGCGCCGGCCGAGGGCAACTTCGGTGCCGGTGCCGGCGCGACGGTGGGCAAGCTGTTCGGCTTCGAACGCGCGATGAAAGGCGGCATCGGCAGCGCCGCGGTGACCGTCGGCGGCGTCACGGTCGGCGCCATCGTGGCGGTCAACGCGGTCGGCGATGTCATCGATCCGTCCAGCGGCCGCGTGATCGCCGGGGCGCGCACGACCGACCGCCGCGCACTGGTCGGCACCGTGCAAGCCATCCTGCGCGGCGAGCCGATTGCCGCGGTGTTGCCGGCGAGCGCGACGACGCTGGGCGTCGTCGCCACCGATGCCGTGCTGACCAAGGCCGCGGCCAACAAGCTCGCGCAGATCGCGCACGACGGGCTGGCCCGCAGCATCAGCCCGGTGCACACGGCGAGCGACGGCGACACGGTGTTCGCGTTGGCCACCGGCGCGAGCGGCCTGGCCGCCGACCTCACCGTGCTCGGCACCTTGGCCGCCGAAGTGGTGGCGCGCGCTGTGCTACGCGCGGTGTGGGCCGCCACCGGCATCAGCGGCGACGCGGGGCTCACGCTGCCCGCGGCGCGCGACCTGTGAGTTCGTGCCGCGCGCGCCGATGAAACTGTCGCAGCTGCTGTTCTCCCAGGGCTTCGGCGCCCGCCGCGAATGCGAGGGGCTGATCGTCTCGGGCCACGTGACGCTGGCCGGCCGGGTCTGCGACGACCCGTTCCACGAGGTCGATCCCGAAGAGCTGGTGTTCGGCGTGCGCGGCGAACTGTGGCCCTACCACGCCAAGGCGTTGATCGTGATGAACAAGCCGACCGGCGTGGAATGCTCGCAGAAGACCAAGCACCACCCGAGCGTCTACGGCTTGCTGCCGGCCCCGCTGCGCCGGCGCGACGTGCAAAGCATCGGCCGCCTCGACGAGGACACGACCGGCCTGCTGCTGTTCACAGACGACGGCGCCCTGATCCACCGCCTGACCTCGCCGAAGCGCCACGTGCCCAAGGTCTACGAGGTCGGCTGCAAGCACCCGGTGACGGCCGAACAGATCGCTCGGCTGCTGGCCGGCGTGACCCTCGTCGACGACCCCGCCACGGTGCGCGCCGCGGCCGCCGAGATGACGGGCCAGCGTGATGACGGCCTGTACGGGCTGCGCCTGACGCTGACCGACGGCAAGTACCACCAGGTCAAGCGCATGCTCGCGGCGGTGAGCAACCGCGTCGAAGCGCTGCACCGAAGCGGTTTCGGCGCGTTGACGCTGCCGGCCGATCTGGCGCCCGGGCACTGGCAATGGCTTGTCGGGCCGCAGCTCATCACGCCGTGATAATCGGCCCATGCAGGTCTTTCGCGGCTTCCATCACCCCGGCATTGCACCCGCTTGTGCATTGACCATCGGCAACTTCGACGGCGTGCACCGCGGCCACCAGGCGATGCTGGCATTGCTGCGAAGCGAAGCCCAGCACCGCGGGCTGCCGAGCTGCGTCATGAGCTTCGAGCCGCATCCGCGCGATCACTTCGCGCGGCGCGCCGGCAAGCCCGAACTCGCACCGGCACGCATCGCCACCTTGCGCGACAAACTGAGCGAACTGCAACGCTGCGGCATCGACCAGGTGGTGGTGCTGCGCTTCGACAACGCGCTCGCGTCGCTCACGCCGGACGAATTCATAGCCCAGGTGCTGGTGCGCGGGCTCGGCACGCGTTATGTGCTGGTGGGCGACGACTTCCGCTTCGGCGCCAAGCGTGCCGGCGACTACGCCATGCTCGATGCCAGCGGGCAGGCCCACGGCTTCGACGTGGCCCGCATGATGAGCTACGAGGTGCACGGCTCGCGCGTCTCGAGTTCGGCCGTGCGCGATGCGCTGGCCAGCGGCGACATGGCACGCGCCGCCGCGCTGCTCGGGCGGCCGTACAGCATCAGCGGCCACGTCGTGCATGGTCGCAAGCTCGGGCGTGATCTGGGTTTTCGCACGCTGAACCTGCGCTTCGCTCACGCCCGCTCGGCCGCCATGGGCATCTTCGTCGTGCGTGTGCACGGGCTGGCGCCGCAACCGCTGCCCGGCGTGGCCAGCCTCGGCGTGCGCCCGACGGTCGAGGACACCGGCCGCGTGCTGCTGGAAACGCATTGCCTCGAGTGGCCAGCCGCGTGGGGCCCGGACGCCGGTTACGGCCGCTGTGTGCGGGTGGAACTGCTGCACAAGCTGCACGACGAGCGTCGCTACGACACGCTGGACGCACTGCGCGACGGCATCGCGCGCGACGAGCGCGATGCGCGCGCGTGGTTCGCGGCGAATCCTTAGAAACGCCGCGCAAAGCCTCCGTTCAGCGTCCAGGTCGTCTTGCGCCCGACCAGCGGGCTGTCCAGCGTGGGCCCGAGTTGGCGACCGACGCCGGCACCCCAGAACGCCACCCATTGCGGGTCGATCTCCATGCGCCAGCCGGTGCCGACAGAGGCGTCGCGCAGCCCCGAACCCGGTGTGTAGACCGGATAGCCGCTGGCGACCGATTCCCCCGGCGTCACACCGTAGTAGCTCTGCATGTAGCGCGCGCTACCCCAGGTTGCGCTGGTGCTGACGCTCCAGGTGACACGCGGGCTCAGGCGCCGGTCGTGCGCCACGCCGACGTCGACCAGTTGCCCGCCGCCGCGCCCGAGCAGGTCGGTCGTGAAACCGGCGATGGCCTTCCAGCCTTCGCCGAGGTGGCGCGTTGCCGACGCACGCGCGCGAATCGTCCGCGGGACGTTCTGTATTCCGGCGAGCGAGGCGCTGTCGGTCGAACGGCGGCCGTTGTCCAGACGCAGCGCAAGGTTCACGCGCAGCCTCTCGTCGTATTTCAGATCGAGCCCCAGGCCGCGGAACACGTCGTCGCTGCGCCGGTTGACGAAGTTGCTCGCGTTGCTGATGCTCACGCGGCCATAGCGCAGGTAGAAGCCCGGCA
>JBGQEX010000116.1:0-13275 GCA_041496605.1 Piscinibacter sp.
CCTGGCGGTCGAGCTCGGGCAGCTTGTCGAAGGTCAGCATGTAGGTGACGACACCCGTCATCACTTCGGCGATCGGCGGGCAGCCGGGCACCTTGATGATCGGCTTGTCGGTGATGACCTTGTGCACCGGCGTGGCCTGCGTCGGGTTCGGCTTGGCCGCCTGCACGCAGCCCCACGACGCGCAGGCGCCCCACGAGATGATGGCCTTGGCGTCGGCGGCGGTTTCCTTCAGCACCTCGACGAACGGCCGCCCGCCGTGGATGCAGTACATGCCGTCTTCGTTGAGCGGCGGATTGCCCTCGACGGCGAGGATGTAGTTGCCCTTGTACTTCTTGCGGATCTCGGCCAGCGCCGCCTCGGCCTGGTGGCCGGCGGCGGCCATCAGCGTGTCGTCGTAGTCGAGCGACAGCATCGACAGCACGACGTCCTTGGCCAGCGGATGCGCCGAGCGGATGAACGACTCCGAGCAGCAGGTGCATTCGAGCCCGTGCAGCCACAGCACCGGCGTGCGCGGCTTGGTCTCCATCGCATGCGCGATCTGCGGCGCGAAGGCGGGCCCGAGGCCGAGCGAGGTGGCGGTGAGCGAGCAGAACTTGAGCAGGCTGCGGCGCGAGATGCCCTGGCGCCGCATCACCTCGTAGAAGGTTTCCGTCATGAAGTCTCCTCGTCTTGTCGTGCCCGGGCGGCCGGCTGCCGCGCGGGGTCAGGCGAAGAAGGATCAAGTCGCGTGCCCGCCGCAGCCCGCCCTCGGGAAAGCACCGAGCCGTCGTCGCAAGGGCTTGATGCGCAAGGGCTTTTCTCGGCGCCTCGGGGTGGGATGACGGAGCGCTCGGTGCACGGGCGCAAAGAGACCTTCCGGTGCCGCTGTCGAAACGGCAACGCGATGTTCGCAGGGAACGCCGCGAGCTCAGCCGCTGATCGGCGTGCTCTTCATGCCGGTCCGCGCACCGTCTTGAGTCGTTTGCCGTCGGCCACGCTGTCGCTGGGATAGACGATCACGCGCTCGGCCGGCGCGAGGCCCTCCTCGATCCATGCGTCGCTCGGCGTGCGACCGCCGACCTTGACCCGGCGCTTGTGCGCGCGACCATCGGTCGCGACGAACACGGCCCAGTGGTCGCTGTCGCGAAACAATGCCGCCACCGGCGCGATCACCGCGTCTGGCCGCTCGAAGACGACGATGCGCGCGTCGACGCGAAACTGGTCGCCCAGGCCACGCCATTGCCCGGGTGGCGAGACGATGTCCACGATCACGTTGACGCGCTGCTCCTCGACACCGAGCGCCGAGACCTTGGTAAAGGCCGCTGGCTCGACACGCCGCACCCGGCCCGCCAGCCGCGGCCCTGGTCCCGCATCGATATCGACGCGGGCACCGGCGGCAATGCGACGCCCGTCGGTGGACAGCACGTCGATGACGATTTCCAGCTGGCTCGGGTCGCCGATCTCGATCAGCGGCGTGCCGACGCCGACCACGGTTTCGCTTTCCTGCAGCACGCGCAACACGTGGCCGGCGACCGGCGATTCGATCGGCCAGGTGGTGCCCGGCCGCGGCGTGCTGCCCGCTTCGCGGGCACGCATCAGCGCGGCACGCGCTTGGCGCAGGTCGTGCGCGGCGCCCGCCTGGGCGAAGCGCGCCGCCTCCAGCTCCTTGCTCTGCATGCGCACCGCGAGCTGCGCCTGGTCCAGCGCCGCCGCCGCGACGAAGCCGTCGTTTAGCAGTTGCTTCTGCCGCTTCATGTCGGTCTGTGCCTGATCCAGCGCCGCTTCGGCGCGCGCCACCTTCGCACGCGCCTGTTCGAGGCCGGCGTCGGCCGCGCCGGCGCGCTCGCTCAGCTCGCTGGCGGTGCGTGCGTCGATCATCGACGGCGCCCCGGGTGACAACTCGGCGATGGCCGTGCCTGCGCTCACCGGATCGCCGGCCTTGACGCGCACGCGCGCCAGCCGGCCGGCGACCGGTGACGACACCACGTAGCGTTCGCGCACGCGCGTCTTGCCGTCTTCGTCGACCGTCTGCTCGAACAGGCCCTTGCGCACTGCGGCGGTCTCGACCGGGACCGGCTGCGGCCGGAACGCCCAGACGAAGACGGCCACCAGTGCGGCGCTGCCCAGGCCGGCCGAAATCCAGAGTTTGCGCGTCATGGCTATCTCCCGACTATTCGCGCGTCTTCAGCACCGCGACCAGGTCGAGCTCGTCGACGCGGCGGCGCACGATCAGCGCACTGAGGGCACCGGCAACCAGCACCACCAGGCAGGCAAAGGCATAGGTGCGCGGCTGCACCACCAAGGGCAGGGCGATTTCCTGCTGTGCCGACAGCGTGACGATGCTCCAGGCCAGGCCGTAGCCCATCACGCAGCCCAATGGCAGCGCGAGCAGCAACTCGGCACCCAGCTCGCCGAGCAGCAGGCCCGACACTTCGCCGCGCGTGGCGCCGAGCACGCGCAGGCTGGCCAGATCCCAGGCCCGTTCGGCCAGTGTGATGCGCGCGTTGTTGTAAACCACGCCGATGGCGATCGCCGAGCCCATCACCGCCATGATCGAGCTGAAGAACAGCACGTTGCGCGCGGTGTTGTCGCGTACGTAGCGGATCATCGGGCCGATCTCCATCGCCCCCGCCACGCGCGGCGTCTGCTTCAAGCGTCGCAGCACGGCCTCGCGCTGCGTCGCGTCGATCAGGAGGCGCGCGCCCGACATCGCCTGACCCTCGCCGAGCAGGCGGTTCAGCGCGTCGCGGTCCATGTGCGCCGGCAGTTGCATCTGCTCGAAGCTGTAGGCCACGACGGCAAGGTCGGCGTGCCGGCGTTCGCCTTGCAAGACCTCGAGGTGGACCGTGTCGCCGAGCTGTACATCCAGCCGCTCGGCCAGGCGCCGGTTGAGCACGATGCCGGCGCTGGGCACCGGCGCGCGGGCAAAACTCGCGTCGAGCAGCGGGCGCATCTGCGAGTCCGAGGCCATGCCGCTGACCGAGGTGCGATAGCTGCGCAACCCGTGGGACAAGCGCACCGGCGCATCGCGGTCTGCTTCGGCGCGCAGCACGCCGGGCAGTTGCGCGAAGTCGTAAAGCGCGGCGGTGGACACCGGGTCGGTCAGCACGACGCTGACGCTTTGCCGGTCGCGCATCGTGATTTCGACGTCGAGCAGGTAGTCGACCGAGTCGCGCCACCAGGTGCCGGCGATCATCACGCCGACCGCGCTGGCGATGCCGACAGTGGTGAGCATTGCGCGCAGCGGCTTGCGCTCGATGTCGCGAACGACCATGCGCACCGAGGGCGAGTACAGGCGCGCCAGGCCGAGGCGCTCGCCGAGCGTCGGCCCGTAGCTCGCCGGCGCGGGCGGCCGCATGGCCTCCGCCGGCGGCAGCCGCACCACCCGCAGCAAGGCACCGAGCACGGCCAATGCCGCGGCGGCCAGCGACAACAGCACGGCCGACACGGGGATCCACGCCAGCATGCGGTATTCGAAGTCGGGGATGCGGAAGAAGCGCGCGTAAAGCTGCGACACCGAATAGCCGAAGTAGGCGCCGCCGGCAATGCCGATCGGCCCGCCGATCAGCACGATGACGAGCACGAACTTCAGGTAGTGGCGGCCGAGCTGGCCGTCGTCGCAGCCCAGCGCCTTCAGCGCCGCGATCTGGCCGCGCTGGGTGCCGATCTGCCGAGTCAGCGCCACGTTGAGCAGGAACATCGCCACGCCGAGCACGATCACCGGCAGCGTGGTGCCGTAGACCTTCCACTGCGAAATCTCCTGCGTCAGCACACGGTGCGACGGCAGGTCGGCGCGGCCATGCGCGCCGGTGAAGCCGTAGCGGTCCAGGCGCCGATCGAGCCCGGCGATGACCGCGGCTTCCGACGCGCCATGCTCGAGCCGCACCGCCACGCTGTTGAACGCGCCCTCCATGTTGAACGCAGCAGCCAGGCGTTGCCTCCCGACCCAGAAGAGGCCGAAACTGCGCTCGTCGCCGAAGCTGCCGCGGCTGGGGAAGATGTACTCGGGCGAGATCACCGTGCCGACGATCAGCAGCGACTCGCGCTTGCCGTTGAGCAGCGCGTCGACGCGGCTGCCGGGCGCCAGGCCATGGGCGCTGGCGAAGGTCTCGTTGACCAGGGCCTGGTTCGAGTCGGGCACATCGATCCAGGCGCCGCGCATCAGCGTCAGCCGGTTCATGCGCGGCAAGCCATGCTCGGGCAGCGCGATCATGCGGCCGGTGAGCGGCTCGACGACGCCCGGCAGGTCGAGCAGCACGTCGAAACGAACCGTGGCCTCGACTTCGGTCACGCCGGGGATCTCGAGCAGGCGATCGACCAGGCCGAGCGGCGCGCGCTTGCCCACGGCGAACACCTGCGCGAAGCGCGCGCGCTCGTAGTGCGAGGCCTGCAGATCCCTCAGCGTGTCGTACGACGACAGCGATCCGACGTAGCCGGTGATGCCGGCGGCGACCACGAGTGCGATCGCAAGCACCTGCCCTCGCAGCTGCCAGACATCGCGCAGCAGTTTGCGATCGAGCATCGTCACCATGAAATCTGCTCCGGCCGCAGCTTGGCCGCGTTGCGTTCGATCGAGGCGATGCGTCCGTCGGCCATGCGCATCACGCGATCGGCGATCTGCGCGATCGGCGCGTTGTGCGTGATGACCGCCGCGGTCGTGCCGAGTTCGGCGTTGATCCTGGCGATCACCTCCAGCACGAGCTTGCCGGTGGCGTAGTCGAGCGCGCCGGTGGGTTCGTCGCACAGCAACACGTCGGGGCGCTTCGCGATCGCCCGCGCGATCGCCACCCGCTGCTGCTCGCCGCCCGACATCTGCGACGGATAGTGGTTGAGCCGGTCGCCGAGATTGACCAGCGCCAACGCCTCCTCGGGGGGCAGCGGCTGGTCGGACATCTCGGTCACCAGCGCCACGTTTTCGAGCGCGGTGAGCGACGGGATCAGGTTGTAGAACTGGAATACGAAGCCGACGTGCTCGCGCCGGTAGCGCGTCAGTTCGGCGTCGTTCGCGTGTGTCAGGTCGTGGTCGCGCCACATCGCGGACCCGCTGGTGGGTGTATCCAGACCGCCAAGGATGTTCAGCAGGGTCGACTTGCCGCTGCCCGACGGCCCCAGCAGCACGACGAACTCCGACGCATAGATCTCCAGGTCGACGCCGCGCAGCGCGTGCACCTCGACCTCGCCCATCTTGTAGACCTTGGTCAGGCCGCGCGCGATGAACACCGGGGTGGCACTCGGAGTTGGCAGGTGAGGCGAAGAGGCTTCAGCGTGCATCGCGGGACCAGGCCACGACGCCCGGCGAGAGGAACAGGCGACAGAGCTTGCTTACTCTAGGTGCCGCGCGCATGGGCTGTTGTGACCTGAATCAACTCGCCCGTTGCTGGTGGTCCGGGGCTTGCACCTCTGCAACGGACACACGCGGTTCGATGGCAACAAATCGCCCCATCCAACAAACCCGACATCGACGCGCGACAAAACGCACACGACCCATTGAGCGCTCCGAGCTTGGGAAGAAACCCATTTCAAATCAACGGCTTGGGCGATCGGTCTGCGTGGCATGCGAGTTGCAAATGACGACTGCAACGTCAGCGAGTCACGCAAGGAGCGCCCAGCATGACCCCTTCTTCCAGCCCGTCACCGGCAGCCGTCGATCGGGCGCGGCGTCCGGTGTACCTGGACTATGCGGCAACCACCCCGGTCGACCCGCGCGTGGCCAGCAAGATGATTCCGTACCTCACCGAGCGCTTCGGCAACCCGGCCAGCCGCTCGCATGCCTACGGCTGGGCAGCCGAAGAAGCCGTCGAGATCGCACGCGAGCAGGTGGCGCAACTGATCGGCGCCGACCCGCGCGAAATCGTCTGGACCTCCGGCGCGACCGAATCGAACAACCTCGCCATCAAGGGGGCGGCGCAGTTCCTGAAGTCCAAGGGCCGGCACTTCGTGACCGTGGCCACCGAGCACAAGGCCGTGCTCGACACGATGCGTGAACTGGAGCGCGACGGCGCCGAGGTCACGGTGCTGCCGGTGAACGCCGACGGTCTGGTCGACCTGGCCGCGTTCGAGGCCGCGCTGCGGCCCGACACGGTGCTGGCGTCGGTGATGTTCGTCAACAACGAGACCGGCGTGATCCAGGACATCGCCGCGATCGGCAGCCTCTGCCGCGCCAGGGGCGTGCTGCTGCATGTCGACGCGGTGCAGGCGGTCGGCAAGGTCGGAATCGACGTGACGACGCTGCCGGTCGACCTGATGTCGATGTCGGCACACAAGGTCTACGGCCCCAAGGGCATCGGCGCGCTGTACGTGCGGCGCAAACCGCGCGTGCGCATCGAGGCTCAGATCCACGGCGGTGGCCACGAACGCGGCATGCGTTCGGGCACGCTGCCCACGCACCAGATCGTCGGCATGGGCGCGGCCTTCGATCTGCTGCACCGAGACATGGGCACCGAGCTCGAACGCGTCCGCGCGCTGCGCGATCGGCTGTGGGCCGGGCTGTCGGCGCTCGAAGAGGTGCATCTCAACGGTCACCCCACGCAGCGCACGCCGCACCACCTGAACGCGAGCTTCAACTATGTCGAGGGCGAGTCGCTGCTGATGGGCATCAAGGACGTGGCGGTGTCCTCCGGCTCGGCGTGCACCTCGGCCAGCCTGGAGCCGAGCTACGTGCTGCGCGCGATGGGCCGCAACGACGAACTCGCGCACAGCTCGATCCGCTTCACCGTGGGCCGCTTCACGACGGTCGACGAGATCGACTTCACGATCGCACGCGTCAGCGAAGTGGTGCGCAAGCTGCGCGCGATGAGCCCGCTGTGGGACATGGTGCAAGCCGGCATCGACCTCGACAGCATCCAGTGGGCGGCGCACTGAGTCCATTGCATCTCAATCCACAGCAGGAGCAACCCCATGGCCTACAGCGACAAGGTGATCGAGCACTACGAGAACCCGCGCAACGTCGGGTCGTTCGAGCCCGGCGACGAGGGCGTGGCCACCGGCATGGTCGGCGCACCCGCCTGCGGCGACGTGATGCGCCTGCAGATCAAGGTCAACGCGCAAGGCGTGATCGAGGACGCGAAGTTCAAGACCTATGGCTGCGGTTCGGCCATCGCCTCGTCGTCACTGGTCACCGAGTGGGTGCGCGGCAAGACGCTCGACGAGGCGCTGACGATCAAGAACACGCAGATCGCCGAGGAACTGGCGCTGCCGCCGGTGAAGATCCACTGCTCCATCCTGGCCGAAGACGCCATCAAGGCGGCGGTGGCCGACTACCACGCGAAGCAGGCGGCGGCACGCGCGGCCGGCGCGGCCCCTTCGGAAATCGTGACCGACGACCAGCCGGTGTGCACGTCGGCCTCGCATTGAAACCTTTGGAGCAACAGCCATGGAAACCAACACTTTGCCGGCACCCGCCACCCACGGTGCGCCGCCCGACCCCGTGCGCTTGAGCGCAGCCGCCGCCGCCAAGGTGGCCGAGCTGGTGGTTGAAGAGGGCAACCCGCAACTCAAGCTGCGGCTGTACGTGAGCGGCGGCTGCTGCTCGGGCTTTTCGTACGGCTTCGCGTTCGACGACAACGTCGCCGACGACGACACGGCGATCGCGAAAGACGGCGTCACGCTGCTGGTCGACGCGATGAGCCTGCAGTACCTGCTGGGCGCCGAGATCGACTACGAAGACGGCCTGGAGGGCTCGCGCTTCGTCATCCACAACCCGAACGCGCAGACCACCTGCGGCTGCGGCAGTTCCTTCTCGATGTGAGGTTGACCATGTCCGTGACCTTGACCGATGCCGCAGCGCGGCATGTGCACAAGTCGTTGGCCAAGCGTGGCAAGGGCATCGGCCTGCGCCTGGCGGTGAAGACCAGCGGCTGCTCGGGCTTGGCCTACGCCATCGAATTCGTCGACGACGACAGCGCGGGCGACCTGAAGTTCGAGAGCCACGGCCTGGCGCTGATGGTCGACCCGAAGAGCCTGCCGTTTCTCGCCGGCACCGAACTCGACTTCGTGCGCGAAGGGCTCAACGAAGGCTTCAAGTTCAACAACCCGAACGCCAAGGCGCAATGCGGCTGCGGCGAGAGCTTCGCCGTCTGAACGATGGCGCTGCTGCAGATCGCCGAGCCGGGCCAAGCCGCCGCACCGCACCAGCACCGGCTGGCCGCCGGCATCGACCTGGGCACCACCAACTCGCTGATCGCCACGGTGCAGAGCGCGCAGCTGCGTGCGCTGGCCGACGAAGCCGGAGCGGCCTTGCTGCCGTCGGTGGTGCGCTACGCGGCCGACGGCGGCGTGGTGGTCGGCGCGCAGGCGCTGGCGCAGCAGGCGGACGACCCGCTCAACACCATCGCGTCGGTGAAGCGGCTGATGGGGCGCGGCCTGGCTGACGTGCTCAAGTCCGGCGCCCCCACCTACAAGCTGCTCGACCGGCCCGGCATGGTGGCGCTGGAAACCGCGGCGGGCACGCGCTCGCCGGTGGAGGTGTCGGCCGAGATCCTGCGCGCGCTGCGCGATCGCGCGCAGGCGGCGCTGGGCGGCGATCTCACCGGCGTGGTCATCACCGTGCCGGCCTACTTCGACGACGCGCAGCGCCAGGCCACCAAGGACGCGGCGCGCCTGGCCGGCCTGAACGTGCTGCGTCTGCTCAACGAACCGACGGCGGCGGCCATTGCCTACGGGCTGGACCACGCATCCGAAGGCGTGTTCGCGATCTACGACCTCGGCGGCGGCACCTTCGACATCTCGATCCTGCGCTTGAGCCGCGGCGTGTTCGAGGTGATGGCCACCGGCGGCGATTCGGCCTTGGGCGGCGACGACTTCGACCGCGCCGTCGCGCGCTGGCTGTGTGACGCCGAGGGCGAATTCGAAGCGCTGGGGCCGCGCGACCAGCAACGCCTGCTGGTCGCGGCCCGCGCCGCCAAGCACGCGCTGTCGGTTCAGCCGCAGGTGGAGGTCAAGGTCGATCTCGACGCGGCTGCGTGGCGCGCCACGCTGACGCGCGACGAGTTCGCGCGTCTTGCCGCACCGCTGATCCAGCGCACGCTGGCGGCCACGCGGCGCGCGCTGCGCGACGCCGGCGTTGTCGCGGCCGAGGTCGACGGGGTGGTCCTGGTGGGCGGCTCGACGCGCATGCCGGTGGCGCGCGAGGCCGTGGCCGGCTACTTCGGCCGCGCGCCGCTGACCGACCTCGACCCCGACCAGGTGGTGGCGCTGGGCGCGGCCATCCAGGCCAATGTGCTGGCCGGCAACCGCGGCGCCGATGACGCTCTCTTCACGCTGCTCGACGTCTGCCCGCTGTCGCTCGGCCTCGAAACCATGGGCGGGCTGGTCGAGAAGATCATCCCGCGCAACTCCACGCTGCCGACGGCACGCGCGCAGGAGTTCACCACCTTCAAGGACGGGCAGACCGCGATGTCGCTGCACGTTCTGCAGGGCGAACGCGAAGCCGTCGCCGACTGCCGCTCGCTGGCGCGCTTCGACCTGCGCGGCATCCCGGCGATGGTGGCCGGCGCGGCGCGAATCCGCGTCACGTTCCAGATCGATGCCGACGGGCTGCTGTCGGTGTCGGCGCGCGAACAGAGCACCGGCGTGCATGCCGAGGTGCAGGTCAAGCCGGCCTACGGATTGGGCGACGAGCAGATCGCGGCCATGCTGCACGACAGTGTCGGCCAGGCCGACGCCGACATGCGGCTGCGCATGCTGCGCGAGGCCCAGGTCGACGCGCGGCGCCTGCTCGACGCAACCGAGGCGGCGCTGGCGCTCGACGGCGACGCGCTGCTGTCGCCGACCGAGCGCGACGCGGTGCATCGCGCGATGAACGACGTGGCCGAGGCACTGGAGACCGAAGCGTCCACCGCCATCGTCAAGGCCGCCTGCGAGGCGCTCAACGTCGCGACCACCGAGTTCGCCGGGCGTCGCATGAACGCGAGCATCCAGCGCGCGCTGTCGGGCCGCGCGCTCGAGACCTTGGGCTGAGCCACATGCCGAAAGTGACCATCCTCCCGCACGCCGATCTGTGCCCCAACGGCGCGAGTTTCGAACTCGGCCGCGGCGGCGTGTTGTGCGATGGCCTGCTGGCCGCCGGCGTGGCGATCGAGCATGCCTGCGACATGGTCGCCGCCTGCGCCACCTGCCATGTGCTGATCCGCCACGGCGCCGACAGCCTCAAGCCGCCAGGCGACGAAGAGAACGACGAACTCGACAACGCCTGGGGCATCGAGCCCGCATCGCGGCTGGCGTGCTGCGTCAAGCTGGGCGCCGGCGACATCACGGTCGAGTTGCCGCGGCACACGCGCAACCACGCGCGCGAGCGGTAGGCGCAGAAGGTCATCCCGGCGGAGCTGTCGTCATCCCGGCGAACGCCGGGATCCACTGCTTGAAGGCCCGCGAGCGTCGCCAAGTGCGCCGCGCCTCGAAGAATGGATACCGGCGTTCGCCGGTATGACGGCCTCATGTGACGGCCTCATGTGACGGTCTCATGTGACGGTCTCGCTCCCAGGTCTTGTCGCCCTCGTCACGAACCCCTCGTGTGGCAAACGGCACAAAGCCGACAGCGGCGACAACACGCCCCGCAAACCCGCATGAAATCAAGGCTTCCGGCGCCTTCGGCGCATGGCACAGCGCTTGCAGATCAAGGCCATGCAGCCCGCGGTGATCATCAACGACACGACCTTGCGCGACGGCGAACAGACCGCCGGCGTGGCCTTCACGGTCGAAGAGAAATGCGCCATCGCGCGCGCGCTGTCGGAGGCCGGCGTGCCCGAGATGGAGGTGGGCATTCCGGCGATGGGCGCGCAGGAGATCGCCAGCATCAACGCCATCGCCGCACTCGGCCTGAACGCGCGCCTGATGGTGTGGGGCCGCATGTGCGAGAACGACGTGCAGGCCGCCAGCCAGTGCGTTGCCGACATCGTGCACCTGTCGATCCCGGTGTCCGACATCCAGCTGCAGCACAAGCTCGGCAAGCCGCGGACCTGGGTGCTGGACCAGGTGGAGCGTTTCGTCAGCGTGGCGCGCCACGCGGGGCACGAGGTGTCGGTCGGAGCCGAAGATGCCTCGCGCGCCGACCTCGCTTTCCTGTGCGAAGTGGCGCGACGCGCCGAGCGCTGCGGCGCGCGGCGAGTGCGTTTCGCCGACACGCTCGGCGTGCTCGATCCGTTCACCACCTTCGATGCGATCGCGCGCTTGCGCCACGCCGTCGACATCGAAATCGAGATCCACGCGCACAACGACCTGGGGCTGGCCACCGCCAATACGCTGGCCGCGTTGCGTGCCGGCGCGACGCATGCCAACACCACGGTCAATGGGCTGGGTGAGCGTGCCGGCAACGCCGCGCTCGAAGAGGTGGTGATGGGCCTGCGTCACGTCCACGGCGTGGACACCGGCGTGCGCAGCACCGCCCTCGTCGGCATCTCGCAACTGGTGGCGCGCGCCTCCGGTCGGCCGGTGGCGGCCAACAAGAGCATCGTCGGCGAGGCCGTGTTCACGCACGAGTCGGGCATCCATGTCGATGGCCTGCTCAAGCACCCCGGCACCTACGAAAGCTTCGACCCCGCCGAGCTGGGCCGCGAGCGCCGCACCGTGCTCGGCAAACACTCGGGCTCGCACGCGGTGCGGGTGGCCTACCAGACGCTCGGGCTGCCGGTGATGAACCTCGAATTGAGCCCGCTGATCGAGCGCATCCGCATCCACGCGATGCAGGCCAAGCGCGCGCCCACCGCGGCCGAACTGCTTTGTTTCTATCTCGAAGCCACCGAGTCCGAGGGGCTGCCCTCATGAAGCGCGACGACCCCGCCGTGCTCGCGCTCAGCGGCCCCGTCGCGACAGCGGCGCAGCGTGAACGAGCGCCCGGCATCTGGAAAATGCTGCGCGAAGACGTGGCCTGCGTGGTCGAACGCGATCCCGCGGCGCGTTCACGCTTCGAGGTCTGGACCCTCTACCCCGGCGTGCACGCGGTGGCGGCGCACCGCGTGGCGCATGCCTTGTGGCGGCGCGGCTGGCGCTACCTGCCGCGAGCGTTGGCCTTCCTGGCGCGCGCCGCGACCGGCGTCGACATCCACCCCGGCGCACGCATCGGCCGACGCTTCTTCATCGACCATGGCGCCGGTGTCGTCATCGGCGAGACCGCCGAGGTCGGCGACGACGTGACGCTGTACCACGGCGTCACCCTCGGCGGCACCAGCTGGAGCCCCGGCAAGCGCCACCCGACGCTGGGCGACGGTGTCGTCGTCGGGGCCGGCGCCAAGATCCTCGGCCCGATCACCATCGGAGAGCGTGCACGCGTGGCCGCCAACTCGGTGGTGATCGAAGAGGTGCCGGCGGGCGCGACCGTGGTCGGCATTCCCGGCCGCGTGGTCGTGCCGCGCCACCGGCGCCACGCCACGCACGGCATCGACCTCGCACACCACCTCATCCCCGACCCGGTGGGCAAGGCCATCGCCTGCCTGCTGGAACGCATCGCCGGCCTCGAACGCGAGATGGCCGCACTGCGTGGTGAGGCCACGCCTGGCGAAGGCACGTGCCACAGCTGCGATGAGAGCTGCGCCCAACCCGCGTTCGGAGAAAGCACACCATGAACGATCTGACCCAGCGCCTGCGCGAACTGTCCTCGGCCGAGGACTTCCTCGACTTCTTCGCGGTGCCGTTCGACCCGCAGGTCGTCAACGTGAGCCGGCTGCACATCCTCAAGCGCTTCTTCCAGTACATCCGCCAGGAGCCCAAGCTGCCGGCCGACAACGAACAGGCGCTGTACCAGTGCTACCGCGCGCTGCTGGTCCGCTCGTACGAAGACTTCGTGAAGTCGACGCCGGCGCGCGAGAAGGTGTTCAAGGTGTTCCAGGACGCCGACGGCCAGCAGCATGTGTCGCTGCAAAGCCTGCGCTCGACGCTGCCCTCGGTCGCGCGTGAGCCTTCCGCGCGCGAGCCCGCCTGAAGCCACCGACCCCGAGGAGCAAGCCATGCACATCGTCGTCTGTATCAAGCAGGTCCCCGACTCGGCGCAGATCCGCGTCCACCCGGTCACCAACACGATCATGCGGCAGGGTGTGCCGGCGATCGTCAACCCCTACGACTTGTTCTCGCTCGAAGAGGCGCTGCGCCTGAAGGACCGATTCGGCGGCAAGGTGACGATGCTGTGCATGGGCCCGCCGCAGGCCGAAGAAGCGCTGCGCAAGTGCGTGAGCTTCGGCGCCGACGACGCAGTGCTGGTGACCGACCGCGCCTTCGCCGGCGCCGACACCTTGGCCACGTCGTACGCGCTGGCGTCGGCGATCCGCCAGATCGGCGCCGAGCAGACGGTCGACATGGTGTTCACCG